>NZ_JBMRBK010000061.1:0-138157 GCF_057351765.1 Trinickia sp. | reverse complement strand
TAAGCTGCTGTTGCTCGACGAACCGTCGATGGGTCTCTCGCCGATCATGGTCGAGAAAATCTTCGAGGTCGTGAGGGAGATTTCGAAGGAGGGCATCACGGTGCTGCTGGTGGAGCAGAACGCGCGGCTCGCGCTGCAGGCAGCGGACCGTGGCTATGTGATGGACTCCGGCGCGGTCACGATGTCGGGCAACGCGAAGGATATGCTCGACGATCCGAAGGTGCGCGCAGCCTATCTCGGTGAGTGAACGGAGTGAGCTTTGACATCGTCGGCCGATGACACCGGCAAGCCGAATGGCGTGAAGCACAGTACCGGCGACTACTGCTGTGGGCGGCGTAGCCGATGACGTGAACCCTCTACTGCAAGCCACGCGACGTGTTCTGGTGCACCGTCGACACCGGTAGGGTCACGGGCCACAGTTACAGTTGCATCAAAGGTAACGAACATTGCACAGCGGAATCGCGTGAATTTTGATCGTCAACAGCTCGAGACATTTTCTATTCTCGTAGAAACTCGGCACTTTGGCCGTTCGGCTCAGGTGCTGAACGTTAGCCGCGGTGCCGTCTCCCAGCGAATCATGTCCTTGGAAGAAGCCTTTGGGACGCCACTTTTGGTACGTGACGGCGTTACGCCGACTCCAGCGGGCGAGATGCTTCTTCACCACATCCAGGCGCTTAAGCTGTTGGAGGCGGACACGTTACAACGAATAAAGCCCGATGCCAGTAGTCGACCGAAGGCCGGTACCAAATCGCAACCGCTGATGCCGCCACCAGCGTATCGAGCAATACCGGCAACGCGCGCGACCAGATGGGCCGGAAGGTGGAACATGGACCGAACGTTTGCGGTTGCATCGGACATCGCGCGCAAAATGGAACTCGCCGATCCCAAAGCCGTCGCGACCAACGCGACAACAATATCGCGCGTTGCGCGCGTCGTGCCGCCCGGAAGGCTGTGGGTGAGCAAAACCGGCACGACTTGTAGCGGGACTGTGACATTGAACCCGTGCAGCGCTGACATTGCCGTAAGCGGTGTGGCATAGTGCGGGCATTGTTGCAACGATGAGGGAGTGATGGCTACGCTAGAGGACATCAAAGCAAAGATTGCCAAGCTGCAGGCCGAAGCCGATGCGATCGTTAGGAAGCAGTCATCCGCTGTTTCCAAGATCAGCGAGCTGATGGAAAAGCACGGCCTCACGTTGGCAGACCTCCAAGCGCATCTTGTGGCCAGCAGACGTAGTGGCAACGCAATAAAGCAAAACGCGTTCGGTAGGCCATCCAGCGCTGCAAAATATCTTGATCCAAAGACCGGGGCGACTTGGACCGGCCGCGGTCGTGCGCCGGGCTGGATTGTTAATGCAAAGGATCGAAGCAATTTCCTGATTGACGGCAGGGCACAGCTGCCAACGCGGAACGCCGCGAGCGGAGGTCGAAAGGGGAACTACGTTCGCGGTCCGCAGGCGCCGAAGTATCTCGATCCGGCAACTGGTGCGACGTGGAGCGGACGTGGCCGTGCTCCGGCGTGGCTTGCCGACGCCAAGGATCGAACCGAATTCCTGATCAGCGGGAATGGAAACGGAGCGCGAAGGGTGACAACCGAGAAGAAGGTCGCGGTGAAGAGACGAGTCGTCAAGCAAGGGGCGACGAAGAAAGCGGCGCCGAAGACCAACGCTGCCAAGAAGGTGGACGCCGCTACTGATGCGTCCAATTGAGCAGTTGCGGCGGTGATCGGAAGGTCGGTTCGTCGCCGCTGCAGGGAGTGTCAGAATTTCCGTGCTGCCTAGGCGTTCTACGGCCATCGTGTGGACGACCACAGAGCGCCACCGGGAATTTTTCGCCGGCCGCCTCGTTCCGTTCCATTCCGTTCCAGCCTCGCATTTCAATCGACGTCGCCGTGCGTGGACGTTGTTCTGCACAGCCCGTCGATGTAGTCAGCCCACGCCTGCATGACACGGCGCCGGTCATCGTCGAATGTCGTTCCGTCGTACGCCTTCTGTACGTCGCCTCGTTTCGCGTGCGCGAGTTGCGCTTCGAGAACATCGATGTCGATGCCGAGTCGCTCGCGGCCGACGGTTCGCAGCATGCCGCGAAATCCATGCGTGGCGTGCTTTCCTTGAAATCCCATGTCGCGTCGGGCCTTGCTTAACGCGTCTCGGTGCAAGTGCGGCGTCTTCTGGCGGGCCGGGGACGGAAACACGTAGTCTCCGCGGCCCGTAAGCGACTGCAATTCGCGGAGCAACACAACCGCTTGCCTCGGTAAGGGCACGATATGATCGTGACGCATCTTCATCCGAACGGCGGGGACATGCCACTCAGCGGACTCGAGGTTGATTTCATCCCACGGTGCAGCGGCGATCACGCCGGGGCGTAAGCCGGTGAGCATGGTCAGCTTCAGAGCAGCCCGCGTGACGGGCGACTTGTATGTGTTGATGGCTTGCACGAGCGGGACGATCTCAGCAGGCTTCGTGATCGCCGGGATGTGACCTTTGTTGTGCCGCGGGATGACACCGCGTAGCGACAACGGGACGCCGTCCTCTCGCAGACTGTGGTGGATCGCGTAAGTAACGATGCCGCCCACGTATTGGCGCGCTTTGGTCGCGAGATTGGGAGCATGCGCCGCTATTCCTTCTAGCACCGGGGTATGACCTCCGATGTCGCGAGCGTGGAGATCGGCTTGTTGCGGAGCGGAGGGACTAGGTATTGCCGGATGACAAACTCGGCTTTGCGGTACGTCTCGTCGGCCCACTCATTGCGTTTAATGCGAGCCATTTTTCTGCGACCAGATGGAACGCGCCTTCGGCAGCACGTTTGCGCGCAGCGGATCAGGCCCGGCGATGCTCGGCCGGATCGGTACCTTCGCGGACAAGGCTGCGCGCGATCGCGGCAGACTTGTGCGCTTCGACGAGCGGAACCTCAGGGTAGGAGCCAAGGCTGAGAAAGTTTCCTTTCCAGTACCCGGCCGGCGGTAGCGGAGCAGCCACGTCTTACTTCCGTCCGGCCAGACGCGTAGAGCGAGCCCATTCCCATCGGCGAGCAGATAGGGGGCGCTCGCGCGGTTTGGCGACACGAAACGCCACTTCGGACTTCGGTTCGACGCGTTTAGGCCTGGCTTGGCACCTCGATTCCGCGTATGCGCAAAAATCGTCGATGTCACCGGTACACGTCGGTCATCCGCGGAAACAAAAAACCCCCGTAAGACCTTGATCTTACGAGGTTTCTCGGACTACTGCGGCTTACGCCAGAACATCTGATGGTGCCCAGGAGAGGGCTCGAATAAATCATTTAGGTCATTGATATGAACCCGTTCGACGAAATTGCCGTGGAAGAGGCGGCGCGTCTGAAGGAAGCGGGCGTGGCCACGGAAGTGGATCAGCATCTTCGCTGAAAACGCGGCCAAGCTTTACCGGTTCTAGGGCGACGTTGGGAGGTCGCGTCCGCTGCGTGAAGGATTACGTTCTTTGCCGGGCAGCCTGGATCACGCTTTCCTGCCCGGGACGGTTAGGTCCCGCTTCCTCGCCGAACCACCGCGACAAATTCTTGGCGAAACGCGTTAAAAAGCTGACTGATCCGTTCAGCCGTATCGCCGCCGAAAATCCGTGTGCGGCTTGCCATCATGTGCGTCAGTATTGGGGGCGACGGATCGTCCGGCGCAATGACCGCGAGGATCTGATCGTGCACGTTCGGCGTGACGATACCTGCCACGTCGCGGCCGAGGAGGGCCGCACCGCCGATACCAGGATCGTGCTCGTGCTGTTCGATCAGGTCGAAGGCGTCATCGGCATACAGCCTCTCGAGATTTCCGGCCTCGCCATACCATGCCAGCAGGAAAAGTAGATCGGTTGCGTCCTTGCGATCGACCGCATGACGATCTTTCCAGGCGATGATCTTGAGCATTGCCTGCGCGGGAAGGGAAGCGACAGGCACCACGAGATCGTCATCCATGCGTACCCGCACTGAGACCTGTAGCGCTTGTTCGAAGCCGGCGACGTTCATGCGGATAGCCTGATCGGGCGGCCAGGCGATTTCGCCGCTAACGTCTGCGATGCCCCCAAACGGGACGATATCGAGCCAGGTTCTGGCGCCGGTCTCGGGGGCCTCGTAGTGCAGCCGGTGGGTTGCAGTGCCTCGCTGCTCGAAGTGGCCGGACGTGAGCAGCGCCGTTCGCAGTGTTTCATGGCCGGCCCAGCTTTCGATGGAAATACCGATATCGACGTCAGCCGTCGCCCGTGTCGGTTCGATATCGTGGACGTGCGTCAGCACGATGTCGCGTGCGCTCGCCCCACCGACAAACCACTGGATGCTCTTTTGGGAAGCAGCGGCAGCCACTTCCCGCAGAAGGGCCACCATTTCGGCAGGAAACGGGCGATGGGGGCGAGGCTCAAGCGGGGAGATATTGTTCACGCACTAACCGGGCTGTTTCGAGATTGCGCGAGTCGCCGCTCGCCACGAGATCAGCGTAGACGAGCAGGGGCGGCACGATGTTTTTTGGAAGTCCGGCCGCGAACTGAAGCTCTATCGGGGACCTCAGGAATTCAATGTTGCCGTCACGATCAGCCCGCAGGTGAGCTTTCGCGATCCACTCCCTCGGTACCTCGCTGGCACAGTATACGGTGAATGTGGCTGGTTTCAGGTATCGCGTAAGGATCGCTGCTGCCGGTTCGCCACCAAACTGGCAACGGTCGGGAAACTCGGGAACGCTTCTCCACCAGTCGGGGATGTCGGTGCGGAAGCGGCCGAGCTGAAGCGATCCACGTAGCAGTGTCGGGTACAACGTGGTCCATTCATCGATGAGCCGTGCTGTGTCGACGAATTGCATAGCGCGCCCGCCGGGCTGCTCGATGAGATCGCGCCGATCCAGCATGCCGTGAACGGCGTTCTGGACGGTTCCGTGGCTGACGCCGGCAACCTGTGCGATATCCCGGTAGGTTTTTTCCAGCAGTGGAGGGACCGCGAGCAGGGCGAGTGCGACGCGCAATGTCGATTTGGTCCAGGTCCGGCTACGTGCCGGCAGGTCGTTGTCCGGGCGTGGGCGCCCGGACACGAGAATGACGCTATCGCCTAGAAGAAGACTGGCGTTGCCGGCCAGGTCGAGCGCATCAACCTGCATGTCGCGGCACGCATTGATCATATTAGGGGACAAATACGATGTCACTAGCAGCAGCCGGGCACCGTCGCCCGGCGCAACCTGTGCGCGGACAGCGGCCACGCTGCTGTAGCGGTCAATGGTTCGCTTGACATGCGCGAGGCGTTTGTAGCGACGGGTGCCGACATGGAACTCCAGTACTGCATCCGCACCGGACCGGGGTGGCGCCTTACGCAGGTGGACGGAAACGCCGGTTGCATCGCCGAACGCGATGATGGCAGCTTCCAGTAGAGGAGGCAGATCGTGATCGACCGGATGCATGGCAAGGCCGCGGTTGTCCAATTTTCCTAATTGTACACGCAACGTGGACAGTATGAAAATTTGGATGCAGCTGGGTCTGTCCGAAAATGAGGATCGTCCACGGAACGTGTACAGGAGAAATTTTTGGACCAAAGACTTATTCTACCAACCAGGCGCTAAAAGGCGCTGCCTGCCGGCAGCGTCAGTCCCTCGCGACAAGCCATGTCCGGATTTTGTCGAGCATCGAGGGGCTTTGGCTAGGGCCGGGCTGCTCGGACTTCGCGGACGGTGAAAAGCATGGTGAGTACATCGCTCGACGTTGGCTTATCGCGAAACGCGAGCACGTTTCAGTCGCCCTGAAACGCAAAAAGCCCGCAAGCGGGCTTTATCACGAACAAACATCCAGTCAATAGCTCTGGATCTACTTCCTTGGTGCCCAGGAGAGGACTCGAACCTCCACGATGTTGCCACCGCTAGGACCTGAACCTAGTGCGTCTACCAATTCCGCCACCTGGGCAGGTGTGCGTTGTGCAGCAAAGATCGCCATTATATGGGCCCTGAAATTGCTGTCAAGCGGTTTATCGCGCTCGGTCGCAACTTGCCGGTCGACGCCGGGAATACCGCCCCATTACGGCCGCAACGCCTGCGCGAAGCCACCCGGCTCCGTGCCGCGGCCCGCCGGCTGCCCGGTGCCACGATCCACAGTGTTAGAATCGCCCGCATTGCCATGATGTCTCATACCCCGGAACAAGAACAAACCACCGACACGCGTCCCTTGAGCAAATACCCGTACCCGATCCCGAGCCGCGAAGAGATTCTCGGCGTGCTGCGCACCAGCGACACGCCGCTCACAGCGAACGACATTGCCGAGACGCTTTCGATCAAGCGCCAGGAGCGCGAAGGCTTCTTCAAGCGCCTGGGCGCAATGGAACGCGACGGCCAGATCCGCCTCGACAAGCGCGGCTACTACCAGCTGACTCATCCTTCGAATTTTGTCGCCGGCCGCGTACAGGGTCATCGTGACGGCTACGGCTTCGTCGTGCGCGATGACGGCCAGGACGATCTGTTCCTGCCCAACGCGGAAATGCAGAAGGTCATGCATAACGATCGCGTACTCGCGCGCGTCATCGGCTACGATCGGCGCGGGCGGCCGGAAGGGCACATCGTCGAGGTCACCGACCGCGCCAACAAGCGTGTGATCGGCAGACTGCTGAGCGAAAACGGCGCGCTGATCGTCGCCCCCGAGGACAAGCGGATCGGTCACGACATTCTGATTACGCAAAGCACGAAAAAAGCGAAGGTCGGGCAGGTCGTGGTGGTCGAGCTGACCGATTTCCCCAGCCGGCATTCGCAACCGCTCGGCCGCGTGTCCGAGATACTCGGCGACATAGACGACCCGGGCATGGAAATCGAAATCGCAGTGCGCAAGTACGGCGTACCGCACGAGTTCAATCCGCAGGCCGTCGCCGAAGCCGCGAAGCTGCCCGACGAAGTCAGGCCGGCCGATCTGCGCCATCGCGTGGACTTGCGCGATGTGCCGCTCGTGACGATCGATGGCGAAGATGCGCGGGACTTCGACGATGCCGTCTACTGCGAACCGATGAAAGTCGGCCGTGGCGATGGCTTTCGACTGATCGTGGCGATTGCCGATGTCTCGCACTACGTCCAGCCCGAGACGGCGCTCGATGCCGATGCAATCGAACGCAGCACGTCGGTCTATTTCCCGCGGCGCGTGATCCCGATGCTGCCCGAGAAGCTGTCGAACGGTCTTTGCTCGCTGAACCCGCAGGTGGACCGGTGCGTGCTCGTGTGCGACATGGTCATCACGGGCAGGGGAGAGATCAAGGCCTATCAGTTCTATCCGGCCGTCATGCACTCGGCCGCGCGCCTGACCTACACCGAAGTTGCCGCGATACTCGCCAACACGAAAGGTCCCGAGGCCGCACGGCGCAGCACACTGGTGCCGCAGTTGCAGAACCTCTACGGCGTATTCAAATCCCTGCTTGCCGCGCGCCAAAAGCGTGGGGCGATCGATTTCGATACGACGGAAACCTATATCGTCTGCAATGCGCAAGGCAAGATCGAGCAGATTTTGCCGCGTCAGCGAAACGACGCTCACAAGCTCATCGAAGAGTGCATGTTGGCGGCGAATGTTTGTGCCGCCGACTTTTTGAAGCGCAACAAGCATCCGGGGCTTTACCGCGTTCACGCAGGTCCGACCGCTGAAAAGCTCGAAAACCTGCGAACCTTCCTGCGTGGCATGGGGCTCTCGCTCGGCGGCGGCGAGACGCCGCATGCGAGCGATTACGCGGCGCTCATGGCTCAGATCCGCGACCGGCCCGACGCACAGATGCTGCAAACGATGCTGCTGCGCTCGATGCAGCAGGCCGTCTACAGCCCCGATAACATCGGGCACTTCGGTCTGGCCTACGAGGCCTACGCGCATTTCACGAGCCCGATTCGACGCTATCCCGATCTGCTCACGCATCGCGCGATCTATGCCATTCTGGCGGGCCGTAAATATCGGCCGCAGCCGCCGCTCGGCGTCACACTGAATACGGCGCTCTCGGCGAAAGCGCGTGCGTTGCAGCAAGCTGACGAATCTGCGCCGCGCAACAACGGTGGACCGAATACGGCAATCTGGGAAGAACTCGGTTTGCACTGCTCGTCCAACGAGCGGCGTGCCGACGAAGCTTCGCGCGACGTCGAGACCTGGCTCAAGTGCTACTTCATGCGCGACAAGCTCGGCGAGGAATACGGTGGGATGGTGAGCGGCGTGACGTCGTTCGGCATCTTCGTGCAACTCGACGCGCTCTTCATCGAAGGGCTCGTGCATGTGACCGAGCTCGGCGCGGACTACTTCCAATACGACGAGATCAAGAACGAGCTGCGCGGCGAGCGCACCGGTATTCGCTATCGATTGTCCGATCGCGTGCGCGTGCAAGTAAGCCGTGTCGATCTCGACGCCCGCAAGATCGACTTCCGGCTCGTGCGCGATACGGTGACGAAGACCGCGGTCGTACAACAGCGTGCGGCGCAGGCAGAGCGAGCGGCCGCGGAGCCGGCCGGCCCGCGCGTGCGAACCGTTCCAAATGGCGAGTCGACGGCGCGCAAGAAGGCCGCGCCGGGCAAGACGCCGGCTGTGAACGAGGCGCGAGCCGCACGCGCGCAAGCAGCCAGAAAACGTGGCGCTGCGACGAAGCCTGCTTCGAAATCGCGCGTGCGCAAGAAGTAACCGCGGTAGCTGCCGGTGCGGCGCGCACCGGCTTACCGTCCACGCATGTCGGACGCTTCGGTGCCGGGCATCCCATCGCCGCATGTCAGCATGTCCGCATGCCCGTGATAGCGAGCGGCTTTTATCGGCTGCTCGCATCGCATACTCACACGATTTTTCGATTCAGCTATGGCACGTCTCAAGGTTCTCTACGGGTTTCACGCGGTGACGGCGCGTTTGCGTCACGACGCATCGACAGTCGAGGAAGTGTTTTACGATGCAACGCGGCGCGACCGTCGGATGCAGGATTTCCTGCACACGGCGAAGGAAGCGGGCGTCCGGTTGATCGCGGCTGACGAGACACGTCTTTGGGGCCTTGCGCATACCGAGCGCCATCAAGGCGTCGTCGCGCGCGCAAGCGACTTGCCGCTCGCCCAAAATCTCGCCGAGCTGCTCGATGGGATTCAAGGGCCGGCACTGTTGCTCGTGCTCGACGGCGTGACGGATCCCCACAATCTCGGCGCATGCCTTCGCGTGGCCGATGCGGCCGGTGCGCACGCTGTCATCGCGCCGCGCGACCGCGCGGTCGGGCTGAACGCGACGGCGGCCAAGGTCGCGAGCGGGGCGGCCGACACAGTGCCCTACATCACGGTGACCAACCTCGCACGCGCATTGCGCGAGCTCAAGGATGCCGGCGTATGGGTGGTCGGCACCTCGGGCGACGCGTCCGCAAGCCTTTACGACACGAAACTCGACGGGCCCGTGGCGCTCGTCATGGGCGCGGAGGGTGAGGGGATGCGGCGCCTCACGCGCGAAACCTGCGACGAAGTCATGCAGATTCCGATGGCTGGGACGGTGGAGAGCCTCAATGTCTCCGTGGCGAGCGGTGTCTGTTTGTTCGAAGCGGTGAGACAGCGGACCGCCAAGCCCTGACATCGTCAAACGGCACGCCACCGGAGCCACCGCATGCGGCAGCGTTGGCGTGCGGATGCCTTATCAGCGCTCGATCTGCTGATTCCAGCGCTTATCCCATTCCGGACGGCGCGCATTGATCGAATCCCAATCGACGACGGTAACCTTGCTCAGCAGGCTCTCGACGTTCCCGAGGCTCTTTTGCATCGATGCCGGCATCGTAGCCAACCGGTTGGTCGGAATCTGCTTGCCCGCCTCAGCCGCTTTTTCCTGCGCGGGCTTCGACAGCAGGAACTGCGCAAGCTTCTGCGCGAGTTGCGGATCGGGGTTGTGCTTGACGACGCACACATCGACGAGCAGCAGCACCGGCCCTTCCTTGGGCGAAACGTAGGCCACGGGCAAGCCCTTGTCCTGCAGATCGGCCACGGCGGTCGGCGTCAGCGGAAAGAGGCCAGCCTCGCCCGTTTGCACCATCTCCGAAATCTTCGCCGAATTCGGGACGTACTCGACGACGTTGGGCCCGACGGTATTGGGCCATTTCGCAAACCCCGGTTCGACGTTTTTCTCGCTGCCGCCCCAGAGGCGATTGAGCGCGAGAAAGCCGTGCAGCCCGAATGTGCTGCTCGATTCCGACTGGAACACCACCTTGCCCTTGTATTTCGGATCGGCGAAATCGAGCCACGAGCTGGGCGCGGACCATCCTTTCTGCGTAAACAGCTTCGTGTTGTACGCGATGCCGGTCATGCCGAGCTGCACCCCCGCGCCGACATCGTCTTTCATTCGCGCAAACGGATAGAGCTCCTTGAGCACGGGCGAATCGTCGAGCTTTTCGCACAGCCCCATGCTGACGGCTCGCGCCATGACACCGTCGTCGAGAAAGGCGACATGAATCTGCGGCTTATCGCGATTGGCGAGCAGCTTCGCGAGAATGTCGGACGAAGTGCCGGGCACGACAACCACCTTCGCATTATTGGCCTGCTCGAACATCGGCAGGACCTGGCTCGTATAGGCCTTTTCCATCGGCCCGCCATTCATGCCGATGTACAGCGTTTTCGATTGAGCGTGAACGGCTGTCGCGGCAGCGGCGACGCATAGAGTGACGGCAACGGACGACAAGATCGACGACGGTTTCACGACGGGTCTCCTCATGACGAAGTAATGCTGGGCAGCGAAGCTGCAGCGGGAACGAATCGGTCGACATCGAACGCGGCAAGCGGCGTTGCGGTTGCGCCGGAGATCACGAGCTCGGCAAGCACTTCGCCGACGCCCGGGGCAAGCAAAAAGCCGCCGCCGGAAAAACCGAATGCATGTAACAGGCGCGGTACCCGGCGACTCGCGCCGATGATCGGGTTGTGATCGGGCGTGCATCCTTCGACGCCGCTCCATGAGCGGATCAAAAGCGCTTCGCGCAGCATCGGCAGCAAGGCGCAGGCGTCGCGCATGACCGTGCGCGTGGTGTCGGAGGAAGGCTGTGCATATTGACCGTCGCCATAACCGCGCCCGCCTCCAATGATGCAGTTGCCGCGCGCGACTTGGCGTGCGTAGATGCCGCCGCCGTAGACGCCGAGGTTGTGCGTGATGAATTGCGGTAGCGGCTCCGTCACCCACATGTTCGGGTAGATCGGCTGCATCGGGACTGCGTCGCCGAAGCGTTGCGCGATCGTATTGGCCCACGCGCCGGCGGCATTGATGAGCCAATCCGCGCTGAATCGCCGGCCGTTTGCCGACAATTGAAAACGCGCGGCGTCATATGTCACATCGTCGAGCGGGGTCAGCTCGAGTACGTCGGCGCCCGCGCGGCGTGCCGCCTGCGCAAACGCCGGGGACACGAGCCTCGGATTGGCGTGCCCGTCGGTCTCGCAGAGCGATCCGCCGATCGCGGCTGAGCCGAGCCACGGATAACGCGTGCGAAACGCGCGGCCTGCGATGAGCTCGAGGTGCAGTCCATGCTCGGCGGCCATGTGCGCGTACTCGGCGAGTCCCGCCAGGTCGGCCTCGCTGCGAGCGAGCCGCAGATGGCCCGACACCACGAACTCGCCATCGATACCGATCGATTCGGGCAAACGCCGCCAGACCTCGCGCGCGCGCATCGCAAGCGGCAATTGCTCGGCGGGGCGGCCTTGGCACCGTACGCCGCCGTAATTGACACCGCTGGCCTGAGCGCCGCAGTAGCGGCGCTCGAACAGCACGACGCGCAAGCCGGCCCGTGCGAGCGCGAGTGCCGCCGAAGCCCCGACGAGCCCGCCGCCTGCTATCGCCACGTCGTAGTGATGGAGCTCACTCATCGCGCGCATGCTCCGGAATGGCGGCAAGCGCATCGTCCCCGAGTGCGGCTGCGAGCGGAATCGGCTTGACGGGAGCCTGCGCCCGCAAGCGCCCCACGGTTTGCATCGAACAATCGGTCTCGGCGGCGATCAGCGCGAGCGCTGCTTCACCGCACATGCGCCCTTGGCAGCGACCCATACCGACCCGCGTCAGCGCTTTCAGACGATTGATCTCCGTGGCCTCACCGGCGCGCACGCAGCGTCGCAGCGTTCCTGCGTCGATCTGCTCGCAACGGCACACGATCGTGTCATCCGGCCACGATGCGGCTCGGCCAAAAGGCGGTGGGAACGCGGCTTCCAATCCCGAGCGAAAGACGGCGATCCGCTTCATTGCACGATCGAGCGATGCCGCTTCTTCACGATGCGCATCGGGCGAGGCTTCGCACTGCAAGTCCTCGAGTACCGCGAGCGCCGCGCGCCGGCCGGCAAGTTCCGCGGCATCGGCTCCGGCTATCCCCGCACCGTCGCCCGCGAGATAGATCCCCGCAATGGAACTGCGTCCTGCCGCGTCGCGCTCGGGCAGCCAGCACTGCGTGGTGTCGTCGAAGCGGAAGCGGCAACCCGCAATGTCGGCCAGTTGGGTTTCGGGACGCAGGCCGAAGCCGAGCGCGAGTGCATCGCACCGGATTGTTTCGACGATAGCCTCGTCGCCGTTCCCGGCATCAGCGCGACGCCATGCGAGACCCGTGACGGACCGTTCTCCGTGCACGCGCTCCAGCGTCACGTTGCGTTCGATCCGCACGCCGTGGGCCTGGAGCCAGCCGACGTAGTAGACGCCCTTGGCCAACGTGGCTGGCTGGCGAGCGAGCTTCGGCAGCGCTCGAGCCTGCGCGGCGAGCGGGCTCGTATCGAGCACGGCGGCGACGCGCGCACCAGCTTTCGCATATTGGTATGCGACGAGGTAAATGAGCGGCCCTGTACCGGCGAATACGATCTGCGAGCCGATCGCGCAACCTTGCGCCTTGAGCGCTGTTTGCGCACCGCCGAGCGTATAGACGCCCGGCAGCGTCCATCCGGGTATCGGCAGGACACGATCGGTCGCGCCTGTTGCGAGGATCAGGTGGGAGAAAGGCACGTTCTGCTCGCGTGCATCATGCAGCGCCACGAGCCGGCCGCCTTGTCCATTGCGCGCCTCGCAGTCCCAGACCAGCGTATCGGCCTGATAGCCGATATGGGGGAGCAGCGCCTCCATCGTCGAATGGAGCGCATGGGCTTTGGCTGCCTCGAATCCGTAGAGCGTACGCTTCGAGCGTTCGAAACCGGCACCGGCGGCCGGCTGCCGATAGATCTGCCCGCCGCAACGCGATTGCTCGTCGAGCACGAGCGGACGCAATCCCGCTGCGACGAGCGTTTCGGCCGCCCGCACGCCCGCGGGACCCGCGCCGACGATGACAATGCGCGCAGCGTCGGTCATCGTTCGCCGCCCCACGTCGTGCCGTCACCAGACGCGGCTGCACGGTCCCCGTCGCAGTTCGTGCCGCTGGCCCTGGCGCGCGTGACGAGGCGCATTCCTGCCACGATCGGCGTCGAGCATGCGCGTATGCGCCCGCCGGCTTCCGTGTGCAGCCAGCAGTCCTGGCATGCGCCGATGAGGCAGAAGCCGGCACGGGGCTCGTCGTTGAATTCGCTGTGGCGCACGAACCGCTGCAGCAAAAGCACTGCGGTGAGCACTGTATCGCCAGCGAGCGCTTGCGCCTCGCGGCCGTCGAGAAAGAAGGAGACGCTCGCACGACGCGTCTCGGCGATCCGAA
Organism: Trinickia sp.; assembly: GCF_057351765.1. NCBI lineage: Bacteria > Pseudomonadati > Pseudomonadota > Betaproteobacteria > Burkholderiales > Burkholderiaceae > Trinickia > Trinickia sp. Next base: position 124,577 of record NZ_JBMRBK010000061.1, on the reverse strand, counting down.
CGAATTGCGGATCGCTGGGGTGGCAGGCGTCGGCTTGCCGATCAGGAGTGCCAAGCATCAATGATTGCCGATCAGGACGCGGTTGAGCCCGTATATGCGGTCGAGCAGCAGCATCGCCGCGGCGGAGATCGCGATTACGAGCGTGGAGACGGATGCCATCATCGGGTCGATCGACTCCGTCGCGTACATGTACATGCGCACCGGCAACGTGACGGTTTGCGGCGACGTGACGAAGATCGACATGGTCAGTTCGTCGAAGCTGTTGATGAATGCGAGCAACCAGCCGCCGGTGATGCCGGGCAGAATCATCGGTAATGTGATGCGCCGGAACGTGGTCCATGCGCTCGCGCCGAGCGAAAACGCGGCGTGCTCGACGCTGCGATCGAGCCCGCTAGCGGCGGCCAGGATCAAACGCAATACGAACGGCGTGACGATGACCACGTGCGCTATGACGAGCCAGGCAAACGAGCCCGTCGCGCCGATCACGGCAAAAAACCGCAAAAACGCGATACCCAGCACGAGCCCGGGAATGACGAGCGGCGAGAGCATCAACGCGTTGAGAAAATTCCGCCCCGGAAAACGCGCGCGGGCAATCGCGAGTCCAGCCGGCAGGGCGATCGCGAGCGAGAGCGTGGACGCAAGGAACGCGAGTTTCACGCTGTTGAAGAATGCACCGATGAAATCAGGGTAGTTGAGGATGGCGCGAAACCAGCGCAGCGAAAGCCCATGCGTCGGCAACGTGAGCGTCTCGTCGGGCGTGAATGCCACCAGCACGACGATGGCAAGCGGTGCAAGCACGAACAGAATCACGAGCGTATGAAACGCGAGTGCGAGAGGTCCGTTACGTCTCATGGCGAAGTTCCGGTCTCAACCCATGCTGCGCGCGTAACGGCGCTCGAGCACGCGGTAATAGGTGAGCATGACGGCGAGATTGGCGGCCAGCAGCAACAGCGCGATCGTTGCACCGAGCGGCCAGTCGAGCGAGCCGAGAAATTGATCGTAGACCGCGGTCGCGGCCATTTTCAGGCGCCGCCCTCCCAGCAGGCCCGGAATCGCAAATGCGCTGGCCGATAGGCCGAACACCATCAGGCTGCCCGAAAGAATGCCCGGCATCACCTGCGGCAGCACGATGCGATAAAGCGTGACCCAGGGCGTTGCCATCAGCGACAGCGCGGCTTGCTCGGTTTGCGGATCGAGCCTTTGCAGGGCGGTCCAGACGGGAATGACCATGAACGGCAGCATGACGTGCACGAGTGCGATGACGATCGCGAACGACGTGTATTCGAGTTTGAAGGGCCCGAGGCCGAACAAGGCGAACGCCTGATTGACGAGGCCGTTCGTGTTGAGCAGCATGCTCCAGCCGAACGCGCGGACGACGACGGAGACGAGCAGGGGCGCCAGAATCGCGAGCAGGAACAACGAGCGCCATGGGTCGCGCATGCGCGAGAGCACATAGGCTTCGGGCGCGCCAATCGCAACGCATGCCACCGTCGTCACGAACGCGATGGCGAACGTGCGCGCGAAGATGGTCTGATAGTAAGGAGAACCGACGACCTCGATGTAGTTGCCGAACTGAAACGCGGCGATGGGCCCGCTCGACGGATCGAAACGATAGAACGTCAGCACCAGCGTCATCGCGAGCGGTACGAACACGAGGGTCGCAAACAGCATGAATGCGGGCGCGCTCGCGAGCCACAGCGGCACATAGGCTCGCCACGGCGTACCGGTCGACGGCAACGCCGGCGATGCGGCGGCGGTCGATGTCGTGCGCACCGATGGGGGCTGCGAGGACTTCGATGCAGCGATCGTCATTGTCGCGCCTCCGTCTCGACGAAGCGGATGGCGTCGTTGGTCCAATCGACACCGACCTGCTGTCCTTCTGCGATCGGCTCCCCGCCTTCGTTCTGGCAACACACGAGCACCTCCCCGAGCGGGGAAGCCACCCGATAAAGCCATTGGCTGCCGAGGAAGAAACGGCTCGTCACGGTGGCGTCCAGACGGCCGCGGCTCGACTCGCAAAGCTTGAGCTTTTCCGGGCGGATACAGACCGTCACCGCGTCGCCTTTGCCGGGTTCGCCACGGCCGTTGCCGCCGAGCACCGCGCGTCCGACGGCAACGACGTCATGCCCGAGGTCGATGCGGATTTCATCGCCGTCCTTCGCGAGCACCGTGCCCGCGAGCAGATTCGCCTTGCCGATGAATTGCGAAACGAAGCGGTTCTCGGGGCGCTCGTAGGCTCGATAGGGCGTATCGATCTGCGTAATGCGGCCTGCCTCCATGACTACGACGCGGTCGCTGATGGACAGCGCTTCGGACTGATCGTGCGTGACCATGATGGTCGTCGTGCCGATGCGCCGTTGGATCGCGCGGAGTTCGAACTGCATTTCCTCGCGCAGCTTGGCGTCGAGGTTCGACATCGGCTCGTCGAGCAGCAGGACCGGCGGCGCGATGACGATGGCGCGAGCCAGTGCGACCCGCTGACGCTGGCCGCCCGAGAGTTCGCGCGGGAAGCGGTGGGCGAGCGCGTCCAGATGAACGAGCGAGAGCGCTTCACGCACGCGCTCCTCGCTTTCCTTGCGATCGGTGCCGCGCATCTCGAGTCCGAACCGGACGTTCTGCGCGACGCTCATGTGCGGAAACAGCGCGTAGCTTTGGAACACGACGCCGAGCCCGCGTCGATTGGGCTTCAGATGTGTGATGTCGCATCCGTCGAGCGCAATGCTGCCGCTCGATACGTCGAGGAAACCGGCGATCATCTGCAGCGTCGTGGTTTTGCCGCACCCGGACGGACCGAGCAAGGAAACGAATTCACCCTTTTCGACCGACAGGTTCAGGTTGCGTACGGCCTGCAGATCGCCGAACGACTTCGAAAGATCGGTGAGCTTGAGAAACGACATGACGGATCCTCTGTAACCGCGATGCCGCGACACCATCGATGGCGATTCGCCATGGGGCGCGAGGCACGGCTGATTCTGTCCAGACAGATTTGTCGCGTCAATTTGGAATTCCAGTGAGCGGGAGGAAAATCGAAAAAATTCCATTGAGCGGAACACGGAGGCGTCTTTCCCACGCTTCATTCCATTGCGAATGATCAGGGTTTGCCCGCTGTCTCAAGCCGTATCTCACACGTGCGCTCGAAAACTGAGATACTCGCTTTCGACGAGCTGGCATAGATAGTTTCACTCAATGGAATAACGGTCGCATATATGAGGCAATCCTCCGTCTCGGATGGCACACCGGCGCGGGCAGCGTCCGAGCAGGCGGACGACGCGCGCGCGAGCGGCATGCTGCCGCGCGCATTCGCCGTGATTCGCGCGTTGGCAGCTGCCCAGGCCGATGGTGCGCGCGTAACGCAGCTCGCCAAGTCCGTGGGCCTTACGCAGGGCACGACGCATCGCATCCTGCACGCGTTGATCGCGGAAGGCGCGGTCGAACAAGACGAGCAGAGCAAGCGCTACCGGCTCGGCCTCGATTTCTTCGCGCTGGCCGCGCTCGCGGGCAACCCCGGCGGGTTGCGCACGCTTTGCCGCCCATCGCTGCTGAGGCTATGCGCCAGTCTCGGCGAGACGATTTTTTTACTGGCGAAGAGCGGGTTCGATGCAGTGTGTCTCGACATCTGCGAGGGACCGTTTCCGATCCGGTCGTTCACGAGCGACATCGGCGGAAGAATCGCGCTGGGTGTCGGACAAGGCAGCCTCGCAATCCTTGCGTTCTTGCCCGAAGCCGAGCGGGAAGAAATCATCCGCTTCAACGTGCCGCGTATTCGCGGATACGGCGTACTCGACGAGGTCTACCTGCGCACCGAGATCGAACGCGTGCGGCAGCTTGGCTATGCGGGACGCAACAGCGGCGTGCTCGACGGCATGGCAGGGGTGGCCGTGCCGATCCTCGATCGCGCGGGTACGGCCATTGCGGCGTTGAGCGTGGGCACACTGGCTTCGAGGCTCAACGAGGAACGGCTGCCGATGATCGTGGAGCTGCTGAAACGGCAGGCCGATGCGATCGGGCCGTTGGCCAATCCGTTCGACGTCGCGCTGCGGCGCCGGCCGACCCACGCGCTTGCCGATGTCGTGCCGCACCCGCGCAGCGTATGACCCGCAACGTCGAGGTCGGAGCGGGGGACTCCGGTAAAATCAGCGCTTTTCGCCTCACATCGAGCTGCTCCTCATGACCCAAGACGAACTCAAGCGCATGGTCGGCCAAGCCGCCGCCGACTACGTGAATGCTCACGCTCCGGAGGGCGCCGTCATCGGCGTCGGCACCGGATCCACGGCGAATTGTTTCATCGAAGCGCTGGCACCGCATCGGGCGCGTTACCGCGGCGCGGTGTCGAGCTCGGTTGCCACCACGGCACGGCTCGAGCAGCACGGCATTCCCGTGTTCGATCTGAACGAGATCGAATCGCTGCCCGTCTATGTCGACGGCGCCGACGAGATCGACGCGAGCGGCGCCATGATCAAGGGCGGCGGCGGCGCGCTCACCCGCGAAAAAATCGTTGCTTCGGTATCCGAAGTATTCGTCTGTATCGCCGATGCATCGAAGCGGGTCGATGTGCTTGGCAGCTTTCCGTTGCCGATCGAGGTCGTGCCGATGGCACGCACGGCGATCGGGCGGCGAGTCATGGCGCTCGGCGGGGTGCCCGTGCTGCGCGTGCGGCAGGACGGCGCGCCTTATATCACTGATAACGGCAACGAGATCCTCGACGTAAAGGGCTTGCAGATCGCCGCGCCGCGCGAACTCGAGGCGACGATCAACGCGTGGCCCGGTGTCGTCACCGTCGGGCTGTTCGCCGCACGAGGCGCGGATCTGTGCCTGTTGGGCTCGGGAACGGGCGTCGAATCGATTCTTTACGGCGCACCGAGGTAAGCCGCGCGTTCGGCCGCAAGCGCAACGGGAAGGTACTCGCACGCGGGCCTGAGCGTTGCGCACCGCACCGCGGCTTGCACCGCGGTGCGGACCACATCATGCGCTCAGGTGACGGCGTTCGTTTGATGCAGGCTCGGCAGCAGCCGGTCGAATTCGCGCTTCACGAGCCCATAGCATTCGCAAGCGCGCGATTCGAGACCTTTACGATCGAGCACCTTGATATGCCCTCGGCTGTGATGGATGAGGCCCTGCTCGTGCAGCTTGCCGGCGGCCTCGGTAATTCCTTCGCGGCGCACCCCGAGCATGTCGGCGATCATCTGTTGCGTCACGGCCAGCTCGTTCGTGGCGGCCCGGTCGATTTCGATCAGCAGCCAACGGCACAGTTGCTTGCTGAGCGAGTGGTGCCGGTTGCATGCGGCCGTTTGTGCGACCTGCGTGAGAAGGGCCTGCATATAGAGCAGCATCAGCCGGCGCAGGAGATCGGAACGCGCGATCTCCTGTTTCAATTGCTGAGCGCTCATTCGATAGGCGAAACCCGCGCATTGCACTTGGACACGGCTCGGCATCGTCTCGCCGCCGGTCAGCACCTGTACGCCCGTCATGCCCTCACGGCCGACGGCGGCGAGTTCGACGGAACCGCCGTCTTCCATCATCGAGAGGATCGAGATGATGGCCGTCGTCGGGAAGTAGACGTGATGGATCTTGTGTCCGCAGTCGCACAGCAATTGCTCTGTGCGAAGATGAACCAACTCGAGATGAGGCGTCAGCGCTTGCCATTCATGCGACGGCAATGCCCCTAGCAGATGGTTGCCGTGAAGGTCGGATTGTAGTGTCAACATGATCGGTCCTCGAAAAACAGCCACGTCATGCGGTTCTCGCGCATAGGCTCGTGCGGCTCTTTGTTGCTTAAGGCCGTGGATGCTTGGATGTGTCGGACGACTGGGTTCCGACATCGCCATTCAACCCGGCGTGGTTTTGGCCTTCTCTCCCTGGCCGTGCCACCGTCTGTGCGGCAGCGCTCAGTTGCGCGCCAGGATCAGCGAGGATCGTGCCATGCCCCGCGAGGCCCCGCCGCACCGGAAGCAACCACTGTTGCGACGCGGGACTACGGAACCGAGCAACCTTTTTGTTTCAAATCTGCACAACGCGCCCGTGTGCCGGGACTCCTCAGACTCAGCTTTGTTTGATTGCCGTAAACCGTTGATCGGCATGCTGTTTGGGCTCGAGGCGCACGGCATACGGCGGCCTGCGCACCCTCTCGATCGGCGGCGTGCAAGCACGGGCCGGATGGCGGAAATTGATTCAGTTGTGTTGCATCGGCCACATTCGTTGCTGCGTCGCGCTGACTTCGCTACGAGATCGAAGCCCCGGCTGACAAGGGTTCGGCTCCCCTCACCATGCCGGGCAGCGGCTTGGCGATGCGGGTGCATCGACGGTCCTGCGGACAACGCTTCGCAGAGTTGGCGTCCCTCGCATGTAAAAGCGACGAGCGTCGCGAATGACTCATTGTTGAGACATGTGCGCGCGGTGCAATTTCGAGCGTTGTATTGCCTACGCCGTGCAAACTCGGAAGAGTGAGTGCGATTGCGAACGGAACTGTACTTGTATGAGAAGTACCGTGCAGCATGACGATTTGTCTTACCTGGGCCCGCGGCTCGATGGTCGGCAAGCGGTGCTCGCATGCAGCGGTATGCAACCTGTACCGCGTCCGTCGTCGAAGCGGAGACGACAGTGAGGTCTCCTAAACGATTGGCGCCCACGCCGCGAGGGAGCGGCAGCGCGCAAGCATAGTCATACGGGATTCGTCAGAGGGATAACCCTGTTCAGGCGTTTCCCAATAGCGTGACGAATTTGAACGAAGCACCGTATCGCGTACCGAAAGCGCGATGCGTAGCCGGGCAACGGATGAGGCGGGAGTAAGCGTCGATAGGCGCATCGGGGGGAGTCATGGAGCAGGGGAAGGATCGTTCGCTGGTCAGCAAAGTGATGGACGGGCTTGTCACCGGCATCGTCGAAGAGAAGTACGGGGCGATTCTTCCGCCGCAAGACGTGCTGTCGAAGGAGTTCGACGTCAGCCGCACAGTCATGCGTGAAGCGTTGTCGATGCTGCTCGCGCGGCACATGCTGGACGTCCGGCCGAAGGTCGGTACGCGCATTCGTTCGATGCGCGACTGGCGCATGATCGACGAAGATGTCGTGAACTGGCGCTTCAGGGCCAAGCCCGATCCGCTGTTCATGCGCGACGTCATCGAGTTTCGTATGGTCATCGAGCCGCGGGCGGCGGCGCAAGCCGCGGTACGGGCGAGCGTGGCCGACGTGGCCGCCATTCGCGAGGCGTTCGATCTGTTTCGCTCGCTCGCGCCGGGAGACGCAGGCTATGCGTCCGCGAACGAGATGCTGCATACGCGCATCGTCCATGCGAGCGGCAACCAGTTTTTCCAGCAAATGGCTGCGATCATTCGCGGAGCGCTTGCCGCGACGCAACCGATGCTGATGGAAAAGCAGGGCGCCTGGGAGATCTCGGTGCGAACGCACGAACGTCTGGTTTCGGCGATCGAGCGGCGCGACCCGAAGGAAGCCGAAGCTGCGGCGCTCGCGCTCGTCGAGTTGGCCGCCGATGAAGTCAGCCGGGAGTTCTCGGTCGAGATGCCAGGCCGGCGATAACGCGAGTCCGGTACGGTGGGGCGCTCGGGGCCGATGCGGCACGGCTTCGGCGCGCCCTCGCGTAATGGGCAGTTCGACATGCCTGGCGCGGCAACTCGGATATGATCGCAGGCGCATCGGCCATGGCCGATGCTCGTTTGCAATCATCCGTCCGGGAGCTCATCGATGCCGACGCTTGCCAACCTCTGGCGCAACAACAAGAGCCTCATTGCCTTCATCTTCCTCATGGTCGTGTTCCGGAGCGCCGTGGCCGACTGGAACTCCGTGCCGAGCGGCTCGATGCTGCCGACGATCCGTGAGGGGGATCGCATTTTCGTCGACAAAATGGCCTACGATTTGCGGGTGCCGCTGACGCACATTCGAATCGCACACCTTGCCGACCCCCAACGCGGCGATATCGTGACGATCGATTCATCGGCTGCCCACGAGCTTCTCGTCAAGCGCATCGTCGCCATCCCGGGCGATAGCGTTTCACTGGTCGACAATGTGCTCTACGTGAACGGAGTGCGCGCGCAGTACCGGTCCCTCGTCGTGGCGCCCATGCGCGATGCGCCGTCTTCGCCGGGGATCTACCTCGTCGAACATCTGGACAAGTCGTCTCGCGTCGTACGCTGGTCGCCGGTAGCGCCCAGCCCGCGAAGCTCATTCGGTCCCGTGATCGTGCCGGCCGGCAAGTACTTCATGCTCGGCGACAATCGCGACAATAGTGCGGACTCGCGCTACTTCGGTTTCTTTCCCCGCAGCGAGGTGCTGGGGCGCACGCGCCGGGTTGCCTACTCGCTCGACCCCGACCATTTCTATCTGCCGCGCATCGATCGGTTCGGCGCAGCGCTCGACGCGGTCGCGGCTGCCGCGAAGCTACCGGCCTACTGAAAAGGCGCGATACGCCGGCCCGTCAGTGACGCGTCGGCAGCGCCAGCCGGCGCTCGTACCAGCGCTGCACCCATTCGAGCACTTGGCAGAGCACCCAATAGATTGCGGCCGCCGCGAGATAAAGCGGTAGCGGCTGATAGGTGGCCGCGATGATCTCCTGTGCGCTGCGCAAGAGTTCGGTCACCGTGATGACCGAGACGAGCGACGTATCCTTGATGAGGCTGATCAGGCTGTTCGAAAGGCTCGGCACCGCGATGCGCAGCGCCTGCGGCCCGATGATATAGCGCAGCGTCTGCCGCCTGGACAAGCCGAGGCTATAGGCTGCCAGCCATTGGCCGCGATGAATGCCGTTGATGGCGCCGCGCATGCTCTCCGATAGATACGCGGCCACATTGGCCGACAGCGCGATGACGCCCGCCGGCGTCGGTTCGAGCGCGATGCCGACGCTTGGCAGCCCGTAATAAACGACGAAGATCTGCACGAGCATCGGTGTGCCCCGCATGACACTCACGTAGACGCGCGCGATCCAGTTCAGGGGGCGACTATGGCTGATACCCATCAATGCGAGCCCGACTGCGGCAACGAGCCCGCAGGCCATCGAAAGCACGGCGAATTTGACGGTGAGTGCCGCGCCCTGCAAGAGCGCGGGCATCGACTGGACGAGCAGGGATGTTGTGGAGGACATGGCCTGTGATGGCGTGGAGGCTAAACGATTCGACGAGCCGCGACGGCGCGAGCGCACATCATATACGCTCGATAAAGAGAAAGGGCGGCATCGCCGTGACGCCGCCCTTCATCAGAAGCCGGGAAATAGCGAGGGGCGCTTACTTGCCCTTGGGCTTCGTCACGTCGATGCCGAACCACTTTTCCGAAATCTTCTTGAAAGTGCCGTCGGCTTCGAGCTGGGTCATAGCATCGTCGATGGCCTTGGCAAATTTCGGATTGCCCTTGCGAAACGGAATGGCGGACGGCGTGTCGCTGTTCAGCTGAGCACCCGCACGCAACGGCAGCTGCGAGCCCTTCAGCAGATAAGCGACCATCAGCTTGTCGTTGAGTGCGGCGTCGAGGCGTCCCGCGGCAAGGTCGCGCAAATATTCGGGCGCGCCCGGGTAGGTCTTGACGTCGATGCCGGGAACGGCCTTGGCCATCTGCTCGTAGTTCGTGCCCAGACCGAGGCCGAGCTTTTTGCCCTTCAGGTCATCGAGCGATTTGAACTCGCGCGAGTCATCCTTGCGCTCGATCAACTGGGGTCCCGAGTAGGTATAGGCCGGCGAAAAATCCAACACTTGTTTGCGCGCATCGGTCGCGCCGACCTGGTTGACGATCACGTCGAACTTGCCTGCTTGCAGGCCGGCAATGATGCCGCTCCATTCGGTCGTCGTGAATTCGGGTTTCACGCCGAGCTTGGCCGCCACGGCCTTGGCGATATCGACATCGAAACCGACGAGTTCGCCGCTGGCATTCTTCGAATTGAACGGCGGGAACGTCCCTTCGAGGCCGATGCGCAACGTCCCGCGCTGTTTGACCTCGTCGAGCAAATCCGCTGCGTGCGCGGTGACCGTAACGAACGCCGCGCCAAGCAGGCCGGCCGTCAGAATCTTCTTGAGCGTCGCCAATTTCATCGTGTCGATCTCCTCGCCTCGGGGGCAGTGATTAGGTGCGTCATGATAGCGAAATACCAATCGGTCTAGAAATATCGTTTGTTTATGTCTATATGACAGGCGCACTCATGTGGGCGATTGCGTCGACGCACTCGCCCACCAGCGCAGGGCCCCGGTAGACGAAGCCGGTGTAGATCTGTACGAGCGACGCCCCCGCAGCAAGCTTGGCCACCGCGTCGGCACCCGACGCGATGCCGCCGACGCCGATGATGGCGACCGTTTCGCCGAGCTCGGCGCGCAGTTTGGCGATCACGGCGTTGGAAGCTTCGAACACCGGTTTGCCCGAGAGGCCGCCTGCCTCGTCGGCATGCGGCAGACCCGCGACGGCCGCGCGCGAGAGCGTCGTATTGGTGGCAATGACGCCTTCGACGCCATGGCGCAGCAGCGTGGCGGCGATCGCCTTGATCTGCTCGTCATCGAGATCGGGGGCGATTTTCAGCGCGAGCGGAACGAGCTTGCCGTGCAGGTCCGCCAGCCGTTGTTGCTTGTCCTTGAGCGCGCCGACGAGCGCGTCGAGTTCGTCCGCTCCTTGCAACTGGCGCAGGTTCTTCGTATTCGGCGACGAGATATTGATCGTGACGTAGCTGGCGAACGGGTAGACCCTTTCGAGGCAATAGAGATAATCGTCGGCGGCGCGCTCGATGGGCGTATCGGCGTTCTTGCCGATGTTCAGGCCGAGCGGTCCACGGTATCGCGCCGCCTGCACATTGCGCACGAACTGATCGACGCCGCCGTTGTTGAAACCCATCCGATTGATGAGTGCGCCGGCCTGCGGTAGCCGGAACATGCGCGGGCGAGGGTTGCCGGGTTGTGCGCGCGGCGTCACGGTGCCGACTTCGATAAACCCGAAGCCGAGTGCGGCGAGTCCGTCGATGCAGGCGCCATCCTTGTCCAGCCCCGCTGCGAGCCCGACCGGATTGCGAAACGCGATGCCCATCACCGTGCGCGGCAAGTCGGGTACATGCGTGGCGAGCAGCCGCGCGACGCCGGCCCGGCCCGCGGCACTCAGTGCGCGCAGCGTCAGATGATGAGCGTCTTCCGCATCCATGCGAAAGAGTTGGGCTCGTGCAAACGGATAAAGGGAGCTGAGCACGGAAAGGTTGGAGCCGGAAATGGAAACCCGTTATTTTACCGGCTTCGCGGTGCCGGCCCCGAAACGCGCGGCCCGGTGCGCGGCGCGCGCAAGGGCGTTACCCTTCGGCGCCACGCGCGGCATCGTCGTCGGAGGGCGGGGCCTCACGCGAGGATGTATCCAGCGGGCTCCAGCGCCCGCCGCTCAAGCCTTCGAGTGGCCGAAAATTCGACTTGTAGGCCATCTTGGCGCTTTCCTGAATCCAGTAGCCCAGATAGACGTAAGGCAGCCCGAGGCTTCGAGCCTGCTCGATCTGCCAGAGAATGTTGTAGGTGCCGTAGCTCGCCTTCGCGGCGTCGGGTTCGAAAAAGGTATACACGGAGGACAGCCCGTCGCCGAGGATGTCGATCATGCTGACCATGCGCAGTGTTCCCGGTTGCGCCATGCCGAGATCCGCCGGCACCGGCTCGCGGAATTCGACGAGCCGCGAGTTGATGCGGCTGTGCAACAGGAACTGTTCGTATTGATCGCGGCTGTCGCGGTCCATGCCGCCGCCCGCATGGCGGGCCGCCTGATAGCGCATATAGAGCGCGTAGTGTTCCTCGTCGTAATGCAGCGTCGAAACCGATGCGACGAGGCTGGCATGGCGCTTCCACACACGGCGCTGCGTCCGGTTTGGCGTGAAGGCCGCAACGGGCACGCGAACCGGCACGCAAGCGCGGCAACCTTCGCAGTACGGGCGGTACGTGAACACGCCGGAGCGGCGAAAGCCCGCCTTGACGAGCTCGGTATAAACGTCGGAATTGATCAGGTGGCTTGGCGTGGCGACTTGCGAGCGCGCGATGCGTCCTTCCAGATAACTGCAAGGATAGGGCGCGGTTGCATAAAATTGCAGCGCGGAAAGAGGTGAAAGCGGCAGCTCATTCGGGTGAGTCATTGGCGGCTCTCGAAGCATCGTCCCTCGTTGGCAGGCTGCTCACGGTGCGTGGTCAGCGCGCGCGTTTTTCCGGCATCGCCTGCATCCTGTCAGGCAGGACCTCGAGCAAGGCGGATTTGTCGAAGCGCCACGGAATGGGTGCTTGCGCCACCGCTTCGCGCACATGTCCGAGAAAGCTCTTGCGCGCAATTTCCCGGCCGCCGAGCGATGCCAGATGCGACGTATTCTGTTGGCAGTCTATCATTTCTACTTCGTGGCGGAGCAGGTGGCCCACGAGTGCGGCGAGCGCGATTTTCGACGCATCGGTCACATCGGCGAACATCGATTCGCCGAAGAACATGCGTCCGAGCGAGACGCCGTACAGACCGCCCACGCGGGCGCCTTCGTACCAGGTTTCCACGCTGTGCGCTTCGCCGGCGCGATGCAGCATCGAATAGGCGTCGATGATTTCGGCCGTGATCCAGGTGCCGCGCTGCCCTTGGCGCGGCGCTTGCGCGCAGGCGCGCATCACGCCGGGGAAATCGCAATCGACGCGGACCTCCCAGCGCGGATCGCGCAGCACGCGCTTGAGCGTCTTTCTCAGCGAAGGGGATACCTTGAATTCCGCCGGCACGAGGATCATGCGCGGATGCGGACACCACCAGAGTACCGGCTGACCGTCCGAGTACCAGGGGAAAATGCCGCGCCGGTAGGCATCGACGAGTCTCCAGGGCAGCAGGTCCGAGCTCGCGGCCAACAGGCCCGGCGCACCGCTCGTTGCGCCGAGCGCCTGCTCGACAGGCGGGAACGGATCGTCAGGACCGAGCCAGGGGACCATCGGCGCGCGGGTTCGATCAGCCTTCGCGCAGCGAGCGGAAGATGTCGCCCGTGTGCAGCCCATAGTTGCCGGCCGAACGATCGGCAAAGAAAAAACGCAACGTTTGGCAGACGGTGGGAAACGCGATGTCGTCCCAGGGGATTTCGCTTTCGTCGAAAAGCCGCACCTCGAGGCTTTCCTCGCCGGCTTCGATATCGATATCGAGCAGCCGCGCCAGATAGAAAATGTGCACCTGGTGGACGTGCGGCACATTGAGCAGCGAGAACAAGTGCTGGACTTCGACGCGCGCGCCCGCTTCCTCGAGTGTTTCGCGCGCGGCGGCCTCCGAGGTGGTCTCGCCCATTTCCATGAAACCGGCCGGCAGCGTCCAATAGCCATAGCGCGGTTCGATCGCGCGGCGGCAGAGCAGGACTTTGTCCTCCCACACCGGCACCGTCCCGACGACATTGCGGGGGTTCTGGTAATGCACGGCGCCGCAGCGCTCGCAGACGAAGCGCTCGCGATTGTCTCCGGCTGGAATCCGTAAGCTGACCGAGTGGCCGCAGGCTGAGCAGAATTTCATAGATATCGTGAGGGACGGCGCGGGCGCGGTGCAGCGCTGCTGCGTACTCGGCGCTCGCGCAAGCCGGCAAAAAACGCGCGCGTGAAAGTGATGCGAGTTTATCACTGGCTGCCGGCTCGCCGCGGGTCGCTCGACGTTTCGGATCGCGCACCCAAAAAACGAAGCCGGGCGCATGGCCCGGCTTCCGGTCGGCTCGTCGGTGCGCCTCAGACGAACAGCTTGAGCGCCTGGCGCAGCGTGTTGATGACGCCCCAGGCGAGCGGGATCAGCACGTACGCCCAGAAGACGATCAGGCCGATGCGGCTCGACGGCGTGACCGCGGTGGATGTCTCGTTCATTGCGCCTCTCCTCACTGTTCGTTGGCGAGCTGAAGCTCGCTCATATGATGTTTCTCGTTCACGCGCGAAACGAGCAGGTTGCAGATGAAGCCGACGACGAGCAGCGCTGCCATGATGTGGACAGTCATCGTGTAAGCGTCGGCCTTGGCCACGCCGTGCGCTACCTCGTATGCACGGATGTAGTTGACGAGCACCGGGCCCGCCACGCCCGCGGCGGCCCAGGCGGTCAACAGGCGCCCATGGATGCCGCCGACGAAGGCTGTTCCGAACATATCCGCGAGATAGGCCGGCACGGTCGAAAAGCCACCGCCGTACATCGAAAGAATCACGCAGTAAGCCAGCACGAAAAGTGCAATGTTGCCCGTCGTCGCGAAGCTCGGAACGAAGTAGTAGAGCACGGCGCCGAGCGCGAAGAAGATGAAGTAGGTGTTTTTGCGGCCGACCCAGTCCGATGCCGATGCCCAGACGAAGCGCCCGCCCATGTTGAACAGGGAGAGAAGTCCGACGAAGCCCGCGGCGGCGGCCGGCGTAACGGTGTTCTTGAAGCTCTCCTGGATCATGACCGAGGCCTGTCCGAGAATGCCGATGCCCGCGGTGACGTTCAGGAACAGCACCAGCCAGATCAGATAGAACTGCGGCGTTTTCAAGGCTTCGTCGATATGGACGTGGTTGCGCGTGATCAATTTGTGCGACGTGTCGGGCGGCGTCCATCCCGCCGGCTTCCAGTCCGCGGGCGGCACACGGATGGCGAGGGCACCGATCGACATCGAGATGAAATAGGCGATGCCGAGAACGATGAACGTTTCGGCCACGCCGACGCTCGTGGCGCTCTTGAAGTGGTTCATCAGCGCGACCGACAACGGCGCCGCGATCATCGCGCCGCCGCCGAAACCCATGATGGCCATACCGGTTGCCATGCCGCGGCGGTCCGGGAACCAGCGGATCAGCGTCGACACGGGCGAGACGTAGCCAAGCCCCAGCCCGATACCGCCGATCACGCCATAGCCGAGATAGAGCAGCACGATCTGATGCAGCCAGACCCCGAGCGCGGAAACGAGGAAGCCGCCGCCGAAACAGCAGGCCGCCGTGAACATCGTGCGTCGCGGGCCGACGTGCTCGAGCCACTTGCCTGCGAAGGCCGCGGAGAGCCCGAGGAACACGATGGCGAGCGAAAAAATCCAGCCGAGCGTGGTCAGCGACCAGTCTTCCGGCGCCGATTGGGTAATGCCGATGACTTTCGTCAGCGGGCCGTTGAAGACGGAGAACGCATAGGCCTGGCCGATGCACAGATGCACGGCGAGTGCCGCGGGCGGCACCATCCAGCGAGTGAAACCGGGGCGGGCGACCGTGGCCTGCTTCGAAAAAAATGTGGGGGGCCCGGCGTGTGCGGGTTCGGACATGCTTGTCATCGGTGGTCTCCGTACCTGTCTCAGAGTGTCGGCCTTTCGCGCGGTCTTTCTGTTTTTTTGCGCAGCCGTTGATGTTGCTTCGACAACGATAGGGGCGCGCCGGATTATGCGCAATAGGAGCCGAGACTACATAAAGAAAACGTTGTCATGGACTCGGCCCATCGGCTGGACGGTCGCAGCCGCTTCGCTCGTCGATGCGGGTTTTTCCCGGTTCGCCGGGCCCTCGTTATCGCGCCAACCTCCGCGGCGCGCACATAAAAAAAGCCCGATCTGACGATCGAGCTTCAATGTTCCTGGACGGCGGCACATCGCTTGGAAGTGCTTGCGGACGTGCTTGTATTGGTTGCGGGGGTAGGATTTGAACCTACGACCTTCGGGTTATGAGCCCGACGAGCTGCCAGACTGCTCCACCCCGCGTCCGTCGAAAAGAAGATTATAGATAAATCCCAAAGTCGACGCAAGGATGGATTCGCTTTTATCTATCGATCGCGGGTTTGCTCGGATGCCCGATTGCTCGCCGGCACTTGGGCGCGGCCGCATACACCTGCGCTAGAATCGGGTGCCGCGCCGCAGCACGATCGGGTTGTCCCGGTTCACGCGCATTACCCAACGGCATTTTGTTCTCTCATGGATATCGATCACGATCTGCGTACCATCGCAGCCCAGGAGCACACGCTGGTGTTCCCTCGCTTCGACGCCGCTCGCGCCTGGCAGCTCGGCGCTTATCTGCATGAAATTGCGACGGCGCGTTCGCTCGCGCTCGCCATCGATGTTTCGACCTTCGGCCAGTCGCTTTTTTTCTGCTCGCTGGAGGGGGCCACGCCCGATCACGCAGCTTGGGTGCGCCGTAAGCGCAACGTCGTCGCCCAATTCCGCCGCAGTTCGTATGCGATCGGACTGCGCATGCAGCAGGCCGGAACGACGCTTGCCGACAAGCACGGATTGCCCGGCGCCGAGTACGCCGCGCACGGCGGCTCATTCCCGATCACGGTGACCGGTGTCGGAGTCATCGGGTCGGTGACGGTGTCGGGACTCGCTCAACGCGCCGATCACGAACTGGTCGTCGAGGCGCTCAGCGCGGAGCTCGGCCACGACTACGCGCAGCTTGCGCTGGCCAAGGGTTGAAACCGATGCGCGGATCGAGCAGTCTCGGCTATCTCTGGCTTGCCATCGCGATCGTCGCGGAGGTCATTGGCACTTCGGCGCTGCGTGCTTCGGCCGGCTTCACGCGTCTCGCGCCTTCGCTCGTCGTGGTCGGTGGCTATGGCGTGGCGTTCTACTGCCTTTCGCTGACGCTCAAGTCGATGCCGGTGGGCATCGTCTACGCAATATGGTCGGGCGTTGGCATCGTGCTCATCACGCTCGTGGCCATCGTGCTTTACCGGCAGGTTCCCGATGTCGGCGCGGTCATCGGCCTGTCGCTGATCGTGGCCGGTGTCGTCGTCCTCAACCTCTTTTCCGGGATGCAGGCGCATTGATTCGGACGGCCTCGCTCGCTGTCGATGCCCGCGCGTGCTACCGTTTCGTGTGTCGCTTCTTCGGTTTCGACGTCCAGCCATGACTACGACTGATGATTCGGCTTTAGCTGACACCTCGGCCGAGGTGCGCACCTTTATCGCCAATCGAATCGGTTTTATCGAACTCAACCGCCCCAAGGCGCTCAATGCGCTTTCGCTGGGCATGATCCGCACGATGCACGCCCGGCTCGACGAATGGCGCACGGATCCCGGCGTGCTTGCCGTCGTCGTTTATTCGCCGCACGAGCGCGCTTTTTGCGCGGGCGGCGACGTCCGGTCCTTCTACGAGATGTCGCAGCGCAACGACGTCGCCTCACGCGAGCGTTTCTTCATCGAGGAGTATTCGCTCGATCACGCGATTTTTATTTACCCCAAGCCTTATATCGCGTTGATGAGCGGCATCGTCATGGGCGGCGGAATGGGCATTTCGCAAGGGGCGCACCGGACCGGCGGCCTGCGCGTCGTGACGAGCACGACGCGAATGGCGATGCCCGAGACGCGTATCGGGTTTTTCCCCGATGTCGGCGCCGGATGGTTCCTCGCCCGTACGCCTGGCGCGATCGGTCGGTATCTTGCCGTCACCGGTGTAACGATCGGCGCGGCCGATGCGCTCTACGCCGGGCTGGCCGATATCTGCATGAATGCCAGCGCCATTCCGACGCTTCTCGAAGCGCTGGGTCATGAATCGTTTGCCACAGGCACCGACGTGATCGCCTGCGTGAAGCGCATTGCGCACGAGGCTATCTGCGCCAACGGCGATGAACACGCCGACACGTCGCTTGCCGCCACGCGCGCATGGATCGACAGGCATTTCGGGCAGCCCGATGCCGCGGCCATCGCCGCTTCGCTCGCAGCCGAAAGGGAAGAGGGCGCATGCGATTGGGCGGAGGATACGCTCGGCATGATGCATGAACGTTCGCCGCTATCGATGGCCGTCTCGCTGGAGGTCGTGGCGCGCGGCGACAGCACGATGGCTGAATGCCTGCGCCGCGACCTCGATCTCACCCATACGATGTTCGCGTTTGGCGATGTGCTCGAAGGGGTGCGTGCGCGGATCATCGACAAGGACAATCACCCTATCTGGCGAATCGGGCGCATCGGGGACGTGACGGCGCAAGATGTCGAGCGCATGTTCATGAGCCCGTGGCGCCCGGACGAGCACCCGCTGCGCGCGCTTCACGGCTGAGTCGGCGCCGCGTCGCGCGTTATCCGGCGCTGCTTCGGAAGAGACTTCAGGCCGATTCCTCGGCGCTTTCAGCCATGAAAGCGCGCATGAAGACGAGAGCGCCCCAGCCCCACATGGCGTTGGCAGCGAAACCGATGGCAAGGCGCGGCAGCATGTTGCCGCTCGGCCAAATGCCGCGTATGGGATCGACGACGAAGATTCGTGCCGCCGTGAGAACGATACCTCCGAATACCAACGCCTGAACCCACGGCGCTACGCGCTCGGGCGAAACGCGCAGCAGCCAGGCCATCAGTACGGCCCACACGGCGCCCCAGAGCGCGTTGGCGACGAACTCGGGGATGTCGAGCGGCGCGAACGGGGTCGTGGAAAAGCCCGTCATGTCGATGAGCCCCGCGGTATGCAGGAGCGCGAGCGTCGCTTCATGGAAAAAGAGCGCGGCGAGAAAGCCCGACACCAGAGGCAGGATGATTTTTTGCATGTAGTGCGCGGGCGGCGCGGGCATGACGCGATGCGCCCGTTCGTCTAACGGAACGAGCGTCATTATAGAGGCGAGGGCGTCTCCCGGCGCACGCGTATTTGCGCATCTGCTTCGCGCGGAGGAAGTGCTAGGATGGATTGACGATGCTCACGCGAGCGTTGCATGGCACCGGAGTCGATCGGAATCGACATCTGCGCGCAAGCGCTATCACTGACAAGGAGCCGGCCATGTCCAAACCCTTGAGCCCCGAGGCGGTAGAGGCGCTGAGGCGCCTGAACGACGTGGGAATCGGCCAGGCGCTGCCGCTCGTCTCGATGTCGGTCGCCGCCGAACTGCTTGGCGCCGGGCTTGTCGACGAGAATACCGATGGCGCGATCGAAATCACCTGCGAGGGCCGAAAGTATTTGTCGGGCGATTGCGATTAGTCGAGGATTGCGGTCCCGGTTGTAGGCCTACCTGCAATGATCGTTGGGGGAGTGCGATGAAACCGACTGGCATCGACATGGGCGATTACGAGGAGCCTTACCGCGGCTTTGCACTGGAAGTCGCCGTGGAACAGGTGATGACGGGCGTGAAATCGCACTTTCGCGTATTGAAGGACGGCATGGTGGTGCAGGACTGGCAGCTCGTTCATGTCGACAAGCTGTGGCCGACCGAACGGCAGGCGGCTCGCGCCGCGCTCGACGCGGCGCGAGCGATCGTCGACGACCGGCTTGACGGTTGATCGTTCGCCCCGCGGGCGCGGGGCTGCCGGTTTCAATGCGCAGCCGGTGTGGGGCCTTGCCCGTCTTCGGCCGGTGAGTCGACCGCATCGCGTGTCTCGGGCAGCGCCATCCAAACGAGCAGCACGGCCAGCACGCCCGCCGCGGCGAGACCGAAAAAGCTGACCGTATTGCCGAAATGATCGGCGATAAACCCCGCGAGCAGCGTCGATAGCGTTGCGCCGATACCTGCCGTGAGTCCGAACAGGCCGATACAGAGGTTGTAATGTCCTTTGTCTCCGGCCACGTCCGCCGCGATGAGCGGCAGCATCACGCCGAAGACTGCCGCGCTGATGCCGTCGAACAACTGCACAGGGACGAGCAGATAAGGGCTCGACACGCCCGCGAAGAGCAGCGCGCGAACGGGTAGCGCGGCAAAGCCGAACAAGAGGAGCGGACGCCGGCCCCAACGTTCGGCCGATCGTCCCACCCATGGCGAGAGCGCCGCGACCACCATTTGCGGCACGATGATGCACGCCGCGATCACGAGCTGCACGTTATCGCTCATATGCGTGGTGACTTCGCCGGCGGCCAGATTGAGCATGGCCGCGTTCGACAAATGGAACAGCGCGATGCACGCGGCGAATACGAGTACCCGCCGATCGCGCAGCAACTCGCTCATGCCCGCACGGCGATGCGTGGCGACCGGCGGGGCGGGGGAAGCAACCGTGGCCGCGCCCGCTGCCTTCGCCGCGGCGCGCCCCGTATGCTCGATCATCGAAAGGGCGATGAGCGCGGGAACGTTCAATGCCGCGGTCAACCAGAAGACAGCCCGCGCCGACGAATACTCGCCGAACGCACCCATGAGCGCGGCGGCGACGGCACTGCCGATCGATGCGAAGCGTGCGTTGCGCCCGAGCCGGTCGCCGAGGGCATGGCGGCCGACGAGCGCGAACGAAATGGCCGCGATGGCAGGCGTCAGCATGCAGCTCGCGAAACCATGAAACACCTCGGCGGCGAGCACCGGGACGGTCGTCGGACTGGCGGCGAGCAAGAGCGCACATGCCGCGATGGCGACGATCGCGAGCGCGGCGGCGCCTTTCTTGTTGCGCAGCGCGTCGATCAACGCGCCGGCGGGCACCTGGCTCAGCATGGCGGTTGCCGTGCCGACGCTGAGCGCAATGCCGATCTCGCCCTGTGTCCATTTATGCGACGTCAGGTACGACGCGATGAACGGGCCAAAACCTGTCTGGACGTTGGCGAGGAAGAAGTTGAGCCAATCGAGCGCGCGGAGACTGCGTAGGTTTGCCATCTGCGCGTTCGTCACCGTGAAGCGTCGTTGCCGGAGGCCGCAGGCTTGGCCCCCGCTGGGGCCGGCTGAGCGGCGACCGGGGGCTTGGGCGCAGGCGACACGGCGCGCACCGGGCGATCGGGCTCGTAATTCGGCGCAGCGTCGACTTGCGCATCGGTCAGATCCGACTCGACCCGAAGGGCATCGTCTTTGTGGACGAAGCGCAGCGCCGACCAGTCGACCGCGATGCTGCGCCGATCCTGCATGAGCCGGCTGACGTCGACCACCGCGGCTTGGGGCGCGGCATGATTATCGATGAGTACATCGACGACGCGCCCCACTCGCGCGCCATCGCCGCGCTCGACCGTCGCATCGATCATGCGCGTGAGTTCGGGTTTCGAAGCGATGCCCGCGGGACGAGCCCCCTTTTTCTGCAACGCCTGCGCGGCAGGCGGCTGGCCTTCCTTGACAGCCAGCGTGATAGCGGCTTTTTTCGCGTTCATATTGAAAGTGAACGCATTCCAGGGGAAGCGGACCTTGCGGTCGCCGATGCCGAGGAAGCCCGACAGATTGACGAGCATTTCCTGCGGCCTGCCATCCTTGTCCACGAACATGTCGATGGCACGCCCCAGCGCCTTGCCGTCGGGCCGCTGTACGCGGGCGTCCAGCAGCCCGCGGGTATCGTTGGACGACAGCAGTCGCGTGCTGATGATCGGCGCCGGCACGACGGGCGCAGGCGCTGGCGGCGTTTCGGGCGGCGCGGGGCGATGAGGCGCGGGGTGCCGATGGACCGGTTTTGGCGGTGCCCGTTTGACTTCGGGAGCGGCGGGGGCGGACGCCGGCGCGGGCGCCGAGGCTTCCGGTTCCGGCGGCGCCGGAGGCTCCGGTTCGGGTTGCGGCTCGGGCGCCGGCTGTTCAGTAACGGGCGGCGGTTTGGGGCCGAACAGCGCGCTGCATCCAGCGAGCATCGTCAGCAGCACCCAGACCAGGATGCACCGGCTCACGCCATGACGGTAGAATCCGCCGCTCATCGATCAACGCTCCTTCGAATCGGTTGGGCGCGCGAAAGCCGGCCGTGCCGCGACGCGCGGGCTACATTCTAGCGGGTCGGCTGCCTCGGGCGAGACCGATTGCTGCTTTGCGGGCGCTTCGACGGGGCTTTCGCCTGCCCGCTGCGGTAAAATCGCGGTCTATTCTGTCGTTGGCCTTTCTATGTCGTCTTCTGCTGTTTCCCTTTCCCGCCCGCGCCGCGTCAGTGTCGCTCCCATGATGGATTGGACCGATCGTCACTGCCGGTACTTCCATCGGCTCATTTCGCGTGATACGTGGCTGTACACGGAAATGGTGACGACGGGCGCGTTGCTGTTCGGCGATGTCGCTCGACATCTTGCATTCACGGCGCAAGAAGCGCCGGTCGCGTTGCAACTGGGCGGCAGCGAGCCCGGCGATCTGGCACGAGCGGCCAAACTGGGCGAGCAGTGGGGCTACGACGAAATCAACCTCAACTGCGGCTGTCCTTCCGAGCGCGTGCAGCGCGGCGCGTTCGGCGCGTGCCTGATGAACGAGCCGGCACTCGTGGCCGAGTGCGTGAAGGCGATGCGCGACGCGGTGGGCATACCGGTGACGGTCAAGCATCGGATTGGCGTCGACGCCGTCGAGGATTATTCCTTCGTGCGCGATTTCGTTGGCACGGTGGCCGATGCCGGCTGCGAAGTCTTCATCGTCCATGCGCGCAATGCCGTCCTCAAGGGCTTGTCGCCGAAGGAGAATCGCGAGATACCGCCGCTCAAATACGACTACGCCTATCGCCTCAAGCGCGATTTCCCGGCGCTGGAAATCATCCTCAACGGCGGTGTCAAGACGCTGGACGAAGTCGAGTCGCATCTCGCTCATGTGGACGGGGTGATGCTGGGGCGCGAGGCCTATCACAACCCCTACGTGCTCGCGGAAGTCGACACGCGATTCTACGGTGCGGCGGCACCCGTGCCGAGTCGCGAGCAGATCGAGGCGGGTCTCATCGAATACTGCGGTACCGAGCTGGCGCGCGGGACGTTCCTCGGTGCGATCACGCGTCACGCGTTGGGCTTGTATCGCGGGATGGCGGGCGCGCGCGGCTGGCGGCGGGTGCTGTCTGACAACAAGCGGCTCGCGGCCGCCGATCTGTCGATATTCAACGAAGCGCGCGCGCAATTGCGCGAGCCCCTCGAATCCGCGGTAGAAATTGTCGATTGAGGGGCTAGGCAAGTCGCGATGGTATTTGTATAATCTCGCTTCTTCGTCGGTGCGGCTGGTCTTGACGCACCGAACTGCAGATCCCAGTGGTGGCTGTAGCTCAGTTGGTAGAGTCCAGGATTGTGATTCCTGTCGTCGTGGGTTCGAGTCCCATCAGCCACCCCATCCAGATTTTCAAGTCTTCCCCTTTTTGCCGTCGATGAGCCGCAGCGCTCGAGCTGACGCCGGAACCGGCCCATCGAGTCGTGGGGCGCTTGCGTCTATGTCTATGTCTATGTCGATGCGGTGCCTTCGAATGAATTGAGCGGCACCGGCACATTCCCAATTTCCTCATGCAGCGACGGCGCCTCTCCGGGCATCGGCACCCGTTCGTTCATCGCCGGGTGCAGCCCCCAGCGGCGCCAGTCGAGTTCGTCGGAGCGCTGAGCCGCATCCTGCTGTCGCTCGATCGCGCTCGCCTCCTTGCGCATCTGGCTGTCCGATTCATTCCACGTCCGCACGAAAAATGGCAGGGCCGGCGACTTGGCGTGGCCATGATCCGCCGCGACGTGGTCCGCCGGAACGAGCGATCTGCTCGCCCGGTCGGCAATCGCCGCTCTTGCGGTTCCGAGCGCAACGAGCCGGCCCTTGCTGTTTTCAAAGCGATGTTCGATATAGAAAAAGCGCCGGTCCCATCCGAGTATGCGGGTGCGCAACGCATAGCGCTCGAATGGACGAAGCTCGTGAACATACCGAATCATGACGCCGCTCAGCAACATTCGCCAACCTTTCGACATGGCGTTCTGCAGTACCCCATTGCGAAGCAGCAGATCGATGCGTCCCAGGTCCATGATCTGCAGGAAACGGCCGTTGTTCATATGCAGCTGCACGTCCAGGTCGGTCGGCAGCACGCGGAAATGACATTCCGAGGCATCGAGCGCCGCGAGGTTGGGACGTAGCATTGCGCGAATCGAAACGAATGCAAGGCGGGCGAGCAGTTTCAATTTATCCCTCGATGAAAGCGTCCCGTTTATTGGCCAATATATTGAGTCGTTATTTTTACAGGGAGCACGCGAGCCGCTTTCCGTTTTTCGGTTACGTCTCGTTACGCGGGCACAAGGCCAGTATAGAAGCACGGCTTTATCGGCCGTCATCCGAAACCTGTAGGTCCCGTATTCCAGACGAATCAAAATTTACGGGATCGTCGCGCGGCCTCGATGAGCGCGTTTGAAACGGGAATGCCGCTTGCGCGACATCGAGGTGCACGGCGAATATGCGTTGGGGCCGGATGCATGCCCACCGGTGGTACGATGCGTTCGACGGCCACGCATGCCCCGCACGGCGGTGGCGGTCGTCGTGTATCGAATTCATTGGAAGACGAAATGAGCAAGCAAAAGAAGACCGATCCGAAACTCGAACAAGCATTGACTCGCGGCGACCTCGCTATTCGTCAAGCGAACTCGGCGCGCGCAACTGCCGTACTTCGAGCCCTTGCGAAGATGGTGGTGGACGCCTGCGCGACGATCGGCGTCGAGGCGCATACCTCCATTCCCGACGGTGACCGCGTCTACGATCCCGTCAACGGCGTGTGGCCTCAAAAGCTGCTCGTTTCGCTCGACGGCCCCGTCGAGACGTCGGATCCCGAAGAACTGCGCACGGTACGGCTGCTCGCGGACACGCCTGAGGTCAGATTCCGCGTCGAATGGCATCGAGCCGATGGCAAGATGGGGCGGCACGAGGCGCAGCCGTTTTCGATGGTCGCGTTCATCACGGATGTCGAAATCCCCTGGGACGACGATGAACAGTGAGGGTTGTTTGGGTCGCCCTAACGCATCATGCGGCGGGAAAACAGCGCCGAGCAGACCAGAAACGACGTAACGGCATACGCCGCGAGCACGGCCACGTGCAGCGGCGCATCGACCATGGGGCGCCCGAGCATGGCGGGCCGGATCAGCTCCACCGCGTGCGCAAGCGGCAGCGCGAGCGCGGCGTGCTGCACGGCAGGCGGAAGCTGACCGAGTGGAAAGAACACACCGGAAAGCAGCAGCATCGGCGTGATCACAAGCGTCTGGTAGAACATGAAGAAGTCGTATGAAGGCGCCATCGCCGTCACGATCATCGCGAGGCTCGCGAAAGCGAGCCCGGCCAGCGCAACGACGGGCAGGGCGAGCAGCATCGATGGGAAGTGCGCATAGCCCAGCGCGCCGGCCACGAGCATGATCGCGGCGCCCGACAACACTGCCTTGCTGGCCGCCCACGCGATTTCGCCTACGACAATGTCGCCGAGCGTGAGCGGCGTGTGCATGATCGCCTCCCACGTACGCTGCACGTGCATCCGGGAAAATCCAGAGTACATCGCTTCGAACGTGGCGGACATCATGACGCTCGACGCAACCGTGCCCGCCGCCAGAAAGTCGATATACGGGACACCGGCGACGTGTCCCACCATCAGCCCGAGCCCGAAGCCCAGTCCGAAGAGATAGATCATCGGGTCGGCCAGATTGCCGAACATCGACGCCAACGCCAGCTTGCGCCAGACCAGGTAATTGCGCCGCCATACGGCAATCCAGTGCGTTGCATTGGACGGCCACGCGAATCGCACGCGCACGGCATGCCGCTCGCGCGTGCGGCGCTGCCCAGTTTCGGTGCGATGGGAAGAAGACGTATCCATCAAAGCTTTTCCGGTTGACGTTGCCCGTGGCTCATTCCTGCATTTCTCGCCCGGTCAGGCGCAGGAAGACGTCCTCGAGGTTCGCCGGTCGGTGAAGGTAGCGTAATCCCTGGCGGCCTGCGAGACGAGCATTGACGGGCCCCGGATCGTCGACATAGCAAAAAAGCGTTTCGCCGCTGATCTCGGTGCGCACCGCAAAAGGCGACAATTCCTCGCGCAGGGCTTCGGGCGCCGCGCCATAGACTTCAATGACATCGCAGCCGATCTCCTTGGCGATCAATGCGCGCGGTGCGCCTTCCGCGATCTTTCGGCCTTCCTCGATGATGCAAAGCCTGTCGCAGAGCCGCTCCGCTTCCTCCATGAAGTGTGTCGTGAGCATGATGGTCTTGCCGCGAGACAACAACGAGCGCAACCGTTCCCAAATCAGGTGCCTCGCTTGCGGATCGAGCCCGGTTGTGGGTTCGTCCATGACCAGCACGTCCGGGTCGTTGATCAGTGCCCGTGCAAGCGTCAAACGTCGCTTCATGCCGCCCGAAAGTTCGGCCACGCGAGCATCGGCCTTGTTTTCGAGGCGCGCGAATTCCAACAGCGGATCCACCTTGGCCCGGGTCTTGCTCGCAGACAGGCCGAAGTAACGGCCGAATATGAGCAGGTTTTCGCGCACGGTGAAATCGGGATCGAGATTGTCGAATTGGGGGACTACGCCGACGCGCTGCCGGGCGATGCGCGAGCGTGCTGGGATGGATTCGCCGGCAAGCATGATCGTCCCCGCGTCGGGGTTCGCGATGCCGAGCAGCATCTTCAGTGTCGTGGTCTTGCCGGCCCCGTTCGGCCCTAGCAGTCCAAAGCATTCACCCGTGCGGACATGAAAACTCAGTCCATCGACGACCGTCTTATCGCCGTAGTGTTTTTGCACGTCAGAAAATTCGATCGCGTTTTGCGGCATCGGGAGTCGAATGTGGCTGATACGAAAATAGGTCCGTCGGCGCTCCATTCTATTGCATCGTCTGAAAGCGTCGTGCAAGGGAGCATAAAAGGACGCGTGGGCGGCAGCGAACTAGGCGTTTTCCATCTCTTGCAAGCGCGGGTGCGCCGCACCATGATTGAACCAAACGTCTGCGGTTAACGCAGGAAGGGAGGCCACGATGGCAAGCTACAACAAAATTCTGCTCTGTTACGACGGCACGCGCGAAGGCCGCAAAGCATTGCGCTGCGGCGCCGATCTCGCGCTCGACCTGAAGGCGGAAACGCATCTATTGTCGGTTGTCGACATGCGCACGAGCATCGCCCAAAGCGCTGGGCTATTGACCGACGTCGCGTGCGGCCGCTTCGAGGACGCCGCCCGGGAAATCCTGCAGGAAGGCGTCGATTGGCTCACAGAGCGGGGTGTCAAATCACAGGGGCATTTCGCGTTCGGTCATCCGATCGATGAAATCGCCCGGCTCGCCGCCGATTTGAAAGTGGACCTCGTCGTGGTCGGGCATCGCGCACGGAGCGGTTTGTCCCGCTGGTGGATGGGGGCAGGTAACACGCTATTGCTCGATCGCGTGTCGTGCAGCATTCTCGTGGCCGTCTCGACGGCGCATGAGCAAGAGCCCGTGACTGCAGCGCCCGCCAAGGCTGGCGCGGGAACGGAAACCTGAGCGCCGACAGGCAGCGCGCACGCTACTGGTTCAGGTTGACCGCGAAGAGCTTCCACGAGAACCAGCCGTCGCGCCGCAGCAGCACGCTGTAGGGCCGGCTTTGCGCATCGCGCCGATAGGTGACGACGAATTGATCGATGCCGTCATATCCCGCGCTCGCTCGCGGCGGTTGAGTAGGCGCAGGCGCAGGCGCGGGCGCGTTGGATTGCCCCTGGCCCGACGCGGCAGAGTCCTCGTCGGGTTGTGCGCCCGGCTGCGGCGGCGTTTCGCCCGGTTCGCCGCGGGGCGGCAAGCCGTTCAATAGCGCCGCGACGCCGTCCGGCGTGGCATAAGCGTCAACGAGCGGGCCAATCAGCGCCATACCGACCAGCGCACCGAGCGCCGCGAACGGATGCTCCCGTTTTTGCTCATCGATGCGGCGAGCCAGCATCTCGGTCACCTGCTGCTTCAGGCTCGTGCGCAGCGCCGGATAGTCGACGTAGCGATTGACGATTTCGGCATTCCGAGCGTCCGCCGCGCGCTTGAGCCGATCCAGCACAAGATACGGCGAGGCGTACGCCAAGGCGGCCACCCCGAGGACGATAACGGCAATGAGGACGGCGACAGCGGTGACGAGCCGATGGCGGCGGCCGGGACTCCTTTGATCGTTCATCATTCGATAGTCAGCTCATTCGGATGGAATTCATGATGGACTGCTTCCGACGCGAAACGATCCCGGCCGTCATCACCAGCGGTAACAACCTGTTTCAGCGGGCGATGGGACCCATGCGCCCCGGCGTTGCCCCCTCGGATTCAACCCAAACTGGCTGAGCGCAGCCCGGCGCGCTCCTCGTCGATGCACCGATCGATCATGCGGCACACAGCGTCGATCGTGCCGACAAGGATTACGCGCGACGCGCCGTGATAAACCCGGACAGGAGCGCGGCGCGCGGGCTCCGCGTGCAGGCCGCTGTTGAGTGACACACGGGCAAACGCGGGCTGTGTCGACGGCTGGAGGCCTGAAGACGACGCAAACGTCGATTCGCGCCCGGCGGTGCGCAACGGAGTTGCTTCGAGCGGCGGGCAGGGAATGAGGCCGCGCAAACGACGCAGGCGGCCGAAGGCGCGAAACGGAATAAGGCGGGCAAGGCGGTCCATGGCGTCTCCGTGATGTTCGTAATTCAGAATTCGGTGGGACGAATCAAGCCGACGGCAATCCCCTCGAGCGCGAACTCCGCGCTGCCGGCGTGCACGAAGATGTTCTCGTAATCGGGGTTTTCGGCGATCAGTTCGAGACCGTCGGGGCGGCGCTTCAAGCGCTTGACCGTGACGTCGTCCCCAAGACGCGCCACGATGATTTGACCGTCATTCGCTTCGGTGCGCTTTTGCACCGCCAGCAGGTCGCCATCGAGAATGCCGGCGTCGCGCATCGACAGGCCCCGCACCTTGAGCAGGTAATCCGGTTTGCTCGAAAAGAGCGCCGGGTCACAGACGTAATGCTGCGAGATATGCTCCTGCGCCAGGATGGGGCTGCCCGCTGCGACTCGTCCGACCAGCGGCAGCGACAACTGCATGAGCGCCGCATGGGGCAGCGAAAGCTGACGCGGCGCATCGTCCAGACCGAGCAGCCGGATGCCGCGCGATGCACCCGCGGCCAGTTCGATGACACCCTTTCGCGCCAGCGCGCGCAAGTGCTCTTCAGCTGAGTTTGCCGAGCTGAAACCCAGCGCCGCGGCGATTTCGGCGCGGGTGGGCGGAAAACCACTGTGCTCGATCGATTGCCGGATCAGATCGAATACCTGCTGCTGCCGTGCGGTGAGTTTGGTCATAGGGTCACTGTATGTATGAACAGGTTGCTGTATTTTTATACAGTATCGTGCGGATTTCAAGCAAAACGTTGCGACCCCGCGGCGAAGGCTCCAGTGCCGCCTTTAGCATTTTTTCGTATAAAAAAATGAAAATCCATTCGTTCCGCTCATAAGGGCGACCGTCTAGACTGGCCCGACTTCATACAAACGCCGGCAGGCAGAGGGGAAACGCATGAGCACACGGGGAACGGCGCGTTCCGGCGCGCGCAGACGCTGGTTGGCGGGGATGGCCGCCGGCACGGCGGCGCTGATTCTTGGATCGCCGAGCGCATTCGCGCAAACGACGCTGCTCAATGTTTCCTACGACCCGACGCGCGAGCTCTATCAAGACGTCGACAAGGCTTTCGCCGCGCAATGGAAAGCCCAGACGGGCGAGACGCTTTCGATCCGTCAGTCGCACGGCGGCTCCGGTGCGCAGGCGCGCTCGGTGCTCGACGGCCTGCAGGCCGACGTCGTGACACTCGCGCTGGCCTACGACATCCAGGCGCTGGCCGACCGGGGCCTCGTGGCACAAGACTGGCAAAAGCGGTTGCCGGACAACGCCTCACCCTATACGTCGACGATCGTGTTCCTCGTGCGCAGCGGCAACCCCAAGCACATCAAGGATTGGGACGATCTGGTGAAACCGGGGGTTTCGATCGTGACGCCGAACCCCAAGACTTCGGGCGGGGCGCGCTGGAATTACCTGGCGGCCTGGGCCTATGCGCTCAACCGGCCGGGCGGCGACGCCGCCAAGGCCCGCGCGTTCGTCACTGCGCTCTATCGCAATGCGGGCGTGCTCGATTCCGGAGCGCGCGGCGCGACGACGAGCTTCGTGCAACGCGGTCTCGGCGATGTGCTGATCGCGTGGGAGAACGAGGCGTTTCTCGCACGCAAGGAATTCGGCGCGGACAAGTTCGAGATCGTGGTGCCGTCGGCCAGCATCCTGGCGGAGCCCCCGGTGGCGGTCGTGGACCGCGTCGTCGAGCGGCGCGGCACGCGCAAGCTCGCCGAAGCGTATCTGCGCTTTCTCTATACCGACGAAGGACAGCGGATCGCGGCGCGCAACTACTATCGGCCGCGCGCCACCAATTTGCCGGCCGATCTGACCGCGCAGTTCCCGAAACTCAAGCTCTACACGGTCGATGCCACATTCGGCGGCTGGACCAACGCGCAAAAGACGCACTTTGCCGACGGTGGAGTGTTCGATTCGATTTATCAGCCGCATTGAGCGGTGCCCGCCTATCGGTCGAAAGCATGACGAAATTCGCTTTTCGCAAACCCGGCGCCTTGCCCGGCTTCGGTCTGACACTCGGTCTCACGCTGACCTACCTGGGTCTCGTCGTGCTCATACCGCTCGCCATGGCCTTTTTGAAGGCGGCGACGCTCGGACCCGCGCCGTTCTTCGCGGCTGTCGCTTCGCCACGCGTCGTTGCCTCGTACCGTTTGACGATCGGCGCCGCGGCGGTTGGGGCACTCATCAACGGCGCGTTCGGCCTGCTCGTCGCGTGGGTGCTCGTGCGCTATCGGTTTCCCGGCAAACGGTTCGTCGATGCCATCGTCGATCTGCCGTTCGCGCTGCCGACCGCGGTGGCCGGTATCGCACTCGCGACGGTCTACTCCGAGCACGGATGGATCGGCCGGTGGCTCGCGCCGCTCGGCCTCAAAGTGGCATTTACGCCGCTTGGCGTGCTGGTCGCGTTGACCTTCATCGGCCTGCCGTTCGTCGTGCGAACAGTGGAGCCGGTCCTTGCCGATTTCGAGCGCGCGCAGGAAGAAGCCGCCGCCTGCCTTGGCGCCTCGCGCGCCCAGACGTTCGTGCGCGTCGTGCTGCCCGCGCTCGTGCCCGCCTGGTCCACGGGGGTCGCGCTCGCGTTCGCGCGCGCACTCGGCGAATACGGTTCGGTCATCTTCATCGCCGGCAACATTCCGATGAAGTCCGAAGTCACCTCGCTCATCATCATCACCAAACTGGAACAGTACGACTATGCCGGTGCAACTGCGCTCGCCACCGCGATGCTCGTCGCTTCGTTCCTGATGCTTTTCGCGATCAACGCGCTGCAATGGCATTGGCAGCGGCGCACGAGTCCGCGTGGGCGCCGCCGGTCGGGTCCGACGAGCGGTACGACGATCTCGGGAGCGCTCACATGAACCAACTTGCTGCGACCGCCCGTTCGGCTCGCGCGCCGGCAGCGGATGGCGTGCGGGCGCGAGCCGATACGCATGAAAATCGGGAGCGTGCTCAGACCGCCGGCGTCCGCCGACCGGCCGCATCGGCGCGCCGGTTCGCGCCTGCGGCCCAGTGGGTGCCGCGCTGGACGCTCATCGGCATCGCGCTCGTTTTTCTCTCGCTGTTTCTCGTCGTGCCGTTGGCCGCCGTCTTCACCGAGGCGTTCAGCAAAGGTGTGCGCTTTTATTTCGAGTCGCTCGTCGAGCCCGATGCACGCGCGGCGATCGCGCTGACGCTCGGTGTCGCCGCGATTGCCGTGCCGCTCAATCTCGTGTTCGGGCTCGCCGCTTCGTGGGCGATCGCGAAGTTCGAGTTTCGAGGCCGCGCACTGCTCACGACGCTGATCGATCTGCCGTTCTCGGTGTCCCCCGTGATTTCGGGCGTCATATACGTGCTGCTGTTCGGCGCCCAAGGCTGGCTCGGTCCGTGGCTCGAGCGGCACGACCTTCAGATCGTGTTCGCGGTGCCGGGCATCGTGCTCGCGACGCTATTCGTGACGTTTCCGTTCGTCGCGCGCGAGCTGATTCCGCTCATGCAGGCGCAGGGTAAGGAGCAGGAGGAAGCGGCGCGGGTGCTCGGCGCGTCGGGCTGGCAAATCTGGCGCCGGGTCACGCTGCCGAACGTGAAGTGGGGCTTGCTCTACGGCGTGATCCTCTGCAACGCACGGGCAATGGGCGAGTTCGGTGCGGTATCGGTGGTCTCGGGCCATATCCGCGGTCTGACCGACACCATGCCGCTGCACGTCGAGATTCTCTACAACGACTACAACTTCGCGGCCGCCTTCGCAGTTGCGTCGCTGCTCGCGTTGATCGCGCTCGCGACGCTGGTGGCGAAGCTCGTCGCGGAGCGCCGGATGGCCGCCGCCGGCGTGGGCCGCACGCATCATCGATGAAAGGATCGTCATGAGCATCACCGTTCGCAATCTGGAAAAACATTTCGGCGACTTCAAGGCGCTCGACGACGTATCGCTCGAGTTCGGCCGCGGCGAGCTGGCGGCCTTGATCGGACCGTCGGGCTGCGGCAAGACGACTCTTTTGCGCGTGGTGGCCGGGCTCGAGTCGGCCGATGCCGGCGAAATCGTATTGAACGGCCGCGACGTCACCATCCTCGACCCGCGCGATCGGCGTGTCGGGTTCGTGTTCCAGCATTACGCGCTCTTTCGTCATATGACGGTCTTCGAGAACGTTGCGTTCGGACTGCGCGTCAAGCCGCGTCGCGAGCGACCCGCGGCCGCGGCGATCGACGCCAAAGTGCGGGAGCTGCTCGAACGCGTGCAGCTCGCGCAGCTCGGCCAGCGCTATCCCGCCGAACTCTCGGGCGGGCAGCGGCAGCGCGTGGCACTGGCGCGCGCGTTGGCCGTCGACCCGTCCGTGCTGTTGCTAGACGAGCCGTTCGGCGCGCTCGACGCCAAGGTGCGTAAAGAGCTGCGCAATTGGCTGCGACGGCTGCACGACGAGCTTGCGATCACGACGCTCTTCGTCACACATGATCAGGAGGAAGCGCGCGATGTGGCGGATCGTATCGTCGTGCTCAATCATGGGCGCGTCGAGCAGCAGGGCACCCCGGAGGAAGTCTATGAGCGTCCGGGCACACCGTTCGTCAGCGAGTTTCTCGATGTCGCCGCATACTGAGTGCATCGCGCCTTACCGAATCGACCGCCGTACTCCCGAACCAGCGAGACTTGCATGAACTTCCAACAACTGCGATACGTACGCGAAGCGGTGCGCCGCAATCTGAACCTCACCGAGGTCGCGAATGTGCTGTTCGCCTCGCAATCGGGCGTCTCCAAGCAGATCAAGGATCTCGAGGACGAGCTCGGCGTCGACATCTTCGTGCGGCGCGGCAAACGCCTCACCGGCCTGACGGAGCCGGGCAAGGCGGTGCATCGCCTGATCGAGCGAATGCTGCTCGATGCCGAGAACCTGCGCCGCGTCGCGCGCCAGTACGCGGACGAGGACACGGGCCATCTCGTCGTGGCCACGACGCATACGCAGGCGCGCTATGCGCTGCCGCCCGTCATTCGCCAGTTCAAAGAGGCGTTTCCGAAGGTCCATCTCGCCTTGCGCCAGGGTAGTCCACGTCAGATCGGGCAGATGCTCGTCGACGGCGAGGCCGATATCGCGATTGCGACGGAAGGCCTCGACAGCTATGCCGACATCCTCACGTTCCCGTGCTACACGTGGCATCACGTGATCGTGGTGCCGAAAGACCATCCGCTGGCCACGCGGACCAACGTGACGCTCGAGGAGGTCGCCGATTTCCCGATCATTACGTATGAGCGCGATATCACCGGCCGCTCGCATATCGATGAAGCATTCGAGAAAACGGGCCAATTGCCCGACGTCGTGCTGACGGCCATCGACGCGGACGTGATCAAGACCTACGTCGAGCTTGGCATGGGCGTCGGCATCGTGGCGGCGATGGCGTACGACTCCAAGCGCGACACCGGCCTCGTTGCACTCGATTCGCAGCATCTGTTCGCGGCGAGCACGACGCGCGTCGGGGTCCGCAAGGGCGCCATTTTGCGGGCCTATGCGTATCGGCTCATCGAAATGTTCGCCCCTGAGCTCGCCGGCACGGACATCACCGGCAAGCTGCGTGAAGCGGCCTGAGCCGCAAGTCGCGGCGCCCCGTGCCCACCGATTGCGAAGCACCCGCCCGCCGCAGCGGCAACAGGCTCGGCGAGCGGCTTTCGCGCGTATAGAATGGCGGCCATGAACACGACCGCTACCTCCGCATCCTCCTTGCCGTTGCCCCGTGTCGCCGTGCTGGCGACGGGCGGCACGATTGCCGGCTCCGCGCCCGACGCGGCGCAAACGGCCGGCTATCAGGCCGGCGTCGTCGGCGTCGACAAGCTGCTGGCCGCCGTGCCCGCGCTCGCCGGCGTCGCAGCCGTCCAGGCCGAACAGGTCGCCAGCATCGACAGCAAGGATCTCGATTTTCCGCTCTGGAATACGCTGCTCGAGCGCATTCACACGCTCGCCGCACGCGAAGACATCGACGGTATCGTCATCACGCACGGCACGGATACGCTCGAAGAAACCGCCTATCTGCTGCATCTGACGGTCAAAACGGCCAAGCCGGTCGTGCTTACGGCCGCAATGCGGCCGTCCTCGTCGCTTTCCGCCGATGGGCCGCTGAACCTGCTGGGTGCGGTGACGGTGGCGGCCGCGCGTGCCGCCCATGGCCAAGGGGTGCTCGTCGCATTCAACAACCGGATTCACAGCGCGCGCGATATCGTCAAGACGAGCACTTACGCCGTCGATGCGTTCCAATCGCATGAAGTCGGCGTGCTCGGGTGGGTACAGGATGGGCGCGTCGAGTTTCAGCGCACCGTCGTGCGGCCGCATACGGCGGCGACACCGTTCGACGCAGCGAACGGGTGGCCCGCCGTCGAGATCGTCGCGAGCTACGCCGGGGCGTCGCGTACGGCCGTCGATGCGTTGGTTGCTGCCGGGGTGCGCGGCATCGTCGTGGCCGGGACCGGCAACGGTTCGATCCACGCCACGTTGCAAGCGGCGCTCGCGCAAGCCGCGGAGCAGGGCGTCGCGGTCGTGCGCGCGTCGCGGGTCGGCTCCGGCCATGTCATGCACAACGGCGCGGCGCCCGACGATGCGCTGGGATTCGTGAGCGCCGGCTCGCTCAACCCGTACAAGGCGCGCGTACTGCTGATGCTCGCGCTGGCAGCGGGTATGAAGGAGCGCACAGTGCTGCAGCTCGCCTTCGATACTTACTGAATCCGGGCGCCACGCCCGGTAGGACGCCGGCGTTGCGCCGTATGCTCGACATCCGGCAGGCGGACACCCGACGACGACGTCTGACCGACCAAGGCTTCCCCGACGTCGCCGGGTGCCGCTGACGGACCCCGCTCGCCGCTCTCAGCCCGAAAGCGGCGTTTTGCCCGCCACGGCGCGCGACGCCGGCCGCAAACGGCACGACGAACGCAAACGCCGGGCGTAGCGCCCCACAAGCCGGCCGCCCCCGCACGCGAGGCGCGGCCGATATCCCGCTTTGCCGTGACTTGCGCAGCATCCGGGCGGCGCGACGGCCGCACGCGGCGTGTCTTGGCGTGCGTCTCCCGTTTTCAGGCCGCGGGCGCGGTGCCGTCGTCGGCCTGGGCGATCTCGAAGCCCGCCATGATCTCGAGCGCGCGCAGCATGGCGGAGTGGTCCCAGGCATTGCCGCCGTGCGCCGCGCATACGCTGAACAGCTGTTGCGCGCTGGCCGTATGCGGCAGCGAAATGCCGAGCTTGCGCGCGCCGTCGAGCGCGAGGTTCAGATCCTTGCGATGGAGTTCGATGCGAAAGCCCGGCTTGAACGTACGCTTCGTCATCCGTTCGCCATGCACTTCGAGAATGCGCGACGAGGCGAAGCCGCCCATCAGTGCACGGCGCACGCGCTCGGGATCGGCACCCGAGCGTGCGGCGAACAGCAGCGCTTCGGCCACCGCTTCGATATTGAGCGCCACGATGATCTGGTTCGCGACCTTGCAAGTCTGGCCGGCACCGTTGTCCCCGATGAGCGAAATGTTCTTGCCCATCAGCTCGAACAGCGGCTTGGCGCGCTCGAAAGCGGCGTCGGGGCCGCCGACCATGATCGTCAGCGTGGCGTCGCGGGCTCCGACCTCGCCGCCCGAGACAGGCGCGTCGAGATAGTCGCAGCCGAGTGCGTTGATGCGTTTGGCGAAGGCTTGCGTGTCGAGCGGCGAAATGGAACTCATGTCGATGACGAGCTTGCCGGGGGCCAGGCCCGCTGCGACGCCGTCATCGGCGAAGAGCACATTGTCCACGTCGGGCGTGTCCGGGACCATCGAGATGACGATGTCCGATGCGCGGGCGACCGCGGTGGAATCCTCGACCACGGTCGTGTTGCCGCGTAGATCCTCAGGTACCGGGTACTTGCCGTTGACGACGAGCGTATGCCCGCCCTTGAGCAGGTTGCGCGCCATGTGCGCGCCCATGATGCCGAGTCCGATGAAACCGATCTTTGCCATTTCCGTAGTTCCGTTGATCTGATGTTGCGGGGCGGATGGGGTATGCCGTTTCCCGAGCCGTTGCCGTCGATTGGCAGTGCGTGCCGGCCTGCAGCCGGCCTACTCGCGTATCGCGCGTTCGAGCCAGCCGAGTCCGGCTTGCGTCGTCGTGAGCGGCTTGTACTCGCAGCCGATGTAGCCGTCGTAGCCCAGTTTATCGAGCCAGGCGAACAGGAACGGGTAGTTGATCTCGCCCGTGCCCGGTTCATGCCGGCCCGGGTTGTCGGCAAGCTGGATGTGCGCGATGCGCGGCAAATTGCGTTCGATGGTGGCCGCGAGCTCGCCCTCCATCCGCTGCATATGATAGATGTCGTATTGCAGGTAGAGGTTGTCGGAATCGACCGCCGCAATGACATCGAGCGCTTCCTTCGAACGGTTGAGCGCGAACCCGGGGATGTCGAACGCGTTGCAGGGCTCGACGAGCAGCCGGATGCCTTCGCGCTTGAGCGCCGCGGCGGCGAATCGTAGGTTTTCGACGAGGGTGTCGAAGCTGCGCCGGGCGTCCACCTGCTGCGGCCG
Source organism: Trinickia sp. (assembly GCF_057351765.1). Lineage (NCBI taxonomy): Bacteria > Pseudomonadati > Pseudomonadota > Betaproteobacteria > Burkholderiales > Burkholderiaceae > Trinickia > Trinickia sp. The sequence goes on along the minus strand of NZ_JBMRBK010000061.1, from coordinate 88,073 downwards.
GATGCCGACGAGGCAGTTCAACTGCGGCACGCCGAGCGCTTTGGCGTAGTCGATCGCGCGCCCGACACCGTCCTGAAACTCGGAGACGCGCTCGGGCAGGCAGGCGATGCCGCGCTCGCCCGCATCCCAGTTGCCGGCCGGCAGGTTATGCAGCACCAGCCGTAGCTGGTTGGAGGCAAGCCGCTCAGCCAGTTCGGCGGCGGGATACGGATACGGGAACAGGAATTCGACGGCGGTGAAACCCGCCTTCGCGGCTGCCGCGAAGCGCTCGAGAAACGGCACTTCGTTGAACAGCATGGTCAGGTTGGCTGCGAATTTCGGCATGGTGGTGACTCGTCGGTCGGTCAGTCAGTCAGGTAAGTCAGGTCAGGATGCGAAAAGCGGTGTCATTCGAACGCGGCGATGGCCGTCGGCGCGTCTTCGAGCGTTTCGGCGAGCGGTTCGAATTCGTTGACCGCATCGATCTCCGCGCCCATGGCGATATTCGTCACCCGCTCGAGAATCACTTCCACGACGACCGGCACCTTGAACTCCGAGAGCATCGCCTGCGCTTTTTTCAGCGCGGGCTGGATGTCCTCGGGTTTGAATACGCGCAGTGCCTTGCAGCCGAGGCCCTCGGCCACGGCGACATGATCGACGCCATATCCGTTGAGCTCCGGAGCGTTGATGTTCTCGAAAGCGAGCTGCACGCAGTAGTCCATGTCGAAAGCGCGCTGCGCTTGCCGGATCAGGCCCAGATACGAGTTGTTGACCACCACGTGCACATAGGGCAGGTTGAACTGCGCGCCGACGGCGAGCTCCTCGATCATGAACTGGAAGTCGTAGTCGCCCGAGAGCGCGACGATCGGACGCTGCGGGTCCGCCGCGCGCACGCCGAGCGCCGCGGGAATCGTCCAGCCGAGCGGTCCGGCCTGACCGCAGTTGATCCAGTTGCGAGCCTGGTAGACATGGAGGAATTGCGCGGCGGCGATCTGCGAGAGTCCGATCGTGCTGACGTAGCAGGTGTCGCGGCCGAACGCCTTGTTCATCTCCTCGTAGACGCGCTGCGGCTTGATCGGCACGTTATCGAAATGCGTCTTGCGGTGCAGCGTGCGCTTGCGTTCGCGGCAGGCCTCGGCCCATTCGGCGCGATCCTTCAGGCGGCCTTCGGCACGCCACTCGCGCGCCACTTCCACGAAGAGTTCGAGCGCGGCTTTGGCGTCCGAAACGATGCCCAGATCCGGGCCGAACACGCGCCCGATCTGCGTGGGCTCGATGTCGACGTGCACGAACTTGCGGCCCTTCGTATAGACCTCCACACTGCCGGTATGCCGATTGGCCCACCGGTTGCCGATCCCGAGCACGAAATCCGAGGCGAGCAGGGTGGCATTGCCATAGCGGTGCGACGTTTGCAGACCCACCATGCCGGCCATGAGCGGATGGTCGTCGGCGATCGCGCCCCACGACATCAGCGTCGGGATGACGGGCACGCCGAGCGTCTCGGCGAATTCCACGAGCAAGGCCTCGGCTGCCGCGTTGATGACGCCGCCGCCGGACACGATGAGCGGGCGCTCGGCGTCATTGAGCATGGTGAGCGCGGCCTCGATCTGGCCGCGTGTGGCCCGCGGCTTGTAGACCGGCAGCGGCTCGTAGGTCGCGATGTCGAATTCGATTTCGGCCAGTTGCACGTCGATCGGCAAATCGACGAGCACGGGGCCCGGGCGGCCCGAGCGCATGAGGTGAAACGCCTGCTGAAACACGCGCGGCACGAGCGCCGGCTCGCGAACGGTCACGGCCCACTTCGTGACGGGCTTGGCGATCGATTCGATATCGACGGCCTGGAAGTCTTCCTTGTAAAGCCGCGAGCGCGGCGCCTGGCCCGTGATGGCGAGAATCGGAATCGAATCGGCCGACGCGGAGTAGAGCCCGGTGATCATGTCCGTGCCGGCCGGCCCCGAGGTGCCGATGCACACGCCGATGTTGCCCGGCGCGGCGCGCGTATATCCCTCGGCCATGTGCGAAGCGCCTTCGACGTGACGCGCCAGCACATGACTGATGCCGCCGGCCTTTTTCAGTGCCGAATAAAGCGGATTGATCGCGGCGCCGGGCACACCGAAGGCGGTATCGATGCCTTCTTTCTCCAGCACGAGCACGGCGGCGTCGATAGCTCTCATTTTCGGCATGAGTGTCTCCTGGTTCCTGTTCCTGATAGTTGAGTACTTCGTTGCAATCACTGTAAGTGGCCGAGAAAGGTTTGATAAGATCGCTTCGTGTCGATTGATCCGATACAAAAAGTATTGAATTAAGGTGGGGGATCGCTGGCTGGCTGCTCGGCCAGCCCGGCGTGACAGGGAGACTGAAAATGGATCGCTTCAAGCAGATCGAGACGTTCGTACGCGTGGCCGACGCGGGCAGCCTCGCGGCGGCGGCGCTGGAAGAGGGCGTATCGCCGGTCATTCTCGGCCGACGCATCGATGCGCTCGAAAAACGGCTCGGCGTGAAGCTGATGTACCGTTCCACGCGCCGGCTCGTCGTGAGCGAGGAAGGGGCATCGTTCCTCGAACGGTGCAGAGGGCTCCTGACGGAATGGGAGCAGGCCGAAAACGAGCTGGCCGCGGGGCTGCGCGCCGTCGGCGGCCATCTGATCGTCTCCGCGCCGGCGGGTTTCGGGCGCAAGCATGTCGCGCCGCTCGCGCCGGCGTTCCTCGCGGACAAGCCCGAGCTGAAAATCTCCTTCAACCTGACCGACAGAGTCGTCGATCTCGTGCGCGAGGGCTACGACTTGTCGATCCGGATCGGCGGGGCGGTCGATCCGTCTTTCGTGGCCATCAAGCTCGCCTCGAATCGCCGCGTGGTCTGCGGCACGCCCGCCTATTTCGAGAAACATGGCCGGCCGAAGACACTCGAGGACCTGCTTCAGCACAATTGCCTGGCGTTCAACCTTCAAGGGGGGCAAAACCGCGGGTGGAACTTTCGGCGCGCCGGCAAGCTCGTGACGATGCGCGTCACCGGCACGCTCGACTGCAACGACGGCGAACTGCTGCACCGTTGGGCGCGCGAGGGGCTCGGGCTCGGCTGGCGCTCGACGTGGGAGATCGCGGAAGACCTCGAACGCGGCGAGCTCGAAACCGTCCTCGACGAGTTTGCGCTACCGGATTACGACATCCTGGCGGTCTACCCGCAGCAGCGATACGTGCCGGCGAAGGTCCGGTACTTCATGGATTACCTGAAGGCCGTCTACGCACGGCCCGGCTACTGGATGGGCGGCGCAGGCGATGACCGGCTAGGCTGAGCGCCAAGTCATTGAAATATCACGGCAATCGCCGGCCGAAGGGCAAATGCAATTGCGTCTCCCACACAATTGGGTTACACTTTCGGGCTTCTCACTTGCCACACCGGTTGGGTTTTTTACCATCGACGCCCGGGTGGCTTCAATCCACAAGGAGTGTGTATGCGTCATTACGAAATCGTATTCGTCGTGCACCCCGATCAGAGCGAGCAGGTGCCCGCCATGATCGAGCGGTACAAGTCCACGATCACCACGCGTGGCGGTCAGATCCACCGCATCGAAGACTGGGGCCGTCGCCAACTGGCCTACATGATCGAGAAACTCGCGAAGGCTCACTACGTCTGCATGAACATCGAATGCGATCAGGCAACGCTCGAAGAGCTCGAGCACGCATTCAAGTTCAACGACGCCGTGCTGCGCCACCTCATCGTCAAGATGAAGAAGGCCGAAACCGGCCCGTCGCCGATGATGAAGGAAGTGCAGCGCGAAGAAGCCAAGAAGGCGGCCGTCTCGTCGCAGCCGTCCGAAGCGCAGGCTTAACGGATTCACGTTAGAAGCCGCCAAGGTTTTTCAGGCTCTTTACCGCTTTCGTGAACAGGCTGCAACTCACGGCCCGTGTGATCGAGCGCGAACCGCTGCGCTACACGCCGGCTGGCGTGCCGATCGCAAGCTGCACATTGCAGCACCACGCGGAAGTCGTCGAAGCCGGTATCGCCCGGCAAGTCGAATTGACGATGCCCGCGGTGGCCGCAGGCGCCGCGAGCGGACAGCTCGAAAGCTGCGAGATGGGCGTAGAGGCGCTCTTCACGGGCTTTCTGGCCAAGAAAAGCCGTAACGCGAGAACCTTGGTGTTTCACATCACAGAATTGCAGGACATTGGAAAGGACTGAACATGCCCCGCCCTACTGGTAAGAAGTTCGACAAGCGCCGTCAGCAACAAAACCCGCTCTTCAAGCGCAAGAAGTTCTGCCGCTTCACGGCTGCTGGCGTCGAGTACATCGACTACAAGGACATCGAAACGCTGAAGGACTTCATCGGCGAAAACGGCAAGATCACGCCGGCTCGTCTGACGGGTACGAAGGCCCACTATCAACGCCAGCTCGATACGGCAATCAAGCGCGCGCGCTTTCTCGCGCTGCTGCCGTACACCGATCTGCACAAGGCCTAAGCGGACGACGGCACAAGGAGAATTCGAATGCAAATCATTCTTTTGGAAAAAGTCGTCAACGTGGGCAACCTCGGCGACATCGTCAAGGTGAAGGACGGTTACGCCCGTAACTTCCTGATCCCGCAGAAATTGGCCCGCCGTGCCACGAAGGACGCGATCGCCGAGTTCGAAGTCCGTCGCGCCGAGCTCGAAAAAATCGCCGGTGAAAAGCTTGTCGCCGCGCAAGCACTCGGTGAAAAGATGTCGGGCCTGACGGTCCAGATCGCGCAGAAGGCCGGCGTCGACGGTCGCCTGTTCGGTTCGGTCACGAACGCGGACATCGCCGCAACGCTGACGAAGCAAGGCTTCGCTGTCGAGAAGGCGCAAGTGCGCATGCCGACGGGGCCGCTGAAGATGGTGGGCGACCACCCGGTGCAGGTTTCGCTGCATACGGACGTCGTTGTCGACGTCAACGTCTCGGTGCTCGGCGAGCACGCCTGACGCATGCTTGAACGCCGCACATGCTGCGGCGCCAAGCGAACGAGGGCAGGAGCCGGTTTTCGGCTACTGCCCTTTTTCGTTTCTGTGGCGGACGGCTCGCCATTTCGCGATAATTCCTCCCCATGAACGCACCGTCCAAAGACCCCCAGCTCGAGTCGCTCAAAGTCCCGCCGCATTCGATCGAGGCCGAGCAGTCCGTATTGGGCGGGTTGCTGCTCGACAACGCGGCGTGGGACCGCATCGCGGATTTCCTCTCCCAGAGCGATTTTTACCGCTACGACCACCGCCTCATTTACGAGCACATCGGCCGGCTCATCGCGTCCACGCGTCCCGCCGACGTCGTGACCGTCTACGAAGCGCTGACGAGCGCGGGCAAAGCGGACGAGGTTGGCGGGCTGTCCTATCTGAACGCACTGGCGCAGAACACGCCGAGCGCGGCGAATATTCGCCGTTACGCGGAGATCGTGCGGGACCGCGCCGTGTTGCGCCGCCTCGTCTCGGTGGCGGATGAAATTTCGGCGGACGCTTTCAATCCACAGGGCAAGGAAGTTCGGCAGCTGCTCGACGAAGCCGAATCGAAAGTTTTTTCGATTGCGGAAGACGGCGCGCGCGGCACGCAGGGCTTCCTCGAAATCGGTCCGCTGCTGACGCAGGTCGTCGAGCGTATCGACACGCTCTATCACACGGCCAATCCGAGCGACGTCACGGGCACACCGACGGGCTTCGTCGATCTCGATCGCATGACATCGGGCATGCATGGCGGCGAGTTGATCATCGTCGCCGGCAGACCGTCGATGGGTAAGACCGCGCTCTCGATGAACATCGGCGAGTACGTGGCGGTGGAATACGGTTTGCCGGTAGCGGTCTTTTCGATGGAAATGCCGGGCACGCAGCTCGTCATGCGGATGCTGGGCTCGGTCGGGCGGCTCGATCAGCACCGCATGCGCACCGGGCGGCTTACCGATGAAGATTGGCCCAAGCTCACGCATGCCGTGCAAAAGATGAGCGAGGCGCAACTGTTCATCGACGAGACGGGCGGCCTCAATCCGATGGAGCTGCGCTCGCGCGCGCGGCGGCTCGCGCGTCAATGCGGCAAGCTCGGGCTCATCATCGTCGATTATCTGCAACTGATGTCGGGCAGTTCGCCCGGCGAAAACCGTGCGACCGAAATCTCCGAAATATCGCGTTCGCTCAAGGGCCTGGCGAAGGAACTCGATGTACCGGTGATTGCGCTGTCGCAGTTGAACCGAAGCCTCGAACAGCGGCCGAACAAACGGCCCGTGATGTCCGACCTGCGCGAATCCGGTGCAATCGAACAAGACGCGGACGTCATTCTGTTCATTTACCGGGACGAAGTTTACAACCCCGACAGTCCCGACAAAGGTACGGCCGAGGTCATCATCGGCAAGCAGCGTAACGGCCCGATCGGGCCCGTCAGACTGACATTCCTGGGCCAATACACGAAGTTCGACAACTTCGCCGGCGCACAGACTTTCCACGGCGGCGAGTGAGGGCAGCCAAGTGCGGCCCGACGACGACGAATTGCCTGTCATAAACGGTTGCAACCATTGGGGGAAGCGGCGCTACCCGGTACAATGTTGCGATTTTGTGTCAGTCACAGACGTCTCTCTCCCGGGATAGCCATGTTCGGTCGTTTCATGCCCACCGAGGGCAAATTCTTTGAAATCTTCAATGAGCACGCGAAGTGCATCGTTGCTGCGAGCGAAGAGCTCGAACGCCTGATCGATAACCTCGGCGAAGCCGAAGTGCACAAGCAGCGCGTACAGGTCAACGAAAAAGCGGCGGACAAGCTCACGCACGAAACCATCGACCTGCTGCACAAGACCTTCATTACGCCGCTCGATCGCGACGAAATCCATAAGTTGATCACGACGATGGATGACATCCTCGATCTCATGGAGGACGTCGCCACGGCCATCTCGCTCTACGATGTCCAGGCGTTGAGCTCCGAGGCGCGTGAACTTGCGCACATCTGCACGGGCACGTCCAAGCATGTACAGCAGGCTGTCAACATGCTGTCGGACATGAGTCAGGCGCGTGCCATTCTGACGGCTTGCGAAGAGATCGATCGTCTGGAGTCGGAGGCTGACAGGGTCCTGCGCTCGGCTATGTCGAAGCTCTTTCGCGAGGAGGACGACGTCAAGACGCTGATCAAGGTGAAGGCGGTCTACGAACTGCTCGAAGCGGTCACCGACAAGTGCGAGGACGTCGCGAACATCATCGAAGGCATCGTGCTGGAAAACGCCTGAACGAGCCGACCGGACCTGACCGATGCATTCGATACAGATTGCGCTGTGGGCGCTTGCGACGCTGATCGCCGTTGCCCTTGTTTTCGATTTCATGAACGGCTTTCACGATGCGGCGAACTCGATCGCCACCGTCGTGTCGACCGGGGTGCTCAAGCCTCAACAAGCGGTGGCATTCGCGGCGGCCTGCAACGTCATTGCCTATTTCATCTTCCACCTGAAGGTCGCCCAAACAGTCGGTAAAGGAACGATCGATCCACAGATCGTCGACCATTACGTCGTCTTCGGCGCTCTCGTCGGCGCCATCATCTGGAACATTTTGACCTGGCGTTTCGGCATTCCGTCGAGTTCGTCGCATGCATTGATCGGCGGCCTCGTCGGTGCGGCGCTGGCGAAGTCGGGGTGGTGGGCGCTGAACCTCAACGGACTCATCAAGACGGTCGCCTTCATTTTCATTTCGCCGCTGCTCGGCTTCGTGCTTGGCTCGTTTTTCATGCTCGCGGTTTCGTGGATCTACTTTCGCACCCCGCCGAGCAAGGTGGACCGTCGTTTCCGGCGCCTGCAATTCATTTCCGCGGGACTCTACAGCCTGGGCCACGGCGGCAACGACGCGCAGAAAACGATCGGCATCATCTGGATGCTGCTGATCGCGACCGGCTTTGCCTCGGCCACAGCCGATGCGCCACCGGTCTGGGTGATCGGCCTGTGCTACCTGTCGATGGGCCTCGGTACGCTTTTCGGGGGCTGGCGGATCGTGCGCACGATGGGGCAAAAGATCACCAAGCTCAAGCCGGTCGGAGGCTTCTGTGCCGAAGCAGGCGGTGCGATTACGCTGTTCACCGCCTCGGCGCTCGGCGTGCCCGTTTCGACGACACACACGATCACGGGCGCAATCGTCGGTGTGGGCGCGACGCAAAAGCTTTCGGCCGTGCGGTGGGGCGTGGCGGGCAATATCGTGTGGGCATGGGTGCTGACGATTCCCGCCTCAGCGGTCCTGGCCGCGGCGGCCTGGTGGGTCGGGCAGCGTCTGCTCTAGACTGCGGCGCGTCGGCGCAGGTTACTTGCTGGTCGCGAAACGGGCGATAGGGTCGTCGTTCGCCGAGGCCGCGTCCGCATCAGCGGCTGCGGCGGTGGGCGCGCTAGTATCGGCCCACGGGTCGTCGCGTTCGGAAAGCGGCTTGTAATGCTGCATCCTTGCCAGTGCCTGCGCCGGCGTCTCGACGTCCTCCGCGGGTCCGGCTTCGGTTCGGGCGGTGGAAACGGGAGCCGTCGGCTGCCGGGGCGCGGCAAGATAAGTCGGCGCGTCGAAGGGAGCCGGCTGACCAACCGGCGGCGCCATGCGCCGGATGCCGTCGAAGCGCTTCGCCCAGTAGGGATTCGTCAAATAATCGATCCGCACCGTGCCGCCCGTCGAAGGGGCATTGACGAAACGCAGTTTGCCGACATAGATGCCCACGTGCGAGTGGGGCCTGCCCGACGTATTGAAAAAAACCAGATCGCCGGCTGCGATTTCGTCGGGGTCGATCGGCTCGCCGCGCTCGCTCATCGCCGCTGTCGTGCGCGGCAGTTTGACGTCCGCGGCACGGCCGAACACATATTGCACGAGCCCGCTGCAGTCGAACCCGCTCGCCGGCGTATTGCCGGCCCAGCGATAGGGCACGCCTACGAGGCTCATCGCCTGGACGGAAATTTCCTCGCGGCCGATCGAATGATCGACGAAATTCGGCAAGCCGCGCGGCTTCGTGCGCCACGCCTCTCCAGGCGCGTTGGAGCGCGCGGTATTCGTCGGGACGCTCGAACACGCGGCCAGAAGCAGTGAGACGGAAGCGAGAAGGGCAAGTCGTCGCATGGCGCAGCGGCTAAGCGGCGTCGATTTCTCGAACGCAAGGCAGAGGAATGGACAGGTGCGACCGATAGTAGCCCGTTGGACGGGCGTGCGGCAAGATTTCCTGAGAAATCACTTGAAGTTTGCATGAGAAGCGTTGCAATCGATGGACGTTTTCGCTTCGATCCACGGATTTTCGTAGGCGGTGCAGCCAGTGACGGCCCGGTCGGGGCAGCCCCAAGAAAAAGCCCGGCCGGAGCCGGGCTTTGACGCGATATCCGACGCGAGCGCTCGCGTGTCGCGTGCCTGTCAGAGAATGTCGGACGCGTAGTCGGCGAGCCGCGAACGTTCGCCGCGCGCGAGCGTGACGTGGCCGCTGTGAGCCCAGCCCTTGAAGCGGTCGACCACATAGGTGAGGCCCGAGCTGCCTTCGGTCAGATAGGGCGTATCGATCTGCGCGATGTTACCGAGGCAGACGATCTTCGTGCCGGGGCCCGCGCGCGTGACCAGCGTCTTCATCTGTTTCGGCGTCAGGTTCTGCGCTTCGTCGATGATCAGGTACTTGTCGACGAAGGTGCGCCCACGCATGAAGTTCATGCTCTTCACTTTCAGCCGCGAGCGGATCAGCTCTTGCGTAGCGGCGCGTCCCCATTCGCCCGCGTTGTCGTCCGTTTTTTGCAGAACTTCGAGGTTATCGTCGAAAGCGCCCATCCACGGCTGCATCTTCTCTTCCTCGGTACCGGGCAGAAAGCCGATGTCCTCGCCGACGGGCACCGTGGCGCGCGTGACGATGATCTCGTTGTAGCGCTTCTCGTCCAGCACCTGTGCGAGCCCCGCTGCCAGTGCGACGAGCGTCTTGCCGGTACCGGCCTGGCCAAGCAGCGTCACGAAGTCGATATCGGGATTCATCAGCAGATTGAGCGCGAAGTTCTGCTCGCGGTTGCGCGCCGTGATACCCCACACGTTGTTCTTGTGGTGGCTGTAGTCGCGCAAGGTCTGCAAAAGCGCCGTCTTGCCGTTGATCTCGCGCACGATGGCGTGGAATGCCGGCTCCCCGTTGGTGGGTTCCAGATAGACGAATTCGTTGACGAGCAACGAGGAACAGGCCGGGCCGGTCACGCGGTAGTAGGTCGTGCCGGTCTTGTTGTCCTGCCAGCTTTCCATGCCCTTGGCATGCTTCGTCCAGAAATCCTGCGGAAGCGAACGAATGCCGGAGAAGAGCAGGTCCTTGTCTTCGAGGACTTGATCGTTGAAGTAATCTTCGGCGGGCAAACCCAGGGCGTGCGCCTTGATCCGCATGTTGATGTCTTTCGACACCAGGACGACTTGCCGATCCGGGCGATCGCGCTGAAGCGCGCGAACCACGCCGAGAATCTGGTTGTCGGCCTTGCCCTGCGGGAGCCCTTCCACGGGCGCGATATCGTTGAGCGTCGTCTGGAAATAGAGCTGGCCCAGCGCCTCGCGGCTGCCTAGCCTTGCAAGCGGCAGCCCTTCCGCGATCGGCCCGGCATTCGCGACGAGCGCGTCGAGCGTACGGCTGACCTGGCGTGCGTTGCGCGCGACCTCCGACATCCCTTTCTTGTGGTTGTCGAGCTCCTCGAGCGTCATCATCGGCAGATAGACGTCGTGTTCCTCGAACCGGAAGAGGCAGGTCGGGTCGTGCATCAGCACGTTCGTGTCGAGCACGAAGAGCTTTCGCACTTCCGTCTCCGCATCGCTCTTGCGAGAACGTGTCGGGCTGGGCTTGGCGTTGGCGCCGCGCGCAATATTGGCGGCCGAGCGCGCATCGCTGGCGGGTTCCTCTTGCCGGGCGACAGGTTGCGGCTGGGGCACCGGCTGCAGCAAAGCTGCCGTCTGCTTCGATTTTCGGGTACGCCCAGCCGGTGCGCCGGCATCGTCGTTGGACGAAGCGGCCACGGGCGTTTGTACCGGTCGCAGCGTGGTGGCCGAGTTGGCCGCGCGCGCCAGCGGCTCGGCGACGTCCGTCGAGCCGCTGATCGTGCCGAATTCGGCCGCTTCTGCTTGCTCCCCTGCAATGCCCTGTTTCTTCGCGTTTTTTGCAGGCCGGGCTTTGGCCTTGAATTCATCCGGCGGCAACAGATTGCCGAGTTTGCTGGGCGGGGTAGGCAAAGGCATGGTTTCCCTCAATGAATCGGGTCGCATATCGTACGCTGCCCCGCCGCGGCTCGATCGGGCTGCAAATGGGGGCCATTCGAGCCGCGGCGGGGTAGCGCGCTGTCAGTTTCGAAACGCCGGTTCGCCTAGATTTCGATCGACTCCTTCAGAGCAAAATAAAAAAGCCGCCGCCCCGGCTGAAACGGAGCAAGCGGCTCGACTTCGAGCGTCGTGCGGCGCCTTGCGAGTGAAACCTCTGCGGCGTTCGACAACGCCAGCGCGGCAACGGCGGAAACTGGGTGAATGCGGACTCATTGCAACGCAATATAACGCGCGTCAAAGTCCTTGTACAGCTTCGAGGATTTCGTCGACATGCCCCGGTACCTTGACGCCGCGCCATTCGCGCCGTAGCACGCCTTCGGCGTCGATGAGAAAGGTCGAGCGTTCGATGCCGCGCACCTCTTTGCCGTACATCTTTTTCATCTTGATGACGTCAAAGAGCTTGCAAAGCGTTTCGTCAGCGTCCGAGATCAGCGGAAACGGCAATTCCAGCTTCGCCTTGAAGTTGTCGTGCGAGCGAAGGCTGTCGCGCGAAACGCCGACGATCTCCGCGCCGGCTTTCTTGAATTTGGGATACAGATCGCGGAACTGCAGACCCTCGGTCGTGCAACCCGGGGTGTTGTCCTTGGGATAGAAATACAAGACCAGCTTCTTGCCCCTCAGCGCGGACAGCGCGAAGTCGCCGCCGGTCGCGGCGGCCGTGAAATCAGGGACGGGTTGGTCGACTGCAATGGGCACCTGGTTCTCCTTTCTTACTGCGCGAGGCATTCTCATTCTTCTATCGGGCATCGACAACGAGGCGCGCTTGCCTGAAGGCGCGCTGCGCCGCACGCGCGCCTCAGTCGGGCTGGACGATCAGCTCGCCCGAGCGTCCCGGAATTTCGCCCCACGTCACAGGGTACGATGGCAGCGATTCGCGGTCCAGCGTCGCATGGTAGTCGCCCATTGTCGCAAACGTGTGACCCTGTGCGCGCCACCCCGCGAGCAATTGCTCGAATACCGGCGCGAGCTTTTGCCCTTCCAGTTCCGCATGCAGCGTAAAGACCTGATCGTGGGGATTATGCTCGGTCGAAGCGAGCAGCCGCGCGGCGACGCTGGTTTCGTCGAGCCCATCGACGCCGATCAATTCGTCGAGCGTCGAAAGCGTCGTCGGCAGCTGGACATGGGCGAGGGCGCGCCCGCCAACGACCGGGCGATACGGCCCGTGGCCACGCCCGTCGGATGCATACCGCATGCCCCAGGCATCGATCTGTTCGAACGCATGCTCGTTCATCTGCCAGCCTGCGGCGCCGTGCGTGGCGGGCGCCGCGCCGAAGATCGTCACGAATCGTTCGTGGCACTTGTTCATTTCCCGCAGCGTCCACTCGCGCGACTGGTTGCGGACGTTGTCCTGCCAGTAGACGTGGTCCCAGGTGTGGATGCCGCATTCGAAGCCGGACTCATGAATGGCCCGCATCTCGGCCGCCGCCCGCACGCCGATGTCCGGCCCGGGCAGCAGCACGCCATACATGAGTTGCCGCACGCCGTAGTGCTCGACCACCGACGTGCGCGACACCTTTTTCAGAAACCCGGGGCGGAAGACGCGCCGCAATGCCCAGCCCGTGTGATCGGGACCGAGGCTAAAGAGAAAGGTCGCGCGGGCCTTGTAGCGATCGAACAGGCGCGCGAGATTCGGCACGCCCTCACGCGTGCCGCGCAGCGTATCGACGTCGATCTTGAGGACGATGCGAGCCAACGGAGCGCCCGCGCGTTATTGCTGTTCGACGAGCGCGCGTGCCAGCTCGACATGGCCGCGATAGGCTTCGAAGATCTTGCGCAAGGCGTCGTCGAACGTGGCCAGCGGTGCCCAGCCGAGATCGGCCATCGTGTTCTCGATCTTGGGCACACGGTTCTGAACGTCCTGGTAGCCCTCGCCGTAGTAGGCGCCCGACGAAGTCTCGACGAGCTTCACCGCTTTTGCCGATTCGGCGTACTCCGGATACTCCGCCGCCAGTGCGAGCATCTTGTGCGCCAATTCGCGCACCGAGAAGTTGTTCTTCGGGTTGCCGATGTTGTAGATCTTGCCCGACGCGATGCCGGCCGGATTATCGATGATCTTCATGAGGGCGCTGATGCCGTCGTCGATATCGGTGAAGGCCCGCTTTTGCGAGCCTCCATCGACGAGGCTGATATTCTCGCCGCGCACGATGTGCCCGAGGAACTGCGTGACCACGCGCGAGCTGCCTTCCTTCGGCGTGTAGATCGAATCGAGGCCCGGCCCGATCCAGTTGAACGGCCTGAAGAGCGTGAAATCGAGCCCCTCCTGCATGCCGTAACCCCAGATCACGCGGTCCATCAACTGCTTCGAGCAGGCGTAGATCCAGCGCGGCTTGTTGATCGGGCCATAGGTGAGCGGCGAGGCGGCCGGATCGAACTCTTCATCGGCGCACATGCCGTAGACCTCGGATGTCGACGGGAAAACGAGGTGCTTGCGGTACTTCACCGCCGAGCGGACGATCGGAAGATTCGCTTCGAAGTCGAGCTCGAACACGCGCAGGGGCTGCTGCACGTAGGTGGCCGGCGTGGCGATCGCAACGAGGGGCAGGATCACGTCGCACTTTTTGACGTGATACTCGACCCACTCCTTGTTGATCGTGATGTCGCCTTCGAAGAAGTGCATCCTCTCATGGTTCGCGAGCTCGCCGAGCCGGTCCGTCTGCATATCCATGCCGAAGACTTCCCAGTCGGTCGTTTCGAGGATTCGCTTGGACAGGTGATGGCCGATGAAGCCATTGACGCCGAGAATCAGGACTTTTTTAGCGGAACCTTCGGTTTTCATGAATGACGGATGCGGTGAGTGAGCTCAGTGAGCTGGGTGAATTGGGCAGGGGTGACCACGACCGTTTTGCCGTCGTGCGCGTGCCACAACTCCGAGATGGCGATGGCGCGTGCATTGCCGCACAGGCCGAAAAGCGCATTATCGCTTACGTGCAGACCCGGGGGCAAATTCGCGAGGGCGGCAACACGTGCGTCCCCGATCGGCGCGAGCCGGGCCCGGGCCACGATGAAGCGTTCGCCACCGATATCGGTGAATGCGCCCGGGTAGGGCGGCGCGACGGCTCGCACGAGGTTGTAGACACGCTCGGCCGGCAACGACCAATCGATGCGGCCGTCTTCGGGCTTGCGCCCGCCGTAGTAGCTGCCGTTTGCGATGTCGTTCGGCAGATGCGGGGCCTCGCCGGCAAGCAGCGCGGGAAGCACGCGCCAAAGCGTCTGCTCGGCTGCGACCGTCACCTTGTCGAACACCTGCTGCGCCGTGTCGTCGGGCAAGATCGGCACGCTCGTCTGGCCGACGATGGCGCCTGCATCGGGCTTGACGCTCATTTCGTGCAGCGTTGCGCCGGTTTCCGTCTCTCCGTTCAGCACCGCCCAGTTCGTCGGCACTCGCCCGCGATATTTGGGCAGCAGCGATCCGTGCATGTTGTAGGCGCCGCGCGGCGCGAGCGCGAGCACATCGATCGGCAGCATGTGCCGGTAGTAGAACGAGAAAATGAACTCAGGCTGAGCGCGGCGTACCGCGTCGCGCAAGATGTCGCCGGCCGGCTCGCGCGGCGTGATCGTCTCGATTCCATACTCGGCGGCCACGGCCGCCACGCTTTCGAACCAGATGTTTTCGAGCGGGTTGTCCTCGTGCGTCACGACGAGTGCGACATCGACCCCGCGCGCCAGCAGCACCCGCAGGCAGCGGGCACCGACGTTGTGGTAGGCGAAAACGACGGCGCGTGGTTTCATCGATGCGAGTCTCCCTGCGCGATGTGTTCGCCCGAGGGAGCGGGCGTCGTGACCGCTGCGAAGGGCGTCGGCAGTGCCTCTCGTGCCTCGAGCACGGTCTGGATCAGATAGCGCGGGCGGTCGCGCACCTGCTGGTAGATCCGGCCGATATACTCGCCGAGCAGCCCTAGCGCGAAGATGATGACGCCGAGCATGAAGAACGTGATGGCGAACAGCGTGAACACACCCTGGACTTCCGCACCGATGACGAAGCGGCGAATGACGAGCAGCAGGAACAGCCCGGCCGAACCCATCGAAAGGATCACACCGATGAACGACAGCCACTGCAGCGGGACGACCGAAAAGCCCGTTACAAGGTCGAAATTCAGCCGGATGAGGCTGTAAAACGAGTACTTCGATTCGCCCGCAAAGCGTTCCTCGTGAGCGACTTCGATTTCGATCGGGTTTTGCGCGAATGTATAGGCGAGCGCGGGAATGAACGTGTTGACCTCGCCGCAGCGGTTGATCGTATCGATGATCTGCCGGCTGTAGGCGCGCAGCATGCAGCCTTGGTCGGTCATGCGGATGTGCGTGATCCGTTCGCGCAGGCGGTTCATTGCACGAGAAGCCTTGCGCCGCCAGAGCGTATCTTGCCGCTCGCGCCGGATCGAGCCGACGTAGTCATAGCCCTCGCGCATCTTCTCCACGAGCTTGCCGATCTCCTCGGGCGGGTTTTGCAAATCGGCATCGAGCGTCAGCACGATCGCCCCCCGCGATTGCTCGAAACCCGCGAGAATCGCCATGTGCTGCCCGTAATTGCCGTTCAACAGAACGACGCGTGTGGTGTCGGGGCGCGCGCGAAACTGCTCGGCGAGCATTGCAGCCGATTTGTCGCGGCTGCCGTCATTGACGAAGATGACTTCATAGGTTGTGCGCAGCGCGTCGAGCGCGGGATACAGACGCGCGAAAAGCGCCTTGAGGCCGGCTTCTTCGTTGTAGACCGGGATGATCACCGACACTTCAGGATGCGTCGAACGATATTCCGTATAAGTCATGTCCGCTTATTTCCCGTGATGTTCGCAGATTTCATTGACGGCGGCGGTGACGCGAGCCACATCGGCTTCGGTCATTTGCGTGAAAAGCGGCAGCGTGAGCGTAGACGCGCCGTAGCGCTCGGCGTGGGGGAACATGCCCGGTGCGAAGCCGCGCGCGCGATAAAGCGTGAACAGATGGATGGCGGGGTAATGCACGCCCGTGCCAATGCCGTATGTGTCATGCATCTTCTGCATGAAGCCGGCGCGATCGATCGTGAGCCGCGCGAGCGGTAGGGCGATCTGGAACATGTGCCAATTGCCGTTTTCGAAGTCGCGCACGGGCAGCCCGGTACCGAGCGCGCTCGCGGCGCCGTTTTCGAACCCTTCGAAATATGCCCGCGCCAGCGTCTTGCGTTGCGCGACGAAGCGCTCGAGCCGCGCCAATTGCCCGAGCCCCACGCGCGCCGCCACGTCGGTCAGGTTGTACTTGCCGCCAAGCAGATCGCAGTCCATGCCGTCGTAGCCCGTGCGGGTGATGCCTTGCAACCGGTACTTGCGCGCGAGCTCGGCTTCGTGTTCGTCGTTGAGCACGAGCGCGCCCCCTTCGATGGAGGTCAGATTCTTGTTCGCGTGAAAGCTGAACGAGACGAGGTCACCGAGCTTGCCGATGCGCTCGCCGCCCCAGGTGGCGCCGATCGCCTGCGCTGCGTCCTCGACGACACGCAGCTTGTAGGCGCGCGCGATCTCGTAGAGCCGGTCCATGTCGACGGGCAGCCCCGCAAGATAGACCGGAATGATCGCCTTCGTGCGCGGCGTGATGGCCTGTTCGATGAGATTCAGATCGAGATTGCGGGTGAGCGGATCGATATCGACGAAAACCGGTGTCGCCCCGACCTCGAGGATGACGTTCGCTGTCGCGACCCATGAAATGGGCGACGTGATGACCTCGTCGCCGGGGCCGACCCCCGCGATGCGCAAGCCGATTTCGAGCGTGGCCGTGCCCGAATTGAACGTGCGCACGGGACGGCCCCCACAGAACTCGGACAATTGTTTCTCGAAAGCCGTGTTCTGAGGGCCGGTGGTGATCCAGCCGGAGCGCAGCACGTCGGCTACGCCCTGAATCGTGTCCTCGTCGATCTCGGGCCGCACGAACGGCAAAAAGGGGAGGGCTTGCTGGGTCATGAATGATGAATGCTGTGCATGGATAAAAAGAACGGGGCAGCCGGTGAGGCTCAGCTGCGCGCGAGGACCACGACGCCGACCAGAATAATGGCAATGCCTGCCAGCCGGTGTACCGACAGCGCTTCGCCGAACAAATACCAGGCTGCAAATGCGTTGACGACGTAGCCGAGCGAAAGCATCGGATAGGCAACCGACACGTCGACGCGCGATAGCCCGACGACCCAGACAGCCACGCTGACGACGTAGCAGGCCAGACCGCCGACGATCGGCACCTGGGTGGCGAGTTTCAGGCCAATGGGCACAATGTTCGCACGGGTGAATTCGAAGTGTCCAACGGCGTTCACGCCGGCCTTGAGCAGCAACTGCGCGCCGGCGTTCAGTGTCACGCCAGCCAGAATGCAAAATAGCGAAATTGGGTTCATTGGAAATCGCGGAGGCGCCGCACGCGCGGCGCCGACAGGTTCGGGTTCGGATTCAGATGCAGCTTCATGGGGCGCCGGGTTTCTCCACGACCACGCGGCGCGTGTCACGAGCAATGACGCGCATCGGCACATGGGCGGCCGCCAGTTCGTCGTAGCGCGAGAGGGTCATGACCGCCAGCCCGTACGGCGCGGCCTTCCAGCGCTCGATCCATTCGGCGATGGTCGGGACCCATTTTTGCGGTTCCTGGTGGACGCCGAACGTCAGTTCGTTCGCGTCCTGGACCATGATCGTCGTATGGCCGACGTAAAACGGCAACGTGTGATCGAGCAGGCCGACGGAGTAGAACGGTGCGTCGGCCGGCAGCCGCGCAAGTGCCGCTTTGACGGCCGGTGCGAGAAGCGCACCGGAACTATACCGGCCGAATGCTTCGTGGCCCGTGCCCGCGATGGTCGCCAGCATCAGCCACGCCGCGGCGAATGCGGTTGCCGAAGGCAGCACCGAAGCCTGCGCGCGCCGGTTGATCCAGAGCGCCAGCAGCGTGAGCGCGGCGGCGACGCCCACCGCCGCGAACACCCAGTTGCGAAATTCCAGATAAAGCGCGTTCGGCGTGCGGGCATCGCCGAAGCGGCCGATGAAGATGGCCCCGACGGCGACGATCGCCAGCAGGGCGAGATAGCCGAGCAGATGGCGGCGCCATGCATCGCGCGAAACATGCGGCAAATAGGCGCCGATGACGAGGGCCAGCGCAGGGGCGATCGGCAGCACATACGAAACGAGCTTCGAATGCGATACGCTGAAAAAGACGAAGATGAAGGCCGTCCAGACGAACAGCAGCATCGCGGGCCTGAAGCCGTTCGCCTCGCGCGGCGCGCGTGCCGCGTGACGCAGGCTTTGCGCCGCGATCGACAGCCACGGGAGGAAACCGACGAGGACGACCCAGACGAAATAGTGGATCGGCCCAGGGCGGTGCTGGTCGGGCGTGAGGTAGCGCTCGAATTGCTGGACGACGAAGAAGAAATTGAAGAATTCCGGGTTGCGCAGCTGAACGAGCACGAACCAGGGCGCGGCAATGGCGAAGAAGACGACGAGCCCGCTCGCGAGATGAAGGCGCTTCCAGATCGCCCAGTCGCGCTCGATCAGCGTGTAAAAGACGAGCGTGGCACCGGGCAGGATGAGCCCGACGAGGCCTTTCGAGAGGACCGCCAGCGCCATGGCCGCCCAGCATGCCCACATCCACGCGCGGCGCTCGCGCTTGGCGGCGTCGGCGCGCTGGGCGAGCAGCAACGTGCACAGCGCGCATTCCATCCAGAACGAGAGGCCCATGTCGAGCGTGTCGAAGTGCCCCATCAGGTTCCAGTAGGGCGCGCTCGCCAGCACCAGCGCCGTGGCGAAACCCGCGGCGGGGCTCACGAGCCGCCGGGCCGTGAAGCCGGCCAGCAATACGCCGGCGAAGCCTGTCAATGCCGTGTAGAGCCGGGCTTGCCACTCGCCGATGCCGAACCAGGCGAACGTCAGGGCGTTGGCCCAGGTCTGCAGCGGCGGCTTTTCGAAGTATTTGTAGCCGTTGTAGCGCGGCGTGATCCAGTCGCCCGTGACGAGCATCTCGCGGGCCATTTCGGCGTAGCGGCCTTCGTCGCTCGGCACGAGATGCCGCAAGCCGAGCGGCGCGAACCAGATGATGGCCAGCGCAAGGACGAGCAAGGCGATGGCGACGCGGCCCGCCGGCAACTGCTGCGCGAGGCCCGCGCCGTACGGGGCATGGCCGTCTGCCGGACTGGCGCCGGCGGAGCGGGAGTAACGTTGAAGCGGCATGAGTCGGAATCCGTTTAGCGAAGCCGCGGAAGCGGCCAATGGGTATGGACGGCACGGCGCGCCGCCGGCGCACGGCCGGCTCCTCGTACCGCTGAGAGCGCCGCCGCTACGACTGCGCTCCCGGACGCGGCACGGCACGCGCGGCGAACCGTCATCGCTCGATGAGCAGCGCCGCGGCGACCCGGCGGCCTTCGGCCATCAGAATGTTGTAAGTCCGGCAGGCGGCCATGAAATCCATCGATTCGACGCCAATGCGTCGCGCCGTGAGCGCGGCCGTCAGACGCGGATGTGCAAACCGCAGGCGTGCGCCCGTGCCGAAGACGACCACCTCCGGCTCGGTGGCCAGCACGATCTCGAAGTGTTCCACGCTCAGCATGTCGAACGACGAGACGGGCCAGTCGACGACGGGCGCGTCCGGCACCACGACGACGCTGCTTTCGTGGCGCTGGAGATTGATCTCCACATAGTGGGCGCCGTAACCGGTGACCGTGTTCAGGGCGCCGCTCGAATCCTGGTGTAATTTCAAATCCGTTTTTTCCGTAGTTTCCCGGCTGGCTTTCGGCTCCTAGCGATTGTGCATTGCGAAAGTTGGCCGAAATCCGCTAAATTATAACTTTTTAGCCGCCTGGCGGCGCCCTTTGCATCGCGATTGCCGCGCGGGGAGTCTGGCAACGAGCGCCAAAAGCGCTGACGCGTTGGCCCGCCTCGCGTGCTCCCCCACCCGGTGAATTCGCCGCCGCGCCCGGCACCGTCCTGGCGCGTCCGGCGCCTCGGCTGCCAGCGCTTTCGCCCCTTCAGGCCTTTCCCGAGGAACAGTGTCGCCGTGAAACCGATTCTCAAATCGAACAAGCTGTTGAATGTCTGCTACGACATCCGCGGGCCCGTGCTCGAGCACGCCAAGCGCCTCGAGGACGAAGGCCACAAGATCATCAAGCTCAACATCGGCAATCTCGCCCCGTTCGGCTTCGATGCGCCCGAGGAAATCGTCCAGGACATGATCCGCAATCTGCCCGCTTCGTCGGGTTATTCGGATTCGAAGGGCGTGTTCGCGGCGCGCAAGGCGATCATGCACTACACGCAGCAAAAGGGCGTGGCGGGGGTCGAGCTCGACGACATTTACATCGGCAACGGCGCGTCCGAACTGATCGTGATGGCCATGCAGGGCTTGCTCAACGACGGCGATGAAGTCCTGCTGCCGGCGCCCGACTATCCGCTGTGGACGGCCGCGGTGAGTCTGTCCGGCGGCACGCCCGTGCACTATCTGTGCGACGAATCGAACGGCTGGATGCCCGATCTCGACGATGTGCGCGCGAAAATCACGCCGAACACGCGTGCGCTCATCATCATCAACCCGAACAATCCGACGGGTGCGCTCTACTCGGACGAATTGCTGCTCGATTTGCTTGAGATCGCGCGCCAGCACGGCCTCGTCATTTTCGCCGACGAGGTCTACGACAAGATCGTCTACGACGGCAAGAAGCACACGTCGGTCGCCGCATTGTCCGAGGACGTGCTGACGGTTACCTTCAACAGCCTCTCGAAGAGCTACCGTTCGTGCGGCTACCGCGCCGGCTGGATGTACGTCTCGGGGTTGACAGGCGAGAACCGCCGGCGTGCAAAAGACTACTTCGAGGGGCTCGGCATCCTCGCCTCGATGCGCCTTTGCCCCAATGTGCCGGGACAGTACGCCATTCAGACCGCGCTGGGCGGCTATCAGAGCATCGACGATCTCATCATGCCGGGCGGGCGGCTGCACAAGCAGCGCCAGATTGCCTACGAGATGCTCAATGCGATCCCGGGCGTCAGCTGCGTGAAGCCCGAGGCCGCGCTGTACATGTTTCCGCGGCTCGACCCGAAGGTCTATCCGATCCAGGACGATCAGCAGTTCGTGCTCGATCTGCTGCTCGAAGAGCGTGTGTTGCTCGTGCAAGGCACGGGTTTCAACTGGCCGAGTCCCGATCACTTCCGGGTCGTGTTCCTGCCGAACGCCGACGATCTGACCGATTCGATCAACCGCATCGCGCGGTTTCTCGAGGGCTACCGCAAACGTCACAGCATGTGACGCTACGCGAGGCGCGGGCGCAGGACACACTCATCAACGCATTATCCAATCGACTCAGACGCTGCATGGAACCGATCAAAGTTGGCCTGTTGGGCTTCGGCACGGTAGGAAGCGGCACCTTCACGGTGCTGCGGCGCAATCAGGAAGAAATCAAACGCCGCGCCGGACGCGGCATCGAAATCGCTCGCATCGCCGTGCGCAACCCGGCCAAGGCGCTTGCCGCCCTGGGCGAGGCCGCGAGCGATGTGCAAGTCGGTGCCGATTTCAACGCCGTCGTGGACGATCCGGCGATCGGCATCGTGGCCGAGATGATCGGCGGCAGCGGTATCGCACGCGAACTCGTGCTGCGTGCCATCGCCAACGGCAAACATGTCGTCACTGCGAACAAGGCGCTCCTGGCCGTGCATGGCACCGAGATTTTCGCGGCGGCGCGCGAGAAAGGCGTCATGGTGGCGTTCGAGGCGGCGGTGGCGGGCGGTATTCCGATCATCAAGGCACTGCGCGAGGGCCTGACGGCCAATCGCATTCAGTACATTGCGGGCATCATCAACGGAACGACGAATTACATTCTTTCGGAGATGCGCGAACGCGGGGTCGACTTCGCGACAGCGCTTGCGGGCGCGCAGGCACTCGGCTATGCCGAAGCGGACCCGACCTTCGATGTGGAAGGCATCGACGCCGCGCATAAACTCACGATCATGAGCGCCATCGCGTTCGGCGTGCCGATGCAATTCGATCGCGCCTACGTCGAAGGCATCTCGAAGCTCGATGCCACCGATCTCAAGTACGCCGAAGACCTCGGTTATCGCATCAAGCTGCTTGGCATCACGCGGCGCACGGCGCGCGGCATCGAGTTGCGCGTGCACCCTACGCTCATTCCGGCCAAGCGCCTCATCGCGAGCGTCGAAGGCGCCATGAACGCGGTCGAAGTGCATGGCGATGCTGTCGGCGCGACGCTTTACTACGGCAAGGGCGCGGGCGCGGAACCGACGGCATCGGCCGTCGTCGCCGATCTCGTCGATGTGACCCGCCTGCATACGGCGGATCCCGAGCATCGCGTGCCGCACCTCGCGTTCCAGCCGCAAAGCCTGTCGGACACGCCGGTGCTGCCGATCGAAGAGGTCACGAGCGGCTATTACCTGCGCCTGCGCGTGGCGGATGTGACAGGCGTGCTTGCCGATGTCACGCGCCTGCTTGCCGACGCGGGCATCTCCATCGATGCCATGCTGCAACGCGAAGCGGAGCAGGTCGCCGGGGACGGGCAGACGGACGTCGTCATCATCACGCACGAGACGCTCGAGAAAAACGTCAATGCGGCCATCGCTCGGATCGAGGCGCTCGCGACCGTCGTCTCGAACGTCACGAAACTGCGCATCGAAGCGCTTGCCTGAGCCGAAGAGAGATTCCTTATGAACTACATTTCGACGCGTGGCGCCGGCATCGGCGAGCGCCATACGTTCTCCGACATCTTGCTGGGTGGTCTCGCGAAGGACGGCGGTCTGTACCTGCCGGCTGAATACCCTCGTGTCTCGACCGAGGAACTCGCGCGCTGGCGCGCTCTGCCTTATGCCGACCTCGCCTTCGAAGTCCTGTCGAAGTTCACCGACGACATCCCGGCCGACGATCTGCGCGCGCTGACGCGGCGCACCTACCGCGCCGACGTCTATTGCAACGCGCGCTCGGGCGACGACGCCGAGGCGATCACGCCAGTGAGGCAGCTCGGGGTGGAGAACGGCGCGCCGCTCGCACTCGTCGAGCTGTCGAACGGTCCGACGCTTGCGTTCAAGGACATGGCGATGCAACTGCTCGGCAATCTGTTCGAGTATGCGCTCGCGAAGCATGGGCAGACGCTGAACATCCTCGGCGCCACATCGGGCGACACGGGCAGCGCGGCTGAATATGCGATGCGAGGCAAGGCCGGCGTGCGCGTTTTCATGCTTTCGCCGCATCGCAAGATGAGTGCGTTCCAGACGGCGCAGATGTACAGCCTGCAAGAGCCGAACATCTTCAACATTGCCGTCGAAGGCGTCTTCGACGACTGTCAGGACATCGTGAAGGCGGTGTCGAACGATCACGCGTTCAAATCGCGGCAGCATATCGGCACGGTCAATTCGATCAACTGGGCGCGCGTGGTGGCTCAGGTCGTCTATTACTTCAAGGGTTATTTCGCGGCGACACGCTCGAACGACGAGCGCGTGTCGTTCACGGTGCCCTCCGGCAACTTCGGCAATGTCTGCGCGGGGCACATCGCACGCATGATGGGGTTGCCGATCGCCAAACTCGTCGTCGCCACCAACGAAAACGACGTACTCGACGAATTCTTCCGTACCGGCGTCTATCGCGTGCGCGGCGCGGCTCAGACGTTCCATACGAGCAGCCCGAGCATGGACATCTCGAAGGCGTCGAATTTCGAGCGTTTCGTCTTCGATCTGCTGGGCCGCGATCCGTCGCGTGTACTGCAGCTCTTTCGCGACGTCGAGGAAAAGGGCGGCTTCGATCTGGCCGCGAGCGGCGATTTTGCCCGCGTGCGCGAATTCGGCTTCGTTTCGGGACGCAGCACGCATGCGGACCGTGTCGCGACGATCCGCGATGTCTTCTCCCGCTACGGCACGATGATCGACACGCATACCGCCGACGGCGTCAAGGTGGCCCGAGAGCATCTCGAGCCCGGCGTGCCGATGGTGGTGCTGGAGACGGCGCAGCCCATCAAGTTCGGCGAAACGATTCGCGAGGCGCTCGGACGCGACCCCGAACGGCCGGCCGGGTTCGAGGGGATCGAGTCGCTGCCGCAGCGCTTCGAGGTGCTGCCGGCCGATGCGGGCCGCGTGAAGGAGTTCATCACGACCCATACCGGGCTTTGAGGCCGGCGTCCCGGCGAGCTGTCGGCAACGGCGGCGCACCGTACGCGGCGCACGTCGCTACAATGAGAGTCTCGCCTTCAGACTCGCCCGTCAGACCGATGTCCACGCCAAGCGCAACATCAACCCGCCCACCGCTCATGTCGACGGCCGACGCGCTCGCCGCGCTGCTCGCGGCCGCACGGCCCGTCTCCGGCACCGAAACAGTGCCGACCGTCGAGGCGCTCGGGCGCGTCCTGGCCGCCGACGTGGTGTCCGCCATCGACGTTCCGCCCATGAACACGAGCGCAATGGACGGCTACGCCGTTCGCAGCGCGGAGTTGCTCCATGGAGAACGGGCGCTGCCGGTTTCGCAGCGGATTGCCGCCGGTCAACAGGCTGCTCCGCTTGCGGCCGGGACCGCGGCGCGCATCTTCACGGGCGCCCCGGTTCCGCCGGGCGCCGATGCGGTGGTTATGCAGGAGCAGACCGAGGCGTCGGGCGATAGCGTGCAAATTTTGCATACCCCGCGGCCGGGCGAGTGGATCACGATGCAGGGCGCCGATATCCGGCGCGGCGCGGTGATATTGCCGGCCGGCACCCGCTTGACACCGCAGGCGCTGGGCCTCGCGGCCTCCATCGGGTGCGCCGCGCTGACGGTGACGCGCCGGGTGAAGGTCGCGGTGTTTTTCACGGGCGACGAGTTGACGATGCCGGGCGAGCCGCTCGCGCCCGGGCGAATCTACAACTCGAACCGGTTCACGTTGCGCGGGCTGCTGGAGCGGCTCGGTTGCACCGTCACCGACTATGGCATCGTACCGGATCGGCTCGACGCCACCCGCGAGGCGCTGGCCACGGCCGCGCGGGAGCATGATCTGATTCTGACGTCCGGCGGCGTATCCGTCGGCGAAGAAGATCACGTCAGACCTGCGCTCGAAGCGCTGGGCCGCCTTTCCCTCTGGCAGATCGCGATGAAGCCCGGCAAGCCGCTCGCGTTCGGTGCGGTGCGCAGCCAGGCGGCGAGCCGCGCTCAGGCGTCCGCTCCGAGCGAAGGTTCGTCCGCGATGGAGGCTGAGACCTTTTTCGTCGGTCTGCCCGGCAACCCGGTTTCCAGCTTCGTGACCTTTTTGCTGTTCGTCCGTCCGTTCCTGCTGCGGCTCGGGGGCGCTCACGACGTGGCGCCGCGCGCCATATCGCTGCGCGCGGACTTTACGCAAGCAAAGGCCGATCGTCGCAACGAGTTCCTGCGCGCGCGCATCAATGCGGCAGGCGGGCTCGAGCTCTTCCCGAATCAGAGTTCGGCCGTGCTGACCTCGACCGTATGGGGGGATGGCCTCATCGACAATCCGCCCAATCACGCGATCAGCGCGGGGGAGACCGTACGTTTTCTTCCTTTTTCGGAGCTGCTCGGCTGACGGGCGGTACCGAACGGCGAATTGGCATCGAATGAAAATCGAACTGAGGTATTTCGCAAGCGTGCGGGAATCGCTGGGCCTCGCGCACGAGTCGGTCGAATTGCCCGAGGGCATCAGCACCATCGGCGACCTGCGAGCGTGGCTGCGCGCGCGCGGCGGCGCCTGGAGCGAGGCGCTCGCCGAGGGGCGCGCCTTGCGCATGGCCTGCAATCAGACGATGACCGATGCGGCCGCGCGGCTGACCGACGGCTGCGAAGTCGCGTTTTTTCCGCCTGTGACGGGTGGGTGAGCGCGAGCCGCGAACGAGGAGGGGCTTATGACTGTGCGTGTTCAGACCGCCGACTTCGATTTGAGCACCGAGGTGGCTGCGCTGCGTGCGCATAACCCCAAAGTGGGCGCGGTGGCGTGCTTCGTCGGAACGGTACGCGATATGAACGACGGCGACGACGTCGTCGCCATGGAGCTCGAGCATTACCCGGGCATGACCGAAAAAGCGCTGGAGTCGATCGTCGACGAAGCCCGGCGGCGTTGGCCCGGCTCGGACGTGCTCATCGTGCACCGCGTGGGCAAGCTGTATCCGCTCGATCAGATCGTACTGGCGGGCGCCACGGCGGCTCACCGTGGCGACGCGTTCTCGGCGTGCGAGTTCGTGATGGACTACCTCAAGACTCAGGCGCCATTCTGGAAGAAGGAGACGACGCCGGCCGGTTCGCGTTGGGTGGATGCGCGCGTGACCGACGACGCCGCACTGGCGCGCTGGGGTATCGAGGCCACCAATGCCACCAACGCCCCCAATGCCACCATTGCGTCGAGCGACGCAGGCACGGAGCCCGGAGACCGCTAGGAAACCTCGTCGTTGCCGCGGCCGATGATTTTGGCCGGAAATGGCTCCGCCGGTGCGCGCCGTCTGCCGTTGGGCGAAACCGCCGATGTATCTTCGGCGGGCCGCCTCGGCGCGATGCGCTCGAGCAGAGCTTGCTGTTCCGGCGGGACCTCGTAGTCCCAACCGAAGCGCGAGAGCTGCAAGCTTTGCGCAATGCGCAGCGCGGGCTCCATGAATCGTACGGCCGCCGCGGGCTCGTAGCGATCGCAGACGGTATCGAGAAAAAGGTGCAGCCAGCGGCTGAAATGCCCGGGTTCGAGCCCCTCGATCGGTTGGTGCGCCGACTGGACGTTGCCGCGGTAGCGCTTGTCGCCAAGCACCAGCGCGCCCCAGAAGAGGCACATCTTCGGCAGGTGCTCGTCCCAGCGGCCGTGCAGTACGGCATCGAAAACCGGCCCGAGCAGCGCATCGGCCCGTACGCGGTCGTAAAACGCGTAGACGAGCTCGCGGATGTTCGCTTCGGTCGGTGCGCTCTCGCGAGCGGGGGCTGCGGGGCAGGCGCCGGGCGTCTGTCCGCCGGGACGGGGTGGGGTAGTCATCGCAATTTCCGAGGGAGCGCGCTGGCATGCGGCGAAACGGCGCGCCATACTTCATTCCTTATCGAGATGGGCAATTCCGATGCCGCACTGCGTGAACCCATCCCGGCAACGCATGTTATGGTCAACACGCCGTGTAGACAACCCTTCGCTGGACACGGTTTTTGCCCGCCCGGGCGCTCGTACCCCCAAATGCCGATGCGAACCAAGCCATGAGATTGACCGACTACACCGACTACGCGTTGCGCGTGATGCTGTATCTGGCCGTCCGCCGCGACGGCCTGTCGACGATTCAGGACATCTCGGATGCCTATGGAATCTCGAAGAACCATTTGATGAAGGTCGTGCAGCAGCTCGGCGAGCGCGGGTGGATCGACACGATACGGGGCCGCCATGGCGGCCTGCGGCTCAATGACCGGTCGCTTGCGCTGACGATCGGCGAGGTGGTCCGGGCGACCGAGACCGATTTTGCGCTCGTCGGTTGTTTCGAACGCGGCGGCGGCGAGGCCCGACAGTGCGTCATCGAGCCGCAATGCCGGCTCAGACACATTTTCGAGGCAGCGCGTGGCGCATTCCTTGCGGAGCTGGACCGGCACACGCTCGCCGATCTCGTCGGACAGGGGGCGCCGCTTGCCGCACTGCTCGGCGTGCCGCTCGTCGCGGCACCCGATGCCGGCGGAAGGACGATCGTACCAATCGCCGTCGCCGATGGCGGCGACACCTGATTTGATCGGGCACGCTTGAAACGCGCGGCTCGCCCCTCATGTTGGTGGTAGTCAAAATTGGAGGTCTCTTCATGAGAATCGACAAGTTCACCACCAAATTTCAGGAAGCGCTGGCCGACGCGCAAAGCATTGCCGTCGGCCGAGGCAACCAGTATCTCGAGCCCGTACACGTCCTGGCGGCCCTGATCGCGCAGGAAGACGGCTCCTCGCGCTCGCTGCTCTCCCGTGCCGGCGTGCATATCCAGGCTTTGCAAACGGCTGTCAACGAAGCGATTGCGCGCCTGCCGCAGGTGCAGGGAACCGATGGCAACATCCAGCTGAGCCGCGAGCTCAACGGTCTTTTGAATCAGGCCGACAAGGAAGCGCAGCAACTGAGCGATACGTTCATCGCGAGCGAGATGTTCCTGCTTGCCGTGGCCGACGACAAGGGCGAGGCCGGCAAGCTGCTGCGCGAGCATGGTCTGACGCGCCGCGCGCTCGAGACGGCGATCGCCGCTGTGCGCGGTGGAGCCCAGGTGCATAGCGCCGAGGCCGAGAGCCAGCGCGAGGCGCTCAAAAAGTACACGATCGACCTGACCGAGCGCGCGCGCGCCGGCAAGCTCGACCCGGTGATCGGGCGCGACGACGAAATTCGCCGTTCCATCCAGATTCTTCAGCGCCGCACCAAGAACAACCCGGTACTGATCGGCGAGCCCGGCGTCGGGAAGACCGCGATCGTCGAAGGGCTTGCGCAGCGCATCGTCAACGGCGAGGTGCCGGAATCGCTCAAGAACAAGCGCGTTCTGTCGCTCGACATGGCCGGCCTGCTTGCCGGTGCCAAATACCGAGGCGAGTTCGAGGAGCGCCTCAAGGCGGTGTTGCACGATATCGCGCGCGACGAAGGGCAGACGATCGTCTTCATCGACGAAATCCATACGATGGTGGGCGCCGGCAAGGCGGAAGGTGCGATCGACGCGGGCAACATGCTCAAGCCGGCGCTCTCGCGAGGCGAGTTGCACTGCATCGGCGCGACGACGCTCGACGAGTATCGCAAGTACATCGAAAAAGATGCCGCGCTCGAGCGGCGCTTTCAGAAAGTGCTCGTCGAGGAACCGTCCGTCGAGGCGACGATCGCCATATTGCGGGGTCTGCAGGAACGCTACGAGCTCCACCACGGCGTGGAGATCACGGATCCCGCGATCGTGGCCGCGGCCGAGTTGTCGCACCGCTATATCACCGATCGCTTCCTGCCTGACAAGGCCATCGACCTCATCGACGAAGCCGCTTCGAAGATCAAGATGGAAATCGATTCGAAGCCCGAAGCGATGGACCGTCTCGACCGGCGGCTGATCCAGCTCAAGATCGAGCGCGAGGCAGTGAAAAAGGAAAAGGACGAGGCATCGCAAAAGCGGCTGCAATTGATCGAGGAGGAGATCGAGCGGCTCAACCGCGAGTACTCGGACCTCGAGCAGATCTGGACGGCCGAAAAGGCGGCCGTTCAAGGTAGCGCGCAGCTGAAGGAAGAGATCGAGAAAACGCGCGCCGAAATCACGCGATTGCAGCGCGAGGGCAAGCTCGAAAAGGTCGCGGAGCTGCAATACGGCAAGCTGCCGGAGCTCGAGGCGCGCTTGAAGCAAGTCACGCAAGCCGAGGCGAAGGAGCAGCACAATCCCGAGCGTCCGCGTCTGTTGCGCACGCAAGTGGGCGCCGAGGAAATCGCCGAAGTGGTATCGCGTGCAACGGGCATTCCGGTGTCGCGCATGATGCAAGGCGAGCGGGAAAAACTGTTGCAGATCGAGGGCAAGCTGCACGAGCGTGTCGTGGGTCAGGACGAGGCAATCAGCGCCGTGGCGGACGCGATTCGCCGCTCGCGCGCGGGGCTCGCGGATCCGAACCGGCCATACGGCTCGTTCCTGTTCCTGGGCCCGACGGGGGTCGGCAAGACCGAACTGTGCAAGGCGCTCGCGTCGTTCTTGTTCGATTCGGAGGAGCACCTCATTCGCATCGATATGAGCGAGTTCATGGAAAAGCACAGCGTCGCCCGTCTCATCGGCGCGCCGCCCGGCTATATAGGCTATGAAGAGGGCGGCTATCTGACCGAGGCCGTGCGTCGCAAGCCGTACAGTGTCATCTTGCTCGATGAAATCGAAAAGGCGCACCCCGATGTCTTCAATGTGCTGTTGCAGGTGCTCGACGACGGCCGCATGACCGACGGTCAGGGACGTACCGTGGACTTCAAGAATACGGTGATCGTCATGACGTCGAATCTCGGCTCGCAAATGATTCAAGCGATGTCGGGCGAGCCGCAGGAAGCGATCAAGGATGCGGTGTGGACCGAGGTCAAGCAGCACTTCCGTCCCGAGTTCCTGAATCGGATCGACGAGGTCGTCGTGTTCCATGCGCTCGATCGCAAGAACATCGAATCGATCGCGAAGATCCAGCTGGAGCGGTTGCACGACCGGCTCGCGAAGCTCGAAATGCAGCTCGTCGTTTCCGATGAAGCGCTGGAGCAGATCGGGAAGGTCGGATACGACCCGCTCTTCGGGGCGCGGCCATTGAAGCGCGCGATCCAGCAGGAGATCGAGAACCCGGTCGCCAAGCTGATTCTCGCGGGCAGGTTCGGCCCGAAGGACGTGATTCCTGTGGACCTGCAAGACGGCAAGTTCGTGTTCGAGCGAGTCGTTCACTGATTCGCCGCAGATCATGCGGCGCAGCGGCGGCCGAGCCCATGATGCTCGGCCGTTTTTTTTATTGTGTTTCGGTGTAACGGGTGCTTGACTTCGTGTGCACTCGAAGTCTTAACGTTGAGGATGTCATGTCAGAAGCGCTCACGATCGGACGCATGGCCGCCGAGCTCGGCGTATCGACGCATACGCTGCGCTACTACGAGCAGGCCGGCCTGCTGTTGCCGGTCTCGCGTACCGACGCGGGTCACAGGCTTTATGCGCGCACCGATATCGACTGGCTGCGATTCGTGATGCGACTGAAGGCGACCGGCATGTCGATTGCCGGCATGCAGGCTTTTGCGGCATTGCGTGCCCGCGGCGACGAAACGGCGCAAGAGCGGCTCGCGCTGCTGATCGAGCACCGCCAGAGCGTGCTCGATCAGCTTGCACAGTTGCAGACGAACCTCACGGCGATCGACGAGAAGATTCGCCACTACGAGGTACTCGCGCACGACATGACGCGGATCCGGTCGGCCGACGATGCCAGCCGGGCCATGACGACTCAACGACGAAAGGACTTGCCATGCAAAACACCGAAACGAACGCCCCGGCCGCCGAACAACGCTACGCGCGGGGATGGAACAAGCTGAGGGAAATCGACGGGCAAGCCGGTGAGCGCGTGATTGCCGCGCTGGCGCCGATCGCGCCTGACTTCGCGCGTCTCTTGATCGAATTCCCGTTCGGCGATATCTATAGCCGCCCGGGGCTCGATCTGAAGTCGCGGGAGATTGCGACCATCGCGGCGCTTGCGGCGCTCGGCAATGCGACGGCGCAATTGAAAGTACACATCGAAGGCGCGCTCAATGTCGGTGTGACCCAGACCGAGATCGTCGAAGTCTTCATGCAGATGGCGGTCTATGCCGGTTTTCCAGCGGCGCTCAACGCGCTCTTCGCGGCCCGGGAGGTGTTCGAGGGCCGTCAGGACCCGGTCGATGCGCCTGAGGTGGCCTGAGCATTACGCGCGAGGCGCGCGCTGACCGAGCGCCAATGGACGAAGAGGCTCGCGCCGGCCGCCGCGAGACTCGCGGCATTGGCCGCCCAGAATCCGCGCGCGCCTCTCAGCCATTCGGGTACGGCGCCGCCGATATCGAAGCCGAGCAGATAACCGCCGCCGAGTCCAACCCCCCAAAGCGCCACGGCGTAGATCACGGTTGGTACAACGGCAACCTTATAGGCTCGCAGCACGAACGCCGTGGCCGTCTGAAAGGTATCGAAGATGTGGTAGACGAGCATGATCGGCAAAAGCGGCATGGCCGCAGCGATGACGGCCGCGTCGGGCGTGTAGCCCGCGAGGATCAACGGGCGGAGCAGCCAGGAGACAGCGGCGTAGCCGCATCCGATCGCGCAGGCCAGGGCGATGCCGTGCCGTGCGAGCGCCCGCGCGGCATCGTGGCGCCCGCCGCCGAGGGCATGGGCCACGAGCGTGGAGGTGGCGATGCCGATGGACATCGGTGTCATGTAGAGCACTGCGCCGAAGTTGCCGACGATCTGATGCCCGGCGAGGGTGGTCGTGCCGAAGCGCGCGATAAAAAGCGCCATGAACGTGTATGAGGTGACCTCGATCAGATACGAGAGCCCCATGGGCAGCCCCAGCTTGAGGAGCGCCGCGAGCCGCTGGACGCTGGGCCAGCAAAAGCGCGCGAAGATTCCGAACGGGGCGAAAAGCTCCAGCCTGGCGAGCAAGGTCAGAGCAATGCCCGCGAGCGCGAAGTTGATCAGTGTGCTGGCGAGTGCGCAGCCCGGGCCGCCCAACGGCGGGAGCCCCAAGCCGCCGAAGATGAACCAGAGGTTCAACGCGACTTTAGCCAGGAGCGCTGCGACTTGCAGCATCATGACGAGCCGTGGCTTGCCCACCGCGTTGGCGAGTGCCGAATAGACGCGAAAGGCGAGGCTGGCTGGCAGACCGAACGCGGCGATGCGCAGGTAAAGCTCGGTTCGTTCGTAGAGCGCCGCGGGAACGCGCGCAATGGCGAGCAACGGCGCGGGGAAGTACATGACCGCGAAGCCGAGCACGGCAAGTCCCGCCGCAAGCCAGAGTGCCTGGCGAACCTCCTCGCCGATTTCGGCGTGACGGCGCGCGCCGAAAAGCTGACCGGCGATGGGCTGCAGCGCGAGCACGACGCCCGTCAGACCGACGTAGACCGACACATAGATGGATGAGCCGAGTCCGAGCGCGGCAAGATCGACCGCGGAGAAGCGGCCCACCATGGCGGTATCGATGACTCCGAATGCGATGATGGCGAGTTGCCCGACGAGCACCGGCCATGCGAGCCCCGCGATATTGCGGATGTCCGCGAACATGGCTACCGCCGGTGAATCGGATGCTTGCGCCGCGGTGCGGGCGGCGTCGGACGATCGACGCGCACATAGAGGCGGAAGCGTTCGTCACGGTCCGCTGCGCGGCGGCCTTCCCATACGAGCTTCCAAACGTAGCTCGGCATCGGGCTCGGCGCGATGAAGTCTTGCGCATCCTGGCGCAGCAACACGTCGCAGTCCCCGCTGAACGAGAATTGCATGTCGCCAAAGTAAGCGAACGATGCGAGCTGTGCGTCGCCGAGGCGAACCGGCGAAATGCAGCGGTAGTCGTCGGGCAGATGCTCGGCGATCTGCATCGCGACATCGCGATAGGTCCGGCTGTAGTTGACGATCGGCAGCCACAGCGTCATCAGCAGCACCCACATCAACGTCGTGCCGGCGCTAGAGAGCACCACACTGCGCCAGAGCACGTTCGGATGCCGTGCCAGACGCCAGCGCGCGAGCGCAAGCCAGCACGCGGTGACGCCGATGGCGCAGACGAAGGAGAGCACATCGAAATGCGGCACGAAGCCCGGCACGAGCCGCGCGAGGTTGCGCGCGAGCGGGGCGGGGAAACCCGTTTGCGACGCCAGCCAGACCAGCCAGACGAATGTGCCGAGAATCGTGAAGCTGAGCAGCGCGAACCAGTCGATCGCGTTGATGGCGCCACGTTTGAGCGTCGGTAAGGCGAACGTTGCCAGCACGGCGAGCGGCGGCAACAGCAGCATGTAAAGCCGGTTCGTTTGGTGGCTTTGCAACACGACGAGGACCAGCACAGGTGCGACGACCGAAAGCGGCACTGCAATATGCGGCTTGCGGCGCAGACCGCCCCAACTGAGCCAGGCCCACACCGCCAGGGGCCACGCGGGCCAAGTGAAAAGCGGCAGGTTCTTGAAGGCGTAACGCACGACGTGCCCCGGCGGCGCCGAAAAACGATTGATGCTGCCGTTGACCCACTGTTGGATGAACCACCGCGCGTCGTCGCCGTAGAGTTTGAGCACCGCGAGCGGCCACGCCACCGACAACGCCGCCGCGATCGGCATGCCGACGACGAGCAGCCAGATCGAGCGCGCTTCCGGTACCAGCGCCAGCAGAACGAGCGTACCGGCGAAGAGGGCGGCAACCAGCAGCGGATTGCCGCTCAGCGCGACGAGTCCGAGCCCGAGGCCCCAACAGACGGCCCCTTGCAATGGCTTGTCGAGCGTGCGCACGAGTCCGTACACGATGAGCGCGATGCTCATCAACTGGCCGAGCTGGGGTGTCGTTTCGTGGCCTCGCTCGGCGAGTCCGAACGACGCGAGCAAAATCAGCAAGGCGCCGTCGCCGAGCACCCGTCCGTAGTCGCGCGGCGCGGGTTCGCCGCCGAAGGCATACTTGAACGGTTGAACTTCGGCACGGCGCCCGAGCAGATAGGCCGTATACCAGACCAACGCACAGGTCACGCAAAAGAGTATGCCGGTCGACAGCCGCGACGCATCGGCCGCGTCGACCCATGGTGTGAGCAGCCGGATGCACCCCGCGCCGAGCCAGTAGCCGAGCGGGCCGGTGTCAGTGACGTACTTGCCGACGAGGTTCGGCAGCAGCCAATCCCGGGCGTCGCCACCAGCCATCGTCCACATGACGCCGAATCCAGCCGCATCTTCGTTCTTCCACGGGTCGCGGCCGAACAGGCCGAACGCCGCATAGACGATGCAGATCGTCAGCAGCAGCCAGCGGGGCAGCGCACGCGTGGCGGAGGCGGTGAGTCGGACGACGGGTCTCATGCGGATGAACGGCGATCGTTATCGTTATTCGGCTAATGGCGGGGGCGATCGCCATCGCAGCGAATCGGCATTGTAGCCGCGCTCATGCGGCGCGTGACGCCACGCCGCTGGCCGATCGGCATGACGATGAAAAAAGGGCAGCGCGGGCTGCCCTTTTTCTTGCAGTACCTTTGCACGCTCGTACAAAGGCGCGGCGACTTACTTTGCGGCGGCCTTGCCGGCTGCGCGTGCACCGAACTTCTTGTTGAACTTCTCGACACGACCCGCCGTGTCCATGATCTTTTGCTGACCCGTATAGAACGGGTGCGACTCCGACGACACTTCGATCTTGGCGAGCGGGTACGACTTGCCCTCGAAATCGATGGTTTCGCGCGTCTGGATCGTCGAGCGCGTTACAAACGTGAAGCCGTTCGACACGTCTTGAAAAACGACTTCGCGGTAATTGGGGTGAGTATTTTCCTTCATGGTGCTTCCTTTAATGTGGCGGTAGCCAGCCCGCTGCGATGCCGATACGGCCGCCGCCGTAGTCGCGACGCCATCGAACCGCGAGCCACTTGCCCAAGGTCGAAAGACGGCGATTATGCCAGAAAATCATGCTGTTGGCGAAAAGATTTGCTCGTCGTCGGGCCGCGCCAATCGCCAATCGCCAATCAATCGGGCCCGCCGCTCTGCGTTTCGAGGAGTACGCCCGTGCGCGCAGGATCCTGGCGGTAATAACGCGCGAGCAGACGATAGAGTTCCGGATATTCGGCCTCGAATGCACGCGGCTGGACGAAGAGCGCCTCGCTGCAGACCGCGAAAAATTCGGATGGATGGTCTGCCGCATAGGGATCGATCAGCGATTCGCGTTCGAAACGCGCCCAGCGCCGCGTCGGCACGGCATCGACCTGCGCACAGAACCGGTCGTAGGCGGAATCGAAGACGCTGGCCCATTCGTCGGCGGTGAGCGGCGCGTGCCAGCGCTTGAAGAGCGGCGGGTGGCCATCGGTTTCGCCGCTCAGCATGTCGATCTTGTGGGCGAACTCGTGGATGACGACGTTGTAGGCGTCACGCGCATCGGTCATCTGCGCATCTTCCCACGAGAGGATGACGGGGCCGCCCTCCCACGCTTCGCCGCTCGCGTCGTGCTCCACTTCGTGCACCACGCCGTCTTCATCCTCGACGGTTTTGCGAATGACGAATTCGCCGGGGTAGACGACGATGCCGACCCATCCGCGATACAACTCGAGGCCCAAATTGAGCACGGGCAGCGAGGCTTGCACGGCGATGCCGGCGATCATCCGATCGGTCAACTCGAGGCCGTGGGCCGTGGAGAACGATTTTTGAGCGATGAAGAGGCTAGCGGTTTCTCGCAGGCGAGCGAGATCGGCCGCATCGAGATAACCGAGGAACGGCAGGCCGTCGAGCGTCGCTTGCCAGACATCGTCGGCAATACCGTACTCACGCAGTGCGCGTTCGCGGCGGCGCGTGTCGAGCCAGCGGGAGAGCTTCGTGAGCATGATGCAGTGCCCGGTTGGGCGGGGCGGGACGGATTGGCGCCGGGACCGATCCGCGCCGGCATCGGCTGCCGGCGCGCCCAGTCGGCGCGCTTTGCGCAACGTTATGCCAATCTGAGCTCAGCCGCCGCGTCGCATCATATCGAAGAACTCGGAATTGCTCTTCGTCTGGCGGACCTTGTCGAGCAGGAATTCCATCGCTTCGACTTCATCCATATCGTGGATGAACTTGCGCAGTACCCAGACTTTCTGAAGGATCTCGGGCTTGATGAGCAACTCTTCGCGCCGGGTACCCGACTTGTTCAGATTGAGGGACGGATAGACCCGCTTTTCAGCCAGACGGCGTTCCAGGTGCACTTCCATATTGCCGGTGCCCTTGAACTCTTCGTAGATCACGTCGTCCATGCGGCTACCCGTTTCGATCAGGGCTGTGCCGATGATCGTAAGCGAGCCACCTTCCTCGATATTGCGCGCCGCGCCGAAAAAGCGCTTCGGACGTTGCAGCGCATTGGCGTCCACGCCGCCCGTCAACACCTTGCCCGACGCGGGAATGACGGTGTTGTAAGCGCGCGCGAGACGCGTGATCGAATCGAGCAGGATGACGACGTCGTGCTTCATCTCCACGAGGCGCTTGGCCTTTTCGATCACCATCTCGGCCACCTGCACGTGGCGCGTGGCCGGCTCGTCGAACGTCGAGGCGACGACTTCGCCCGCGACCGAGCGCTGCATTTCCGTCACTTCTTCTGGACGCTCGTCGATGAGCAGCACGAAGAGGACGACATCGGGATGGTTCTGCTTGATCGCATGCGCGATGTGCTGAAGCATCACCGTTTTGCCCGACTTCGGCGACGCGACGAGCAGGCCCCGCTGGCCTTTGCCGATCGGCGCGATCATGTCGATGATGCGGCCCGTGACGTTTTCCTCGCCGCGCATTTCACGTTCGAGCAACAGCGGCTTGTTCGGGTGCAGCGGCGTGAGGTTCTCGAACATGATCTTGTGTTTCGAGGCCTCGGGCGGCTGCCCGTTGACTTTGTCGACCTTCACGAGTGCGAAGTACCGCTCCCCGTCTTTCGGCGTGCGGACTTCGCCTTCGATCGTGTCGCCCGTGTGCAGATTGAAACGCCGGATCTGCGAGGGGCTGATGTAAATGTCATCCGTGCTCGCGAGATACGACATTTCCGGCGAGCGCAGGAAGCCGAATCCGTCGGGCAGGACTTCGAGCGTGCCGTCGCCGAAAATGGTCTCGCCGGTTTTGGCGCGCTTCTTGAGGATGGCGAACATCAGTTCCTGCTTGCGCAGGCGGTTCGCGCTTTCGATCTCGAGGCCGTTGGCCATTTCGATCAATTGAGAAACGTGCAGAGACTTGAGCTCGGATAAATGCATACGGAAATCCCGCCGGGGAAGAGAAGGTGCGACGAAAGAATCTGGGAGGAGGATGAGCGGAACCGCTCAAGGACTTATACGTTTTCTTGACGTCTTGTCATTCTAGCATAGCACACGCCAGCTACCGTTCAGCGGACGCTCGCGCGGCTGAAAGGCCTGTTGCACGAGGACAACAGGCCTGGCATGACGATCACAGGTTGCTGTCGAGGAATGCGGTCAGTTGCGACTTCGACAGTGCGCCGACCTTCTGCGCGGACACAGCGCCATTCTTGAACAGGATCAGCGTGGGAATGCCGCGCACGCCGAACTTCGTCGGGGTAGCCTGGTTTTCATCGACGTTGATCTTCGCGATCTGCAGACGGTCGCCGTAATCCTTGGCCACCTCGTCGAGGATGGGGGCAATCATCTTGCAGGGGCCGCACCATTCGGCCCAGAAATCGAGCAATACGGGCTTGTCGGACTTCACGACATCCTGCTCGAACGATGCGTCACTGATGTGCTTGATTTGTTCGCTCATTTAGATTTACCTCATCGGGTTCCGGGACCCGAGCCTCAATTGCCCGCCACGATACACCAAAACGGGGAAACGCACTGTTGGTGCCGATGCGCAAATGCGGCTGGCGCGATGCGCTGCGTCCACTGCATGCAACTAGTCGAGCGAGCCGCACGGATCGCATGAGCCAGGTGCGGCAGCGCTTTCGGCGGCGAGTCGTCCGAATGCCATATTAGCCCAAATCGCTATCTGTCGTACGAGGCCGATAGCCAAGCGGTCACGGGCGTTCGGCCCGGCACCGCGGCCCCCGTTCGATCGCCGCGGCGGGACAAGAAGAAGAGTGGGGCGCAAGAAGGGTCGCGCCGTGCGCGCGACGATGATAGAATGCGCCGTGACGGGCCTCCTCGCATGGAGGGGCGGTCAACCTGGTCAGGTCGGGAACGAAGCAGCCACAGCCGTTTTCCGCCAGTGCCGAGGGTCAGGCTCGTCACCTTCCTTTTGTTCTCGTTGTTCTCGTTGTTCTCTTTCTCTCCCCCGCCAAGCGGTTTCGTGTAGTCGCTCCGCGCCGCTACTCGCCTCGTCTTGCGCCGCATCGTTGCTGATACAATTTGGCGATGACCTATCAAGTTCTCGCACGCAAGTGGCGGCCGAAGGATTTCGCTTCGCTCGTCGGCCAGGAGCACGTCGTGCGTGCTCTCACGCACGCGCTCGACGGCGCACGTCTGCACCACGCCTACCTGTTCACCGGTACGCGCGGGGTCGGCAAGACCACGCTTTCGCGCATCTTCGCCAAGGCCCTGAACTGCGAGACCGGCATCACGGCGACGCCTTGCGGCGTGTGCCGTGCATGCCGCGAAATCGATGAGGGACGCTTCATCGACTATGTCGAAATGGATGCCGCGAGCAACCGCGGCGTCGACGAAATGGCGGCGTTGCTCGAACGCGCCGTCTATGCGCCGGTCGACGCCCGCTTCAAGGTGTACATGATCGACGAAGTGCACATGCTCACGAACCATGCGTTCAACGCGATGTTGAAAACGCTGGAAGAGCCGCCGCCACACGTCAAGTTCATCCTTGCGACGACCGATCCTCAGAAAATCCCGGTGACGGTGCTCTCGCGCTGTCTCCAATTCAATCTGAAGCAGATGCCGGCGGGCCACATCGTCGGGCACCTCGAGCGCATTCTCGGCGCGGAAGGCGTTGCGTTCGAGCCGCAGGCATTGCGGCTTTTGGCGCGCGCGGCGGACGGCAGCATGCGCGATGCGCTGTCGCTGACCGATCAGGCGATCGCCTATTCGGCCAATCAGGTTTCCGAGGAGGCGGTGCGCGGCATGCTGGGCGCGCTCGACCAGAGCTATCTGATCCGGCTCGTCGATGCGCTCGTTGCCGGTGACGGCGCGCAAGTGCTCGAAATCGCCGACGAAATGGCGCTGCGCAGTCTCTCGTTCTCGACGGCGCTGCAAGACCTGGCGAGCCTCATGCACCGCATCGCCTGGGCGCAGTTCGCGCCGGCCTCGGTGCTCGACGATTGGCCCGAAGCGAACGACGTGCGGCGTTTCGCCGATGCCCTCACGCCGGAAGAAGTCCAGCTTTTCTATCAGATCGCAACGATCGGACGCAACGAACTCGGCCTCGCGCCGGACGAGTATGCCGGCTTCACGATGACGCTGCTTCGCATGCTGGCATTCGAGCCGACGGTTCGGGGCGCCGGCGGTGCGCCCGGCCCCGGCGAGCGTTCGGCTGCGCCCGCCGCATCGGCGGGGAGCCGGCGCGCAACGGCCGGCATTCTGGCTCGCACCGACGCGACTGCGCAGGACAGCGCGGTGATGAAAGAGGCGCCGCCCGAACGTGAAACGCAAGCTATTAGCGGCGAGCCGGCACCGCATCGCGAAGCATTTGCGGCGCCCGCCCGCCCGCCCGCCCCGTTGGAGGCTTCGCCGCCAGACCGTTCTCCGCCCGTCGCGCGCGAGAGCGCTGCGTCGGCGCGTGGCGCGCCACCACGATCGGCGCCCGAGCCGGCTGCCCAGTCTCGCGCCACGGGCGCGAGCGCCGCGCTCGAAGTGCTGCGCGGCGCGGGGTTGCGCGTATCGGCGGATCGCAATCGCCCGGCCGGCGCGGCAAAGTCTTCGACGCCCACGCCGGCGGCGAAACCGGCCGCACCACGCACACCCGTCGTCGTCCCGGTGCCGCGTGCCCGCGGTGCGGACGCCAGCGCGGCAAGCGCGCCGGCGACCGAATCGCCGCCCTGGGATGATGCACCGCTTGCCGACGCACCGTTCGACGATGGCGCGCCCTTTTGCGCCGAAGACGCGTATTTCGCCGCGGAGCGTTTCGACGATGCGCAAGCCGATACCCGCAATGGGAGCCAAGCGGCGTCGGAAGCTGCGCCCGCCATCGATCTCGCCTCGCTGCCGCCGCCCGTCATGCTCGACGCGCTCGGTTATGCCGGCGATTGGCCGGCGCTTGCCGCCGAGCTTCCGCTCAAAGGCGTGGCGCATCAGCTCGCATTCAATAGCGAATTGACGATGCTCGACGGCGAGACCCTGAAGCTGGTCGTGCCGGTGCCGCAATATGCCGACACCGCGCAGGTCGCGAAGCTGAAGTCCGCCCTGCACGAGCGGTTGGGCAGGCCTGTCGACGTGCGCGTCGAGGTCGGCCCCGCGCGGCGTACCGCTGCGGCAATCGAAGCGGCCGCACGCGCGCAACGTCAGCGCGACGCGGAACGGGAAATTGGCGCCGATCCGTTCGTGCGCTCGCTGATTCGCGATTTCGGCGCGAGCATCGTACCCGGCTCGATCAGGCCCATCGCGCCCGACGCGGGGGCGACGGTCCACTGAGCGCATCCCGGGCAGCCACGCACATCGACGACGCCCGGCTGAGCCGCACGTCGTCCACCTATCCACACGATCAAGGAGCATGTCCATGATGAAAGGCCAACTCGCCGGGTTGATGAAGCAAGCCCAGCAGATGCAGGAAAACATGAAGAAGATGCAGGAGCAACTCGCCCAGATGGAAGTGGAAGGGCAGTCCGGCGCCGGTCTCGTCAAGGTCACGATGACTTGCAAGAACGAGGTCCGTCGCGTGGCGATCGACCCGAGCCTGCTCGCCGACGACAAGGACATGCTCGAAGACCTCGTTGCCGCCGCATTCAACGATGCGGTCCGCAAGGCGGAGGCCACGGCGCAGGAGAAAATGAGTGGTATGACATCCGGCTTGCCGTTGCCGCCGGGTTTCAAGCTGCCGTTCTGAGGCCGGAGCCGTTCATGCACATGCCGAGCGCACGACTCGCGCTATCGCCATGAAACAGCCTTCCGCGCTCGTCGCGCTCGTGGAGGCGCTGCGCGCGTTGCCCGGCATCGGTCCGAAGTCGGCGCAGCGCATGGCGTACCACCTGATGCAGCACGATCGGCAGGGCGCCGAGCGGCTCGGACGCTCGCTGCTGTTCGCGGTGGAGCATCTGCAACACTGCGAAAAGTGCAATACATTCACCGAGGCTCGCATCTGCGACGTATGCAGCGACGAAGCGCGCGACCCGACGCTGCTGTGCGTCGTCGAAACGCCCGCCGATCAGATCATGCTCGAGCAGACGATGACGTATCGCGGTCTTTACTTCGTCCTCATGGGGCGCTTGAGTCCGCTCGACGGAATCGGTCCGAAAGAGATCCATTTCGACCGTCTCGTGAAACGCGCCTCGGATGGGGTCGTCAAGGAGGTCGTGCTGGCCACGAACTTCACGAACGAGGGAGAAGCCACGGCACACTACCTTGCGCAAATGCTCAAGGCGCGCCAGCTTGCGGTCACGCGGCTCGCGCGCGGCGTGCCGGTCGGCGGCGAACTCGAATATGTCGATGCCGGAACGATCGCCCGTGCCATGCTCGACCGGCGCTCGCTTTGACCGGGCGGCGCTCGCCGCCTTTCTGAAAGGAACGCTATGACCGCAACTCCTGGCCCGCTTGCGGGCATCAAGGTGCTCGAACTCGGCACCCTGATCGCTGGCCCGTTTGCCGCCCGGTTTCTCGGCGAATTCGGCGCCGAGGTCATCAAAGTGGAAGACCCGAACGGGGGCGATCCGCTGCGCAAGTGGCGCATGCTCTACCCCGAAGCGGGCGGTACCTCGCTATGGTGGGCAGTGCAGGCGCGCAACAAGAAATCGGTGACGGTCAACCTGAAGGCACCGGAAGGCAAAAAAATCGTCTGCGAGCTTGCGCGCGATGCCGATGTCGTCGTCGAGAATTTTCGGCCCGGCCTGCTCGAGAAGCTCGGGCTCGGCTACGACGTGCTGAGCGCCGAGAACCCGGGCCTCGTCATGGTCCGCCTTTCCGGCTATGGGCAAACCGGTCCATACCGTGACCGGCCGGGCTTTGGCTCGATCGCCGAAGCGATGGGAGGCTTGCGGCACATCACGGGTTTTCCCGATCTTCCCCCGCCACGGATCGGTATTTCGATCGGCGATTCCATCGCGGCGCTGCATGCGGTCATCGGTGCAATGATGGCGCTGCATCATCGGCAGGCATCGGGCGGTAAAGGGCAGGTCGTCGACGTCGCGCTTTACGAAGCGGTTTTCAACATGATGGAAAGCGTCGTGCCGGAGTATGGCGTATATGGCGCCGTGCGCGAGCGCACCGGGGCTGCGCTGCCGGGCATCGTGCCCTCGAACACCTATGCATGCAGGGACGGCCAGATCGTGATCGGCGGCAACAGCGATCCGATCTTCAAGCGCCTCATGACGGCCATCGGGCGCAGCGACTTGGCGAACGATCCCGCGCTTGCGCAAAACGACGGCCGGGTTCCGCGCACACAGGAAATCGACGAGGCGATCGGCGCGTGGCTGGCCGGGCGCACGATCGACGAAGCGCTCGAGGTGCTCAATGCGGCCGACGTGCCCGTCGGCCGGATATACAGCGTGGCCGACATGTTCGACGATCCGCAATACGCGGCGCGAGAGATGATTCAGCGTTTCAAGTGGCAAGGGGCGCTCGACATCGCTTTGCCGAACGTGACGCCCAAACTCTCGGTTACACCGGGCGGCACGCGCTGGCTCGGCCCCGAGCTCGGGGAACACACGGATGAAGTGCTGCACGGGCTCGGCTATGACGACGAAGCGATTGCGAGCCTGCGTGAGCGTAAGATCGTCTAACGGCGTGACGTGGGAATTGGGCGCGAATACGCCGGCCCAGGCGATCAGCGGCGCGGACTCCTCGGTTACAATCGCCGCATGCGAATCTTACTGAGCAACGACGACGGCTATCTGGCGCCGGGTCTCGCCGCGCTTTATGGCGCCCTGAAGCCGCTCGGCGACATCACCGTGATGGCACCCGAGCAAAATTGCAGCGGCGCATCAAATTCTCTTACGCTGGCGCGTCCGCTGTCCGTACTGCGCTCGGCTAACGGTTTTTACTACGTGAACGGAACGCCGACCGATTCGGTGCATATCGCGCTCACCGGCATGCTCGACGACAAGCCCGACCTGGTGGTCTCGGGCATCAACAATGGCCAGAACGTGGGCGAAGACACGCTCTATTCGGGTACGGTGGCGGCCGCGACGGAGGGCGTGATGTTCGGGGTGCCGGCGATTGCGTTCTCGCTCGTCGACAAAGGCTGGGCTCACCTCGACGATGCCGCGCGTGTCGCGTTCGATATCGTCGAGCACTTCCTGTCGAATCCGCTTCCCGGCCATCCGCTGCTGAACGTGAACATTCCCAATCTGCCCTACGACGAGATGCGCGGATGGGAGGTGACCCGGCTCGGCAAGCGTCACCCGTCGCAGCCGGTGATTCGGCAAACGAATCCCCGAGGCGAGCCGATTTATTGGATCGGTCCGTCCGGCGAGGCGCTCGATGCGAGCGAGGGCACGGACTTTTACGCGCTTGCCAATGGGCGCGTCTCCATTACGCCGCTGCAACTCGATCTCACGCATACTCAGATGCTCGCCGCCACGCGCGAATGGTCGCTTGCGGGGCGCGGCGCCTCATGACGAGCGAGCGCGCCAGGCGTTTTCCGCTCGGGCTCGCCGATCTCGAGCGCAAGCCGCGCGCGCGCGCCGACGGCAAGGCGCCGCTGCGTTCGACCGAGCCGGGTGCCCGGCGCACTGACACGCAGCCGTCGCAAGGTGTCGACAAAATGGGCGCGCCCAATGTGCCGTTTTCGGGCGCGCACGCGCTGACTTCGGAACGGGTGCGCGAGCGCATGGTCGAACGCCTTCGAACGAACGGAATCCGCGATGCGCGCGTGCTCAATGCGATGGCGGCGGTTCCGCGCCACCTGTTCGTGGATCCGGGGCTGGCGCCTCAGGCTTACGAAGATGCGGCGCTGCCGATCGGTCATCAGCAGACGATTTCGAAACCATCGGTGGTGGCTCGCATGCTCGAGCTCGCCGCGGCCGGGCGAACGCTCGACCGGGTGCTCGAGATTGGAACGGGGTGCGGTTACCAGGCAACGGTGCTGAGCCAGATCGCGCGCGACGTCTATTCGATCGAACGGGTCAAGCCGCTTTATGAGCGCGCCAAGCAGAATCTACGGCCGCTGCGGGTACCGAATATCCGCCTGCATTATGGCGACGGCCGACTCGGCTTGCCGGCGGCCGCGCCTTTCGATGCGATCGTGATCGCCGCGGCGGGCTTCGACGTGCCGCAGGCGCTCGCCGAGCAACTTGC
This sequence comes from Trinickia sp., assembly GCF_057351765.1. Classification (NCBI taxonomy): domain Bacteria; kingdom Pseudomonadati; phylum Pseudomonadota; class Betaproteobacteria; order Burkholderiales; family Burkholderiaceae; genus Trinickia; species Trinickia sp. Next base: position 43,443 of record NZ_JBMRBK010000061.1, on the reverse strand, counting down.
GGTCGGCGGACGCCTCGTCGCGCCTGTCGCCGCGCTGGGCGGGCACTCGCAGGTGCTCACGCTCGTCGAGCGGCTCGGGCCGAGCCAATGGCGGGAGTCGCAGCTTGATAGCGTTTTCTTTGTCCCCTTAAAATCCGGAGTGATTTGACACCGATGTTTACGTTGAGCGCGATGCGAACAATCAACAGAAACGGCGGGCTGGTTGCCGCCCAACGCGTGATGTGTGCGGTGGCCCTTGCGTCGCTTGCAGCCTGCGCGACAAGGATGGATCAGGCACCGGTCGTCGACCGTTCCGGCACGCTCGCTACTCAATCATCGGCGCAGGCAGCGCAACCGGCCGTGCCGCTCGGGCCGCCGCCGCCCGGCTACTACCGCGTGAAGCCGGGCGATACGCTTTATCGTATCGCGCTCGAAAACGGCCAAAACTACCGCGATATAGCGGCCTGGAACAATCTCGCGAATCCGAGCCAGATCGAAGTCGATCAACTGCTGCGTGTCGTGCCGCCGGGCGCCAATGCCGCGGCCGTCACGCCGGGCGTCGCGACGGCACCGATCACGGGCGGGGCGGTTCAGGCCGCACCGCTTTCGAGCAATCCGCCGTCGCCGGCCAACCCGAACACGCCGAGCGGAGGCAATGGCGCAAGTGCCGGCGGCGCGATGCCGCCGATGGTCGGAGGCGCCTCGGCGGCCACGACGATCCCGCCGCAGCCGGCCGCGCCGAGTTCTTCGAGCGTTCCCGCACCCGCCGGCGGTGCAATCAGTTTCGCATGGCCCGTGAAGGGGCCCGTCATCGCGTCGTTCAACGATTCGACCAACAAGGGCATCAATATCAGCGGTGCCGCGGGCGATCCGGTCAGGGCCGCTGCCGACGGTCGCGTGGTTTATGCAGGAAATGGGCTGCGCGGATACGGCAATCTCATTATCATCAAGCACGACGCAACGTATTTGACCGCATATGCACACAACCGCGCTTTGATGGTAAAAGAGGGGGACTCGGTGACCAGAGGCCAGAAGATCGCCGAGATGGGCTCGACCGATGCACCCCGAGTCATGCTTCACTTCGAAGTCCGCCAGCAAGGCAAACCTGTTGACCCGATGAAATACTTGCCGCCGCAATAAGCGATACGACCATGCCGAAATCGAAGCGCCGCAAGCAACAAGCCGAGACGGAAACGCTTACCCGTATCGCGGAGGAAGTAGCACCGGAGACGGGCGCTTCGACGAGCGAGCCGGATGACGACACCCCCGAAGCCGAAGCGGAATTCGAGGCGCAGGGAGCGGCGGGCGAGGGCGAGGCGGACGATGCCGAACCCGAGGCGCGGGAGGGGGCGGCCGCCCCCGACCCCGATGATTTCCGTGCGTTGCTGCAGGCCGAGCTGACGGCCGATACCATTCAGCATTACCTGAATCGCATCAGCGTCAAGCCGCTTCTCACGGTGGAGGAGGAGCAGCGCTACTCCAGGCTCGCGAAGGCGGGGGAGTTCGAAGCGCGGCAGGTCATGATCGAGCGCAATTTGCGGCTCGTCGTCAGCATTGCCAAGGGCTATCTGAATCGCGGCGTGCCGCTGCTCGATCTGATCGAAGAAGGCAATCTGGGCTTGATGCATGCGATCGAGAAATTCGATCCCACGCGCGGGTTCCGTTTCTCCACCTACGCGACGTGGTGGATCAGGCAAAGCATCGAACGCGCGATCATGAATCAAGCGCGCACGGTGCGCTTACCGGTGCACGTGATCCGCGAATTGAATCAGGTGCTGCGCGCGAAGCGCCATCTGGAAAAAAATTCGATGAATTCGGGCGACGCGAGCGAGCGGCGCGACGCGAGCATCGACGATATCGCCTATCTGACCGGAAAGACGACCGACGAAGTCACCGACATTCTGGCGTTGAACGAGCATACGGCTTCCCTCGATGCTCCGCTCGACCTCGACCCCGCGAGCAGCTTGCTCGATCTGCTCTCGGACGAGCAGAGCCAGTCTCCCGACGCGGAGGTTCAGCACCGGGAACTCGAAACGCTGACCCGCGCCTGGCTTTCTCGTCTGTCCGACAAGCACCGGCACGTCATCGAGCGCCGTTTCGGACTCAACCACATCGAACCCGCCACGCTCGAAGAACTGGCCGACGAAATGGGACTCACGCGGGAACGCGTCCGACAGATCCAGCAAGAGGCGCTCGTCAGGCTCAAACGCTTTTTCGCTTCCAACGGCGTGCGCAAGGACGCCGTGCTCTAGACAAGACTCAGACCTGGATGACACCGATTCTCGTTTTCGACATCGAGACCATTCCCGATGTCGCCGGCATTCGCCGGCTCGATGGCCTTCCCGAGTCGATGAGCGACGTCGAGGTGGCGGAGCACGCCTTCGCAGCCCGCCGCGAAAAAACCGGCACCGATTTCCTACCGCACTACCTCCAGCGTGTCGCAGCGATCTCCTGCGTGTTTCGCGACCGCGGCGGTTTTCGGGTGCGCTCGCTCGGTACGCCCGAGGACGGCGAAGCCGCGTTGGTTCAGTCCTTCTATCGCGTCATCGAAAAGTACACGCCGCAACTCGTTTCATGGAACGGCGGAGGCTTCGATCTGCCGGTCCTGCACTATCGCGCACTCGTGCACGGCGTCTCGGCTCCGCGCTATTGGGATCTGGGCGAAGACGATCGCGAGTTCAAATGGAATAACTACATCAGCCGCTACCACGCGCGTCACACCGATTTGATGGACGTGCTCGCAATGTATCAGGCCCGCGCGAATGCACCGCTCGACGCGCTCGCCAAGCTGTGCGGATTCCCGGGCAAGCTCGGGATGGACGGTGCTCAGGTCTGGACGGCCTTCCGTGACGGGCGTATCGAGGAGATCCGCCAATATTGCGAGACGGATGTGGTCAACACCTACTTGCTTTATTGCCGCTTTCAATTGATGCGCGGCGCATTTTCGGCTGACGAGTACGCCGACGAGATCGCATTCGTCAAGAATGCGCTCGCGCAGGAACCGGGCGCGCAGTGGCCCGAGTACCTGGCGGCATTCGAAAGCACCTAGTCCGCGGTTTGGCCGTTCATGGCGCGGCGCCTAGCGCAGCTCGAGAACGATCGGCTGATGATCCGAAGCCTGCGTAGCGCCATCGATCTCGCATCGCACGAGGCGATCGCACAGATCGGCGGTCACGAATACGAAGTCGCAGGGAATCGCGCCCGAAGACCACTGCGCTTTGTCATAGACACCCGCCGTGGGCGGCGGCGTACGGCCGGGATGAAGAAACGTCCATGCATCGACGAAGCCCGGTCCGTCATCGATCGGTTCGATGAAGCGCCGATACGCGGGCGATCCGAATTCGCTGTTGAAGTCGCCGCAGACGATCGCGCTGACTGGCCGGCCTGAGGGAGCGAACGGACCGGTGGCATTTTCGGCCGGTGCCGGATGGCGTGCATGGTCGGCCGCTTCGCGCTGCAGGCGTCGCAGTTCGTCGACTTGGGCGAGGCGTTGACTGAGCGAATAGAATTCAAGATGCGTGACGATAACGCGCAACGGGCCGCGCGGTGCCTGCAACACGGCCTCGAGCGCGACGCGCTGCATCGACGGTGCGCTCGCGTCGGCCGGCCACGGCAAGCTGTGGCGAATGACCTTTTCGACGGGCAAGCGGGTGGCCAGCGCGTTTCCGAATTGACGACGGGGAAGGCCCTCGGCGGTGGGCGGCAGGTCTGCGCCGATCGCATCGAGCACGGTAAAACCGGGCAGTGCGGCCGCGAGTTCGGCGAATTGATCGTCCGACGGGCCGCCCGGTAAGGCGCGAAAGCCGCGCGTGACCTCCTGGAGGGCAAGGATGTCGAAATCCGCGAGCTTGCGGGCTTCATCGACGGTGCGCGCAAGATCGACCACGCCGTGTGCGTCGCGTCCCCATTGAATGTTCCAGCTGAGTAACCGCATCATGGACTCCTTCGGTGTGCCGTTCGCCCCCGTCGTTCGTCTACAATCTCGCCTTTCATTCGATTTCCGCCAGGAAAAAGCCGGTGTCTGAATCTTCCCGCCCCATCGTGCCGCGCATCAAGTCTGCCAGACCGGATACTGTTTCTGCTCCCGCCCCAATGATCGAGATCGACTCGCTCGACATGGATGCGCGAGGCGTCGGACGCCTCGTCGATGAGAACGGCGAGCCCGGGAAAGTTATTTTTGTCGAAGGGGCCTTGCCTGGCGAGCGTGTCACCTACTCGAGCTATCGGAGAAAGCCGAGCTACGAGCAGGCCCAGGTCGTCGACGTTCTGCGCGAAAGCGTGATGCGTACCTCGCCGCGCTGCGCGTTTTTCGGCACCTGCGGTGGCTGCTCGATGCAGCACCTCGATGCCCGCGCGCAGGTGGCCGTGAAGCAACGCGTACTCGAGGACAATCTATGGCATCTGGCGAAGCTTCGCCCGGAAACGGTGTTCCGGCCGATCCACGGGCCGACGTGGGGCTACCGCTACCGGGCGCGGCTCACGGTGCGCCATGTGGTGAAAAAGGGCGGGGTGCTCGTCGGTTTCCATGAAAGAAAAAGCAGCTATGTCGCCGATATGACGAGCTGCGAAGTGCTGCCCCCGCACGTCTCGGCGCTGCTCGTGCCGCTGCGTCGGCTCGTCGAAAGCCTGTCGATTCGCGAGCGGCTGCCGCAGATCGAAGTGGCCGTGGGCTCGAGCGTGACCGCACTCGTGCTACGCGTGCTCGAACCGATGAATGCCGAGGACGAAGCGCAGGTGCGGCAGTTCGCGGATCAGCATGGTGTCCAGTTCTGGGTGCAGCCGAAAGGTCCGGACACCGCCGTGCCGTTTTACCCGCTCGACGTCGCGCTCGATTACACGCTCCCCGAGTTCGGCATCCGCATGCCGTTCAAGCCGACGGACTTCACTCAGGTCAATCATGCGATCAATCGCGTGCTCGTCGGTCGTGCGGTACGTTTGCTCGCGCCGTCACCGAGCGATCGCGTGCTCGATCTCTTTTGCGGACTCGGCAATTTCACGCTGCCGCTGGCACGTCGCGCACGCGAAGTCGTGGGCATCGAGGGCAGCGAGACGCTGACGGCCCGAGCGCTCGAGAACGCGCGCTCGAACGGCGTCGATGCCCATACGTCATTCGCCTGCCGTAACCTCTTCGAGATCACTGCCGATGATCTGCGCGTGCTCGGGCCATTCGACAAATTCCTCGTCGACCCGCCGCGCGAGGGCGCGCTGGCTGTTGCGAAGGGGCTCGCCGAGATTGCGCAAAGCGGACAAGGACCGCTGCCGAGCCGGATCGTCTACGTGTCCTGCAACCCGGCGACGCTCGCGCGCGATGCGGGGCTCCTCGTGCATGAAGCCGGATATCGGCTCAAGGGCGCCGGCGTCGTCAACATGTTTCCGCACACTTCGCACGTCGAATCGATCGCGCTTTTCGAGCGGGACTGAGCCCGAATAGACCAGGCGAAAAAAAACCGGCCGAGGGCCGGTTTTTTTGTGGCTGGCAGCGCTCGATCAGTTGCGGTTACCGCCGAAAATTCCGAGCAGCGAGAGCAGGTTGACGAACACGTTGTAAAGATCCAGGTAGATCGCCAGCGTGGCCGTGATGTAATTCGTCTCGCCGCCGTTCACGACGCGCTGCACATCGAACAGCATGTAGGCCGAAAAGATCGCGATGGCGAGCACCGAGACGGTCAGCATCAGTGCGGGCAGGTGCAGGAACATGTTCGCGACCATTGCGAGCAACAAGACGATCACGCCCATGAAGAGCCACTTGCCCAGGCCGGAGAAATCGCGCTTGCTGACCGTGGCGATCGTTGCCATGGCCGTAAAGATGACGCCGGTACCGCCGAAGGCCAGCATGATCAGCGAAGGGCCGTTCGAGAAGCCGAGGATGAAGCTCAGCAGTCGCGACAGCATGAGGCCCATGAAGAACGTGAAGCCGAGCAGCACGACAACGCCGACGCCGCTGTTTTTCGTCCGCTCGATCGCGAACATGAAGCCGAATGCGATCGCGAAAAACGCGAGCAGGCTCATGGCGGGGCTCGTCGCGGCAAAGAGCGAGAAGCCCGACACGACGCCGACCCAAGCCCCGAGCACCGTCGGCACCATCGACAGCGCGAGCAGCCAATAAGTGTTCCGTAGCACGCGGTTGCGGGTTTCCGCCGTGGCGATGGCGCCGCCGCGGCCGAAGTTGTACGGATAGTCGTTCATGCTTTCTCCTTGCGTAAGACGCAGTGACGTTGGGCAGGCTCGAACACGCGACAGGGCGTTTTTCCAGGCCATCCCGACACTAAGATAGGTACGGGCGCCGCGAGTTTCAACGGCCGCGCATGCGCCCGGCATCCTATTCATTCGAACCTTTCACCCTCGTAAGGGTTCAATCGCAATCATACACCGGAACATGCTACAATTGCAGATTCGTTAGAAATCGTAACCCCTTAATTTTTTGGAGTTTTTATGGCGATCGAGCGTACCCTGTCGATTATCAAGCCTGACGCAGTGGCAAAAAACGTGATCGGGCAGATCTACAGCCGCTTTGAGAATGCGGGCCTCAAGATCGTGGCGGCCCGGATGGCGCAGCTTTCGCGCGCCGATGCTGAGAAATTCTACGCCGTGCACGCCGCGCGTCCCTTTTTCAAGGATCTCGTGGAATTCATGATTTCGGGCCCCGTCATGGTGCAAGTGCTCGAAGGCGAAGACGCGATTCTCAAGAACCGCGATCTGATGGGCGCAACGGATCCGAAGAAGGCCGACAAGGGAACGATTCGCGCGGACTTCGCCGACAGCATCGACGCCAATGCGGTGCACGGCTCGGATGCGGCGGAAACCGCTCGCGTGGAAATCGGTTTCTTCTTCCCCGAGATCAACGTTTATTCGCGCTGACGAGCGCGCTCGGGCGCAATGCCCGATAGGGCGCGAACGGCACCGGTCGGCTTCGCACGCGATGCGGGCGCTGGCACGACCGGTGCTGACGCAGTGAAACAGCAGGATTCGATATGACGAGCAGTTCATCCGTCAACCTTCTCGATCTCGACGCCGAGGGTCTCGTCGCCTATTGCGGCAGCCTGGGCGAGAAGGCGTTTCGCGCCAAGCAGTTGCAGCGTTGGATCCATCAATACAACGCCGCCGACTTCGACGGCATGACCGACCTCGCGAAGTCGCTGCGCGAAAAGCTCAAGGGCCGTGCGACGATTACGATGCCGGCCGTCGTCAGCGATCACGTCTCGGCCGACGGCACGCGCAAATGGCTCGTCGACGTCGGCAACGGGAACGCGGTAGAGACCGTTTTCATTCCGGAGGAAACGCGCGGCACGCTGTGCGTGTCGTCACAGGCGGGATGCGCCGTCAACTGCCGTTTTTGTTCCACTGGGAAGCAGGGTTTTTCGCGTAATCTGACGACAGGCGAGATCATCGGGCAGTTGCGCATGGCCGAGTTCGCGTTGCGCGCGGCCTCGGGCGGCGCCGAAACGGGCAAGGGCGAGCGCGTCATCACCAATGTGGTGATGATGGGCATGGGCGAGCCGCTGCTCAATTACGATGCGCTCGTGCCGGCGTTGCGGCTGATGCTCGACGATAACGCCTACGGGTTGTCGCGCCGGCGCGTCACGGTCTCCACTTCGGGAGTCGTGCCGATGATGGACCGGCTCGGCGCCGATGTGCCGGTGGCGCTCGCTGTATCGTTGCACGCACCGAACGACGCATTGCGCGACGAACTGGTGCCGCTGAACAAGAAATACCCGCTCGCCGAGTTGATGGCCGCGTGCCGGCGCTATCTGACCGTGGCGCCGCGCGATTTCATCACATTCGAGTACTGCATGCTCGACGGCGTCAACGACAGCGAGACCCACGCAAGGGAGCTCCTCGCGCTGACCGCCGACGTGCCGTGCAAGTTCAACCTCATTCCGTTCAATCCGTTTCCGGAGTCGGGGCTCCTGCGCTCGAAAGCCGAGCGCATCAAACGGTTCGCTCAGATTCTCATCGATGCGGGGGTCGTGACGACCGTGCGCAAGACGCGCGGAGACGACATCGATGCCGCCTGCGGTCAGCTCGCGGGGGCCGTCAAGGATCGCACGCGCGTAGCCGAGCGGATGGGGCGGTCAAGCCGGGTCATCGAGCTGCGGCGCGCTCAGTGAATGCCCGTATCGGGCGCATGCGAGCGGAGGGGGGGGGGCGGCGATACGGGGCGGCAATACGAAGCGGCAACACCCCTGTCGGCACGACGGGACACGAAGTGTCAAGAAGCGGCAGGAAGCGGCAGAAAGCAGCAAGAAGCACGGAAGCGATACGTGGTGCAGCGCATTTTGTTATAAACGGTCTGCGAATCCGGCGGACGAAAAGTCGAACCGGGGCGCACAGGTGAAAAAGAATCGACGCGAGGATCAGGGATGAGTGAGCCGCAGCATCCGCATACAGAGGGCACTCAGACGGGCGAGGGACAATCGGGGCCGGTTTCGACCGGGCATCGTGCCGCGTCACAATCGGGGCAGGCGGCAATCGCGGCCTCGTTCGGCTCGCTTGCAGCGGCGGGGGCATGCCTCGCGCAACTGCGCGAGGCGAAGGGATGGTCGATCGACGATGTGTCGGCACGGTTGAAGGTACCGCCGGCCAAGATGCGGGCGCTCGAGTCGGGCGACGTCAGCCATTTTCCGGGCACGACGTTCGCGCTCGGGGTCGTGCGCAGCTACGCCAAGATGCTGGGCGTAGACGCGGCGCCGTTCGTGCAGGCGTTGCGCCGCGAGAAAGGCGAGCCGGAGCCCGATCTTTCGATGCCGGCATCGACGGGCACCGATTTGCCGCGCGGTCGCGTCTCGGTTTCGTTGGGCGGCACGCCGAGGCACCGCTCGTGGTGGTGGGGTGTTGCCGCGGTCGCCGTCGGGCTCGTTGCGCTCGTCATGTGGCATAGCGGCGGTCAACCGCCGGCCTGGCTCGCGCGCCTGAAAGCGAGCGCGAACGGTGCGGCGGCGAATTCGAGCGGTCCGTCGACGACGACCGCGCAAGGACAGACGATCGCTTCGGGTACCGCGGCCGCCGCGGATACGGGATTCGCGCCGGCCAGCGCGCCGGCCGCGGTTGCCGGCGCGGCAAGCGAAGGACAGGCGCTCACGCCCACCCCGCTTGCATCGCTTTCCGCCGCCACTCCGGCTTCGGCGCAGCAGCAGCCCTTGCCGCCGGGGGAGGCGCCGGCTTCGGCTGCCGCGGTAACACCGGCACCGGCCGCGCAAGCGCCAGCGCTCGCCGCGGCGAGCGCGGCAACGCCGGCCGAGGCGTCGGCCGTTCCGGCGGGTGCCACGACGCTTTCGTTCGCCGTGACGCAGGACAGCTGGTTCAGCGTACGCGACAAGGCAGGCAAGGAAGTGTTCTCGGGTATCGTGCACGCCGGCGATACCAAACAAGTGACGGGCCAAGCGCCTTTGAAGGTGATCGCGGGCAATCGGGCGGGCCTTCAGTCCGTCACGGTTGATGGCAAGCCTGTCGAGGCCGCGAAGTACGGTCCGATCAAAGGCAATGTCGCGCGCTTCACGCTGCCATGAGTATGAGCGTGGGCGCCGGCGCCGCCGCCGTGGCGCCTCTTACATGGGTGAACCGCCGCTCACGAGCGCGGCGGGGCACGTAGCGTAATCAGCAACAATAGGTCTTTCGATGCAATCCGACAGCAGCAGCCAGATTTGTTCGTCCGAGCCGATTTTCGGCGGCCCCGCTCCGCGCCGCGTCTCGCATGCCGTGGACGTCCGGTGGGGCGGTCAGCTGGTGACGATCGGCGGGGATGCTCCCGTGCGCATTCAATCGATGACGAACACGGATACGGCCGACGCGATCGGCACGGCAATCCAGGTGAAAGAGCTGGCGCAGGCCGGCTCCGAGCTCGTCCGTATCACCGTGAATACGCCGGAAGCCGCACGGGAGGTACCGGCCATTCGCGAGCAGCTCGATCGCATGGGTGTGTTCGTGCCGCTCGTCGGCGATTTCCATTACAACGGCCATTTGTTGCTGCGTGACTATCCGGGTTGCGCCGAGGCGCTGTCGAAATATCGGATCAACCCCGGCAACGTCGGGCAGGGCGCCAAGCGCGACACGCAGTTCGCGCAGATGATCGAGGCCGCGATCCGTTACGACAAGCCCGTGCGCATCGGCGTCAATTGGGGCAGCCTCGACCAGGATCTGCTCGCGCGGATGATGGATGAAAACGCGGCGCGCAGCTCACCCTGGGATGCGCAAAGCGTCATGTACGAGGCGCTGATCCAATCGGCCATCGGCTCCGCGGAGCGCGCCGTGGAACTCGGCCTCGCGCGCGAGAAAATCATTCTGTCGTGCAAAGTGAGCGGCGTGCAGGATCTGATCGCCGTCTATCGCGAGCTTGCGCGCCGCTGTCGTTTCGCGCTGCATCTCGGGCTGACGGAGGCCGGGATGGGTTCGAAAGGCATCGTCGCTTCGACAGCCGCGCTGGGCGTGCTGCTGCAGCAAGGCATCGGCGATACGATCCGCATCTCGCTCACGCCCGAGCCCGGTGCGTCGCGTACCGGCGAAGTCATCGTGGGCCAGGAGATTCTGCAGACCATGGGACTGCGTTCGTTCACGCCGATGGTCATCGCGTGCCCGGGGTGCGGACGTACAACGAGCACGCTGTTCCAGGAACTGGCCGCGCAGATCCAGTCCTATCTGCGCGCGCAGATGCCCGTTTGGCGCGAGCAGTACCCCGGCGTCGAGAAGATGCATGTCGCCGTGATGGGATGCATCGTCAACGGTCCGGGCGAATCGAAGCAGGCGAATATCGGCATCAGCCTGCCGGGCTCGGGCGAAAACCCCGCCGCGCCTGTCTTCATCGACGGGGAAAAGGTCAAGACGCTGCGCGGAGAGCGCATCGCCGAGGAATTCCAGCAAATCGTGAGCGACTACGTCGAGCGCCGGTATGGCCGCGCTGCCGTCGCGAACTGAGCGTCAATCGCCAACACAATCCAGAATGACTGAACCGAAAAAGAAGCTCGAGAAACTGACCGGCGTGAAAGGCATGAACGACATCCTCCCGCAGGATGCCGCTCTCTGGGAGTTTTTCGAGTCCACCGTGAAGTCGATGCTGCGTGCGTACGGCTATCAGAACATCCGTACCCCCATCGTCGAGCACACGCAGCTGTTCACACGCGGTATCGGCGAGGTGACCGATATCGTCGAGAAGGAGATGTACAGCTTCGTCGACGCGCTGAACGGCGAAAATCTGACGCTGCGCCCGGAAAACACCGCGGCCGTCGTGCGCGCCTGCATCGAGCACAATCTGCTTTACGACGGTCCGAAGCGGCTTTGGTACGTCGGTCCGATGTTTCGTCACGAGCGGCCTCAGCGCGGGCGTTACCGGCAGTTTCACCAGGTCGGCGTGGAAGCGCTGGGCTTCGTGGGCCCCGACACCGATGCCGAGATCATCCTCATGTGCCAGCGCTTGTGGGATGACCTCGGCTTGACCGGCATCCGGCTGGAAATCAATTCGCTCGGCCTGGCCGAAGAGCGTGCCGCGCATCGCGTCGAACTGATCCGGTATCTCGAACAGCATGTCGATGCGCTCGATGAGGACGCGAAACGCCGCCTCTACACGAACCCGCTGCGCGTGCTCGATACGAAGAACCCCGCGCTGCAGGAAATCGCGCAAAATGCGCCGAAGCTCATCGACTTCCTCGGCGAGGGCTCGCGTGCGCACTTCGAAGGACTGCAGCGGCTCTTGAAGGCCAACAACCTACCGTTCTCGATCAATCCGCGGCTTGTACGCGGGCTCGACTATTACAACCTGACCGTATTCGAGTGGGTCACCGACAAGCTCGGCGCGCAAGGCACCGTGGCCGCCGGTGGCCGCTACGATCCGCTCATCGAGCAACTGGGCGGCAAGCCGACGGCAGCGTGCGGATGGGCGATGGGCGTGGAGCGCATTCTCGAGCTGCTGAAGGAAGACGGGCTCGTGCCGCAGGAAGAAGGTTGCGATGTCTATGTCGTCCACCAGGGCGACGCCGCGCGCGAGCAGGCGTTCGTGATCGCCGAGCGGTTGCGCGATACGGGCCTCGACGTCGTCTTGCACTGCAGCGCCGACGGCGCGTCGGCGAGCTTCAAATCGCAGATGAAACGCGCCGATGCGAGCGGAGCCGCGTTCGCCGTCATCCTCGGCGAAGACGAGGTCGCAAGCGGGACGGTGGCGGTCAAGCCGTTGCGCGAAACGGGCGCTGCGGGCGAGAAAAGCGAACAACGCAGCGTTCAGGTCGAAAACTTGACCGAATTTCTAATCAATGCGATGGTTGCAACCGCCGAAGACGGCGAGGATTGATGCACGCCCCGTGCGGCGCATGACGGCGACCCGACACTCACAAGACGCAGGAAAGAAGGAATCGCTTGGCGATGAGTTATCACGACGAACAAGAATCGATAGAGAGCTTCAAGGCCTGGTGGGCGCAGTGGGGTAACGCGGCGACCTGGATCGTCCTCGTTGCGCTTCTCGCCGCTGCCGCCTGGAACGGTTGGAATTTCTGGCAACGCCGCGAGGCGGCTCAAGCGGCCGTGTTGTACGAGCAAGTTCAGCAGGCGGTTTCCTCGAAGAACAAGGCGAACGTGGTGCGGGATGCCGCCGACATGGAATCGCGGTACGACGGCACGGCGTATGCCCAAATGACCGCGCTCGCCGCGGCCAAGGCGTTGTACGAGGCCGGCGATATCGCGGCGGCAAAAACCCAGCTGCAATGGGCGATCGACCACGCGAAGGACGACGAATACAAGGAAATCGCGAAGCTGCGGCTCGCGGGCGTCCTGCTCGACGAGAAGTCGTACGATGCGGGGCTTGCATTACTGGCCGGCACGCCACCCGAGGGGTTCAAGGGCGTCGTAGCCGACCGTCGCGGCGATCTGCTGGCCGCTGGCGGCAAACGCGACGACGCGCGTGCCGCCTATCAGGTCGCACTCGATTCACTGGCGAAGAGCGACACGTCCGCGCGTCAGCTGATTCAATTCAAGCTCGACGCGCTGGGCAGCTGAGCCGGCTCAGCGATGGCGCCGGTTCGCCGTCGGGCGGTTGCCGCATAGGCAGCGCCGCTCGCCTCGATTGATCAACCCTAGACGATGCTTCGCCCTCCAATGAATTTGCTGAAACGTTTCGCCGTGCCCGTTGCTTGTGCGATGACCGTCCTCGCGATGACAGCCTGCTCGTCTTCCAAGGACGAGCGTCGCGTGCCGACACCGCTCACGGAGTTCAAGCCCGCCCTCACGGTCGAGCGCGTCTGGCGCGCGAGCGTCGGCAAGGCGGGGCGCTACCTGTTTTCTCCGATTGCGGTCGGCGACGCGGTCTATGCGGCTGGCGCGGGCGGCGCCGTGGCGAAGATCGACGCCAAGACGGGCAAGGAAATCTGGCACACCAAGCTTCACACCGATCTGACGGCCGGCGTCGGCAGCGACGGCACGTTGACGGCGGTCGGCGCGGTGCGCGGCGGCGTCTATGTGCTCGATGCGAACGGCAAGCAACTCTGGAAATCCGATGTACCGGGCGAGGTCATCTCGCCGCCGCTCGTCGGCAACGGGCTCGTGCTCGTGCGCACGATCGACGGACAGATCAATGCGTTCAATGCGCAGACCGGCGAGCTCAAGTGGGTCTATCACAACCGGGCGGTGCCGCTCAATCTGCGCGTGTCGGCCGGAATGACCTTCGCGGGCGACGCGGCGGTGCTGGCCGGATTCCCGGGCGGCGGGCTGGCCGCGATCGACTTGAAGACGGGCGACGATTACTGGCAGGCGCCCGTGTCGTTCCCGAAGGGCGTCACCGAAGTCGAGCGGATCAACGACGTGACGGGCGCGCCGGTTCTCGTGGGCGCCGAAGCTTGCGCCGCGACGTTCCAGGGGCGCATCGGCTGCTTCGATGCGAATTCGGGACGGCCGATTTGGGAACAGCCGTTCTCGAGCACGACCGGGGTGGCGCAAGACGGCACCACGGTGATCTCGAGCGACGATTGGTCCGTCGCGGAGGCATTCGGCGCCAGCGACGGCCACGTGCTCTGGCGTAACGACAAGCTCAAGAATCGCGATCTGAGCGCACCGCTGTTGCTCGGGCCGTCGGCCGTCTTTGGCGATTACAAGGGCTTTGTGCATTTCCTCTCGCGCGACGACGGCTCGTTCGTGGCGCGCGTACCGACCGACGGCAGTCGTATCAGCGCGCCGCCCGTGGTAGCGGGCGATACGCTGGTCGTTCAGACGAAGGACGGCAACTTATTCGGTTTCCGCCCGCGCTGAGCGCAAAAGCGGGCGGCGCCTGGCTAGCCGCCCTGGGCCGCTCCGTGTCGGCCTTTCCCTATCGATGAGGCAGCCGCCGGTTTCGCACGGCGCGGCCCGTCGGTCGCGCCCCGCATGGGCGTCATGACGCGATCGTGATAACGTGCGGCAAGACGACAGGCCTTTTACGGCGCGCGCCGTGCGAAGCCGCGCTGCCCGGGCGCCGGCGCTTCAGGCAACGCGCGCGCCATCCGGTGCCGATCACGGCACCGGCGCTTTACTTTGATGACATCTCATGAAACCCGTTATTGCCCTCGTTGGGCGCCCCAATGTGGGGAAATCCACGCTGTTCAATCGGCTCACTCGCTCACGGGACGCTCTCGTCGCCGACTTGCCGGGTCTCACGCGCGATCGCCATTACGGTGAAGGGCGCGCGGGCGACAGACCTTATCTCGTCGTCGACACCGGAGGCTTCGAGCCCGTGGCGAAGGACGGCATCCTTCACGAGATGGCTCGCCAGACGCGGCAAGCGGTCGAGGAATCCGACGTCGTGGTTTTCATCGTCGACGGCCGCAACGGCCTGGCACCGCAGGACAAGTCGATCGCCGAATACCTGCGCAAGACGGGGCGGCCGATCATGCTCGTCGTCAACAAGGCGGAAGGCATGAAGTACACCGCCGTCGCGGCGGATTTCTACGAGCTCGGACTCGGCGATCCGCGGGCGATTTCGTCCGCGCACGGCGACGGTGTCACCGAAATGATCAACGATGCGCTCGAGATCGCGTATTCGGGCCATCCTGACGAAGCGGAGGCGGACCAGGCTGCGCACGGCGTCAAGATCGCCATCGTCGGGCGCCCGAACGTGGGCAAGTCCACCCTGGTCAATGCACTGATCGGGGAGGATCGCGTCATTGCGTTCGACATGCCCGGCACGACGCGCGATTCGATCTATGTGGACTTCGAGCGACAGGGCCGCCACTACACGCTCATCGACACGGCTGGGTTACGCCGTCGGGGCAAGGTATTCGAGGCCGTCGAGAAGTTCTCGGTCGTCAAGACACTGCAATCGATTGCCGATGCAAACGTCGTCATTTTGCTGCTCGATGCGCGTCAGGATATCTCCGATCAGGACGCGCATATTGCGGGATTCGTCGTCGAGCAGGGGCGCGCGCTCGTGGTCGGTGTCAACAAATGGGACGGACTCGACGAACACGTGCGCGAACGCACGAAGGCCGATCTGAAGCGCAAGCTGAAATTCCTGGAATTCGCCAAATTCCATTTCGTTTCCGCCACGGAGAAGTCCGGCATTGGCGCGTTGATGCGCTCCGTCGACGCGGCGTATGCCGCGGCCATGGCAAAACTGCCGACGCCGAAGCTCACGCGTGCGCTCATCGAAGCGGTCGAGTTCCAGCAGCCGCGGCGTCGCGGACCCGTGCGCCCGAAACTGCGTTACGCGCACCAGGGGGGGCAGAATCCCCCGATCATCGTGATTCACGGTAATGCGCTCGATGCGGTGACGGATACCTATAAACGGTACCTCGAGAACCGCTTCAGAGAAACTTTCTCGCTGACCGGAACTCCATTGCGCATAGAGTTTCGCTCATCGGCGAACCCCTACGCGGACAAGAGCTGACCGGCTCCGACGAAGGATCGGCCGGACGGCCGGGCACCGCGTGCGCCAACGAAAATCGGCTATAGTGTAGCGATTGACGCCGGATCTCTTTTTCTTCGGCGTCGATGTGGATCCAACCTGCAAAAAAACGACGGAGTTTGCTATGAGCAACAAAGGGCAATTGTTACAAGACCCGTTTTTGAACGCACTGCGCAAAGAGCACGTGCCTGTCTCGATTTATCTGGTCAACGGCATCAAGCTGCAAGGGAACATCGAATCGTTCGACCAGTACGTCGTGTTGCTCCGGAATACCGTTACTCAGATGGTTTACAAGCACGCTATTTCGACGGTCGTTCCCGCCCGTCCGGTCAATTTCCATCCGGACGCCGAGACGTCCTGAACCCATCATTGCGGCCGGCATGGCGGCGTTCGCACCGCGCCGCCGTGCCGGCCCCTCCAATTTGACGTCCACCAATTTGATCAACGCAGCGCTCGTCGGCATCGATTTCGGCAAGATCGACTTCGAAGCCAGTCTCGAAGAACTCAGCCTGCTCGCGCAAAGCGCGGGCGCCCATCCCGCCGTGATGTTGACGGGGCGCAGGTCCAGCCCCGATGCCGCGCTGTTCGTCGGCAGCGGCAAGGCCGAGGAGTTGCGCCTCGCCTGCGAGGCGAACGATATCGAAATCGTCATCTTCAACCATTCGCTCGCACCGGCACAGCAACGCAATCTGGAGCGGGCGCTTAATCGGCGCGTGATCGACCGGACAAGCCTGATTCTCGACATCTTCGCCCAGCGCGCCCGCAGCCACGAGGGCAAGCTGCAAGTGGAGCTTGCTCAGCTGCAGTACATCGCAACGCGGCTCGTGCGCGCCTGGACTCACCTCGAGCGGCAAAAAGGCGGTATCGGCCTGCGCGGGCCCGGCGAAACGCAGCTCGAGACGGACCGGCGGCTCATCGGCGACCGTATCAAGATGCTCAAGACGCGCCTCGCGAAGCTGCAGCGCCAGCATGGCACGCAGCGCCGCCAGCGCCAGCGTAACCGCACACTGTCGGTCTCGCTCGTGGGCTACACGAACGCAGGCAAATCCACGCTCTTCAATGCGTTGACGAAGGCGCAGGCGTATGCGGCCGATCAACTGTTCGCCACGCTCGATACGACATCGCGGCGCGTGTTCCTCGGCGACGAGGCCGGCCAGGTCGTGGTGTCCGATACGGTCGGGTTCATTCGCGAGTTGCCGCACCAACTCGTGGCTGCGTTTCGCGCGACGCTGGAGGAGACGATCCATGCGGATGTGCTGCTGCATGTCGTCGACGCGTCGAGCGGCGTGCGGCTCGATCAGATCGATCAAGTGAACGAGGTCTTGCGCGAGATCGGCGCGGATACCGTGCGGCAAGTCCTCGTCTTCAACAAGATCGATGCGGTGCCGGAACTCGAGGCTCGCAAGGACGCGGTCGAGCGCGACGAGTATGGTAATATCTCGCGCGTCTTTTTGAGCGCGCGCACGGGGCAAGGACTCGATTCTCTGCGCGCAGCCATCGCCGAGATCGCCACCTCAGAACATCTCCCAGACACCGGGCGGGCGCTGCCGGAACCCCAGGCAGCGGCGGACGAGCACAAAGATTTCGACGTACCGCGGCTGGACGGAATGGCGGTTGTGCGCCGTTCCGATCTGCATTGACCGGCTCTCCCAACTCGAGCGAACGAACACAGGTGAACGAATACAACGAGCGGAGTTTCTGGATGCGTGCGCGCGCCATTCTTTCCATCAACGATCCGCGTTGGGGGCGCAGCGACGGCAACGGCGACCGGCAGCGTCCGAACGAGCCGAACCGTGGGCGCGGCAACGGCGAAGGGCCGCCGGATCTCGACGAGATGTGGCGCGAATTCAATCGGCGTCTTTCGCGGCTTTTCGGTGGCAAGGGCGGCGGCCCCGGGCCGGGCGAACGCCGGCCCGATAATGGGCGTGCAGCGCGCGTGGGTGTCGGCATCGTCATCGGCGTACTCGTGGCGATCTACATCGGCAGTGGCGTTTTCGTCGTACAAGACGGCCAAACCGGCGTCGTGCTGCAGTTCGGGAAATTGCGCAGGACGGTGGGGCCTGGTGTCCATCTGCGCTCGCCGTATCCGTTCGAGACGAGCGAAATCGTCAACGTATCGGAGATCCGCTCGGTCGAAGTGGGCCGGCGCAATGCCGTGAACGACGGCAACCTGATGGATGCCTCGATGCTCACGCGGGATGGCGACATCCTCAACGTGCGCTTCAGTGTGCAATACCAGGTCAAATCGCCGACCGACTACCTCTTTCACGCGGTCGACCCCGATCGCAGCGTGACGCAGGCCGCTCAGGCGGCGGCGCGCGCGATTGTCGGCGCGAGCGGCACGCAGGCCCTGCTCGATCAGAATCGCGATCAGCTGAGCCAGCAATTGGCCACCGCGATTCAGCGCTCGCTCGACCTGTATCGCGCGGGGCTGACCGTTGCCGGCGTGACGATTCAGAGCATCGAGCCGCCACAGCAGGTGCAAGCGGCGTTCGACGATGCGCTTCGGGCGAAAGACGACCGTGAGCGCATGAAGCGCGAAGCGCAGGCGTACGCGAACGAAATTCTGCCGCGCGCGCAAGCCGATGCCGCCCGCTCGATCGACGATGCGAAGGCTTATGCCGAGCGCGTGGTGACGCAGGCCCAAGGCGACGCGGATCGTTTCTCTCAGGTTTATGCGCAGTACGCCAAGGCGCCCGCCATCGTGCGCGAGCGAATGTATCTCGATACCATGCGTGACATCTATTCGAACACGACCAAGGTTTTCGTCGACACGAAAGCGGGGTCGAGCGTCGTCCAGTTACAGCTCGACAAGCTGATCGAGGCGAAGGGACGTGGCGCGGGCGATGCTCAGGCGGCGCCGGGGGCGCCAGCCCCCGCATCGTCTGCCGCGGCGCCCGCGCAGGGCGCTTCGGCGGCCGCCCCGGCCGTCGCCTCTCCCGCAAGCCGCGCGGCCGCCGCGAGCGACGCGGTACGTTCACGCGACGGGTTCCGAAGCCGCTCGCGCGAAGACGATTTGCAGCAATGAGGGGCGCCTGATCATGAACCGTATCGTTGCGCTCGTCATCGTCGTCGTCTTGCTGCTGTTCGCGGGCGCATCCACGCTCGTGGTCGTCGATCAGCGGCATGTCGCCATCGTCTATTCGCGCGGCCACGCGGACCCGACGGTCGTCGGCCCAGGCCTGCATTTCAAGCTGCCCACCCCCCTTCAAGCGGCGGCGCGCATGGATATGCGCATCCAGACTGTCGATGCCGGCAATCCCGATCGCTACACGACGTCGGACAAAAGCGATCTGCTCGTCAGTCCGCTCCTGAAGTATCGCGTCGTCGAACCGCTCAAGCTGTTTGCGACGACCGGGGGCGACCTGCAAAGCGCACCCGAGCGTCTGAGCGCGCTCGCGCGCGAGGCGCTCGCCGATGCGCTCGGCAAGCGCACGCTGACCGATACCCTTTCGCATCAGACTCAGATTGCGGCGAGTGCCCGCGAGGCGATGGCGAACGGTGCCCGTTCGCTCGGTATCGATGTCGTCGATCTGCAACTCGTGCGCGTCGATTTCGCTGGGAACATGTCCGACACCGTCTACAAACGCATGGCGGCGGAGCGCGAGCAGGCGGCGAGCGCGGCACGCGCGGACGGTGCCGCGCAGGCGGAGGCGATCAAGGCGGACGCCGACCGGCAGCGCCAGACCGTGCTGGCCGACGCCTACAAACAGGCCCAGACGATCAAGGGTCAAGGCGATGCAAAAGCCGCGGAAATCGCTGCGGACGCGTTCAGCCGGGACCCGGGTTTCTATCAGTTTTATCAGAGCATGCAGGCCTACCGGGCGGTGTTCAAGCCGAACGACGTGATCGTCGTCGATCCGGACAGCCAGTTTTTCCGCTTCATGCGCAGCTCCGGCGGCAATGCCGATACGGCCACCCGCGCCGAGGCTGCGCCGAAAAAACACTGACAAGAGGGGACGCCGCGCTCATCGGGCCGCGGCTGAAAGCGTATGGACATGGCTGGCTCGTTACTGCTTGCGGTCGCGTTGATGCTCATTATCGAGGGCATGTTCCCGTTCGTATTCCCGACCGCGTGGCGGGAGACGTTTCGTAAAATTGCGGCACGCCCGACGCATCATATTCGCGTCGGCGGGCTCATCGTCATGGCGTTGGGTCTCGTGTTGCTTCTCGTGGCCACATGAGGCCGTGCGTTATCCATTAATGTCGTAGGACTCACCTGAATGTCGACCTGGCTGCTTCCCGAGAATATTGCCGATGTGCTGCCGTCGGAAGCGCGAAAGATCGAGGAGTTGCGCCGCGCGCTGCTCGATCGCTTTCGCGCCTACGGCTATGAGCTGGTGATGCCGCCGCTGCTGGAATATCTCGAATCGCTTCTCACGAGCGGCGGCGCGGACCTCAATCTGCGCACGTTCAAGCTTGTCGACCAGTTATCGGGTCGCACGCTGGGACTCAGAGCCGATACGACACCCCAGGTGGCGCGCATCGATGCGCATCTGCTGAATCGGCAGGGCGTTACGCGGCTTTGTTACGCGGGCAGTGTGTTGCATACCCGGCCGCGCGGACTCCACGCGACGCGCGAGCAGATTCAGGTCGGTGCCGAGCTCTACGGCCACGCGGGGTTGGAAGCCGATGTCGAAGTTCAGCAGTTGATGCTCGATGCCATGCGGCTGGCCGGGTTCGACAAGGTCCGGCTCGATCTTTGCCATGCCGGCGTACTCGCCGCGTTGTTCGCGCGCGAACCGGCCGCGGCGGCCATGGGCGAGACGCTTTACGAGGCGCTCGCGGGCAAGGACGTCGCGCGCCTCGACGAACTCACGCAAGGGCTCGACGCACCCATCCGCGACGCGCTGCGGCTGTTGCCTTCGCTCTATGGCGACGCATCGGTGCTCGAGCTAGCGCGGCAGCGTCTGCCGCAATGGCCCGATATTGCGCAGGCGCTCGATGACCTGACGTTCCTCGCGGCGCAAGTCGAGGGAGCCGAAGTGACGATCGATCTGGCCGATCTGCGTGGCTATGCCTATCACAGCGGTGTCATGTTTTCCTCCTACGTGGATGGCGTATCGAATGCCGTTGCGCGGGGCGGGCGCTACGACCATGTCGGTCAGGCGTATGGGCGCGCCCGCGCGGCCACCGGTTTTTCGCTCGATCTGCGCGAGCTTGCCCGGATTTTGCCGGCCCAGGCGCGCAGCAGTGCGATCCTGGCACCGTGGCGGCATGACGACGCGTTACGTGCCAGCGTCGCCGCTCTGCGCGATGCGGGAGAAATCGTCATTCAGGCGTTGCCGGGCCACGATCACGACCTCGACGAATTCGCCTGCGATCGCGTGCTCATCGAGCGCGACGGCGCGTGGGTAGTCGAGGTGCGACGGCCGTAAGTCGCGCGCACCGCGACCGGTGCCGCATCGTCCAGGAATCCCATGCCGTTGACGCGAAACGAAAAAGTCGGAACGCCCGGCGAACATGGGTAGAATACGTTTTTAACCAGCTCAAGAATCAACATGTCTGCCAGTGCAGTGAACGCAGCCCAGGGACGCAACGTCGTCGTCGTCGGGACTCAATGGGGTGATGAAGGCAAAGGCAAGATCGTCGACTGGCTGACGGACCACGCGCAAGGCGTCGTGCGTTTCCAGGGCGGTCACAACGCCGGCCATACGCTCATCATCGGTGGCAAAAAAACCATCCTGCGTCTGATCCCGTCGGGCATCATGCGTGCGGACGTGGCCTGCTATATCGGCAACGGTGTCGTGCTCTCGCCGGAGGCGCTCTTCAAGGAAATCGAAGAGCTCGAAGCAGTCGGCCTCGATGTGCGGCGGCGCCTCTTCATCTCCGAAGCCGCCACCCTGATCCTGCCGTACCACGTTGCCATCGACCAGGGGCGCGAGGCGCGCCGAGGCGCCGGCAAGATTGGCACGACGGGCCGTGGCATCGGCCCCGCGTACGAAGACAAGGTGGGCCGGCGCGCGTTGCGCGTTCAAGATTTGTTCGCCCCGGCGGCTTTCGCCGAACGTCTGCGGGACAACCTCGATTTCCATAATTTCGTGCTGACCCAGTATCTGGGTGCTCAGGCGGTCGATTTCCAGCAAACGCTCGATACGATGCTCGGCTACGCCGAACGCATCGGGCCCATGGTTACCGACGTATCGCGTCGCTTGTACGACGAAAACGCCGCGGGGCGCAACCTGCTGTTCGAGGGTGCGCAAGGCACGTTGCTCGACATCGATCACGGTACTTATCCGTTCGTGACATCGAGCAATTGCGTGGCCGGTGCCGCCGCCGCTGGCGCAGGTGTCGGGCCGCAAAAGCTTCATTACATCCTCGGGATCACGAAAGCGTACTGCACGCGCGTCGGCGCGGGGCCATTCCCGAGCGAACTCTACGATGCGGACAATCCGAATCGGCAGGAGACGGTCGGTCTGACGCTCGCGAACGTCGGCAAGGAATTCGGCTCGGTGACGGGACGGCCGCGTCGCACCGGCTGGCTGGACGCCGCCGCGCTGCGCCGCTCGATCCAGATCAACGGCGTGTCGGGGCTGTGCATGACGAAGCTCGATGTGCTCGACGGGCTTGACGAAGTGAAGTTGTGTGTCGGCTACAAGATCGACGGCAAGGATGTCGATCTGCTTCCGCGGGGTGCCGCCGAGGTGGCGCGCTGCGAGCCGGTCTACGAGACGTTCGGCGGCTGGAAGGAGAGCACGATCGGGATCACGCAGTGGAGCGAGCTGCCGGCGACCGCGCAGGCGTATCTGACGCGTGTTCAGGAAGTGGCGGGCGTGCCGATCGATATGGTCTCGACGGGTCCGGACCGCGACGAAACGATCCTGCTGCGTCATCCGTTCAAGGTGTAACGGGCGGTGCGGGACATGACGACATTCTCGATGGCGGATGCGCGCAACGACGAGAAGAACCTTTGGGTCAGCTGGGACGAATACCACCGGCTGATCGAGACGCTCGCGCTCGCGGTGCACGATTCAGGATGGACATTCGACAAGATTCTGTGTCTCGCGCGTGGCGGCTTGCGTGTGGGCGATCAGCTCTCCCGCATCTACGATTTGCCGCTGGCCATTCTTGCGACGAGCTCGTACCGCGAGGCAGCGGGTACGCAGCAAGGCGAACTCGACATCGCGCAGTACATCACGATGACGCGCGGCGAATTGTCGGGCAACGTGCTGCTCGTTGACGATCTCGTCGATTCGGGCGTGACGCTTGCCCGGGTTCAGCAACACCTGAAAGAGCGGTATCCCGCCGTGGCGGCCGTGCGCTCGGCCGTGCTCTGGTACAAGGGCTGCTCGCAGGTGAAGCCCGATTACTTCGTGCAGTACCTGCCAACGAACCCGTGGATCCATCAGCCGTTCGAGGAGTGGGACACCGTGCGCCCCCATAATCTTGCCGCGTGGATCAAACGCGGCACGGCCGGGTCGCCATCCGGCACATAACGTGCCCGGCGGCGAAAAATCGCGGATGCGGACGAGTCGCATGGCGGCGGAGTCGACCGACTCCGCTTTTTTGTATGTGCGCGCCGTGCAAGCACCGCTAGAATAGCGCTCGCTGCCCGCTGATCCGCTCTACATTTCTTCGCCTATGACTGATAACGGCCACGATCATATCCGCCAGCACTCCCTACCTGCGCTTGCTCTGGCCGCCATTGGCGTCGTATTTGGCGACATCGGCACGAGCCCGCTGTATGCGCTCAAAGAAGCATTCAGCGAGTCGCATGGCATTCCATTGACCGATGCGTCGATTCTTGGCGTTATTTCGCTGCTTTTCTGGGCGATAGTCGTTGTCGTCTCGATCAAATACGTCCTGTTCGTCATGCGGGCCGATAACAACGGCGAGGGCGGTGTGCTCGCGCTGATGGCGCTCTCGCTTCGCCCGTTTACGAGCAAGGGACGGACATCGTCCACCTTGTTGATGCTCGGCATCTTCGGCGCTTGCATGTTCTATGGCGATGCGGTCATCACGCCGGCTATTTCGGTCATGTCCGCGGTCGAAGGCCTCGAGGTTGCCACACCGCAGCTTTCGCATCTCGTCATACCGATCACGATCGTGATCCTCATCGCACTCTTCTGGATTCAGCGGCACGGCACCTCGCTGGTCGGCAAGCTCTTCGGGCCGATCATGATCGTTTGGTTCATCACGCTTGCCGTGCTCGGTGTGGCGCATGTGATTCGCGAACCCGGCATCATCGCCGCGCTCAATCCGTACTACGCGATGACATTCATGAGCCGCCATCTTCTGCAGGCCTATGTGGTGCTCGGCTCGGTGTTTCTCGTGCTGACGGGTGCCGAGGCACTGTATGCCGATATGGGCCATTTCGGCGCGAAGCCGATCCGCGTGGGCTGGTATTGCATCGTCATGCCTTCGCTCGTACTGAACTACTTTGGGCAGGGCGCGCTGCTCATGCACGATCATAGTGCGCTCGCGAATCCGTTCTTTCTCATGGCGCCCGACTGGGCCACGCTGCCGCTCGTCGTACTCTCCACCATCGCAACGGTCATTGCTTCGCAGGCCGTCATCTCAGGTGCTTATTCGCTTACGAGCCAGGCTATTCAGCTCGGCTACGTTCCTCGCATGAAGATCCTCCATACTTCGGATCTTGCGATCGGTCAGATTTATGTTCCCGTCGTGAACTGGATGCTGCTCTTCGTGATTCTGATGATCGTCATCGGGTTCAAGAGCTCCGATAATCTCGCGGCGGCATACGGCATCGCCGTCACGACGACGATGGTCATTACGACGGTGCTGGCTTGCGTCGTGATGGTCAAAGTGTGGAACTGGAACAAGCTGCTCGTTGCGCTCATCATCGCAACCTTCATCGTGGTCGACCTCGCGTTTTTCGGTGCGAACCTGCTGAAGGTGGCAGAGGGCGGCTGGCTGCCGCTCGGCATCGGCGCATTGCTCTTCTTCCTGCTGATGACCTGGCACAAGGGGCGGTTGCTCGTCAAGGAGCGTACCGCCGCGGACGGCATCCCGCTCGCGCCGTTCCTGCAGGGCTTGCTTGCGCACCCGCCGCATCGGGTCTCGGGCACGGCGATCTACTTGACGGGCAGCGATACGCTCGTGCCCGTCAGCCTGCTGCACAACCTCAAGCACAACAAGGTGCTGCATGAGCGCACGCTGTTTCTGACATTCGTCACGCGCGACATCCCATACGTCAAGGACGACGAGCGTGTCGCGATCAAAGACGAGGGCGGCGGCTTGTTCTTGGTGAAGGCCGCTTACGGGTTCAACGAAACGCCCGACGTGAAAGCGGTGCTGTCGGAAATCAGCAGGCTGTATGGAATGACGTTCGAACTCATGGATACGTCGTTTTTCCTCGCCCGTGAAACGGTTGTGCCGACACAGTTGCCCGGTATGTCGATTCTGCGCGAGCGCGTGTTCGCCTGGATGCACCAGAACGCGGCGAAGCCCACGGACTTCTTCAGTATTCCGGCCAATCGGGTCGTCGAATTGGGCACGAAGATCGAGATTTGAGCGGCGGCTTGCCCGACGCCGAAGGCGGCGCGGGCTCGTCATGCAAAAATGCCCGTGTCTGGCTTCGACACGGGCATTTTCCGTTAGGCGCCGCGCGGGACGCGGCGCTTTTCCTGAGCGCGTCAGCGCGGCTTCAATTTCGCGAATGCGGCCGCCATCGCGCCGGCCGGTTGCTCGTCGCGCGTACGCTGGCCACGCACGCCCGCGTTGCGTCCGTTGCCGTTCGCCTGGCCTGCGCCGCGCTCGCCGCTCGGGCCGCCGCTGCGCACGGGAGCCGCATTGTCGGCCAGCCGCATCGTCAGCGCGATGCGCTGACGCTTCACATCCACATCGAGGACCTTGACCTTCACGACCTGGCCGGCTTTTACGACTTCGTGCGGATCCTTCACGAATCTGGTCGACAGGGCCGAGACGTGCACGAGGCCGTCCTGATGCACGCCGATGTCGACGAACGCCCCAAACGCCGCGACGTTCGTCACGACGCCTTCGAGGACCATGCCCGGTGCGAGATCGGAGATCTTCTCGACGCCTTCGCGGAAGGTGGCGGTCTTGAACTCGGGACGCGGGTCGCGGCCGGGCTTCTCGAGCTCAGCGAGGATATCGCGTATGGTCGGCAAGCCGAAGCGCTCGTCGACGAACTCGGTCGGGCTTAGACCGGCGAGGGCCTCGCGATTGCCGAGCACCACGTCGATGTCCTTGCGAATCTTCGCCAAAATCCGTTCGACGACGGGGTAGGCCTCGGGGTGCACCGACGATCGATCGAGCGGATTTTCGCCACCGTTGATACGCAGAAAACCGGCTGCCAGCTCGTAGGTCTTGTCGCCAAGACGCGGAACCTTGCGCAGATGCTCTCGCGATGCAAAGGGACCGTTGGCATCGCGGAACTCGACGATGTTGCGAGCGAGCGTGGCATTCAGGCCCGAGACACGAGCGAGCAGGGCGATCGAGGCGGTATTCGCATCGACCCCGACCGCGTTCACGCAGTCTTCGACAACGGCATCGAGCGAGCGGGCGAGTTCGCGCTGATTGACGTCATGCTGGTATTGGCCGACTCCGATCGCTTTCGGCTCGATCTTGACGAGTTCGGCGAGCGGATCCTGCAGACGGCGGGCAATCGAGACGGCACCGCGCAGCGAGACATCGAGATCGGGGAATTCCTTGGCCGCCAGCTCCGAGGCCGAGTAGACCGACGCACCCGCCTCGGATACGACGATTTTCTGAAGCTTCAGCTCGGGATGACGGCTGATGAGCTCGCTCGCCAATTTATCGGTCTCGCGCGACGCCGTGCCATTACCGATGCTGATCAGCTCCGCTTGCGTTTGGGCGGCAAGGCGCGCAAGTTTCGCGAGCGAGCCGTCCCAGTCCCGGCGCGGCTCGTGCGGGTAGATCGTATCCGTTGCGAGTACCTTGCCGGTCCGGTCGACGACCGCGACTTTCACGCCCGTACGCAGACCCGGATCGAGCCCGATCACAGCCTTGGGGCCGGCCGGCGCGGCCAGCAACAGGTCTTTGAGATTGCGGGCGAAAACGCGAATGGCTTCATGCTCCGCGGTTTCGCGCAGCTGGGTCAGCAGTTCGTTCTCGAGATGGGGCTGG
Source organism: Trinickia sp. (assembly GCF_057351765.1). Classification (NCBI taxonomy): domain Bacteria; kingdom Pseudomonadati; phylum Pseudomonadota; class Betaproteobacteria; order Burkholderiales; family Burkholderiaceae; genus Trinickia; species Trinickia sp. Next base: position 16,544 of record NZ_JBMRBK010000061.1, on the reverse strand, counting down.
ACTTTCACGCGCCAGCACCAGCGGCAGACATCGGCGAGCCATTTGTCGGCCGCGCGCCCCTGGTTCGCGATGCCGACGTGACGCGCGATCATGGCTTCGCATGGGTGCGGCACTTCGGCGTCGAGTTCAGCGCCGAGCCCGAGCTTGACCATCAGGATGCCGGCGTTGCGCCCGCGGAAAAGCGCCAGCGCGCGGTGCGACGGCACAGTTTTCAGCGTCTCGGAGTAGTCGTAGTAGTCGCGGAACTTCTCGCCTTCTTCGTTCTCCTTGCCGGCGACGACCGTCGACGAAACGATGCCGCGCTCTTGCAGGTATTCACGCAGCCTGCCGAGCAGCTCGGCGCGCTCTCCGAACTGCTCGGACAGAATGTCGCGCGCGCCGTCGAGTGCGGCCTTGACGTCCGCCACGCCTTTTTCGGCATCGACATACCGGGCGGCTTCCTGTTGCGGATCGAGCCGCGGGTCCTCGAGCAGCGCCTGCGCGAGCGGCTCCAGCCCGGCTTCGCGCGCAATTTGCGCGCGCGTGCGGCGCTTCGGCTTATAGGGCAGATACAGGTCTTCGAGCGCTTGCTTGCTGTCGGCCGCGACGATCGCGGTGTGCAACTCGTCGGTCAGCTTGCCTTGCTCTTCGATGCTCGCGAGGATGGTGGCGCGGCGCTCTTCCATCTCGCGCAGGTAAAGCAGCCGCTCTTCGAGGTGACGAAGCTGCGTATCGTCGAGATTGCCGGTGACTTCCTTGCGGTAGCGCGCGATGAACGGGACGGTTGCGCCTTCGTCGAGCAGTTGTACGGCAGCCGCGACCTGGCGCGGCTGAACAGTCAATTCGGTGGCGATGCGCTGTACGATCTTGAGTGCTACGGTGTCCGTCATAGAGGCGTTGGGCTGCAGGGCCGTGCGCGCCGCGCCGAGCCGCGTGAAACGGGGCCGAAATAGGTCCGAAGCAGCTGCGAGGCGGATGCGAAGCCGGGTTGCTGGAGCGGCGCATTTTGCCATAAATGATCGGCGGCGAATCCCCGAGTGTTAGAATTTCGCTCATGTTCCAGTCCCTGTCCAACACGTTGCAGACCTCCCGTTTTCCCGCCTTCGTGCGCGCTGCCGGATTGGCCGCGGCGATCGTCGTTTGTCCGCTGGCGCTGGCGGCGCAACCGTCGGTGGCCGAAGGGCCTTCCGCGGGTGCTTCGGCGCAACGCGCCGATGGGACGGCAGGCAAGCCCGAGGCGCAAGCCTCGGCGAATGCCGCGGCCACGAGCGATTTCGACGCGCGTCAGAAGGCGCTCGATGAACGCGGGGCTCAGAACGATTACGCGTACGGCGTGGCCGTGCACGATTGCTATTCGAAATTCTTCGTGAACGCGTGCCTCGGGCGCGCGCGCGACAAGATGCGCGCCGTGCAGGCCCGCATCCAGGCCGAGCAGCTCGCGCTCAACGGCGAGCGGCGCGCGGCGCACGCGCAGGAGCGGGATCAGCGCGAGGCCTTGAAGGCGGCGAGCGACGCCGCCGACGCGCCGCAACGGGCCGCGGCGGATGCGCGCAATGCGCAGGCGTTCGAGGAAAGGCAGCGCCAGCATGCGCTCGACGAGGCGCGCCGCGGAGCGCAGGCGCCGGAGCGCACCGCGAATCAGGCTGCCTACGATCGCAAACAGGCCGACTATCAGCGCAAGCTCGACGATGCGCGGCGTCAGGCGGCGCAAGATGCGCGCGAGCGCGCCGAGCGCGCGCAGCGCTTCGAACAGAAGCAGACGGATGCCGCGCAGCACAAGGCGGACGTCGAGGCGCGCCAGAAGCAGGCGGCGCAAAAAGCGCAGGAAAAACAGCAGGAGCAGTTGCAGCAGCAGGAGCAGCAAAAGCAGTTGCAAAAGGAGCAGCAGGAGAGCGACTGACGCGACGCGTTTTTGCTGGACGGCAACCTCAGGTGAAGACCGCCGCGAGGCGGGCGAGCGCCTATCGACCGAGGAGGCGGACCATGCGCGGCCATCACGCGATCACCACGAACGCTTTACGCGACCGCATCGTGCAGTTGGAGTGGGAGCATAGTGAACTCGATCGCATGATCGACAGACTGTCGGACTCATCGGATATTTCGGACCTCGAGCTGCGGCGCCTGAAAAAGCGCAAGCTCAAGGTCAAAGACAACATCATGCTGCTGCAATTGCAGCTTGAACCGGACAAGCACGCATGAGCGACCGTCGGGCGGGCGCCGGCGCTGCGACTTGACGCCGGACGGAGCAGGAATCGCTTGCCTTGAATTCATCGCCGGATCAATCTTCGAACGCCGCGGGGCGCACCGGTGCACCGCAGCGAGACACTTCCATCGCATTGAGCGCGAAGCGCGGGACCGAGCTGGACGCGATTTTCGCGGCCGACGGTGTGCTCGCCCGCGCCATCGACGGCTATAGGCCGCGAGCATCCCAGATCGAAATGGCGCGCGCCGTGGCGGCGACGATGGAAGCGTCGGCTCGCGCGCTGCCCGAGCCGGCGATGTTCGAGTTGCAGCGCCGGCCGGCGAGGCGGCTCTCGGGCGAGGGCTACCAGCAAGGCCAAGACCCAGGCAAAGTCGACGAGACCGGCAGCGTTTCGCACGGAGAAGACAGCGGCGAGAATACGCTGATCGTCGAGGCGGGCACGGGTACCGGGAAGACCTTCGCCTACCTCGTCCCCGCGATGCTCTGGGGCGGCAAGGTCGTCATTTCGACCGGTACGAAGCACTTGCAAGACCAGCTCTTCGCGCGCGACATTCCGACCGTCCGCGACGCGCTCGCGGTACCGGTCAGCGTCGCCATGCTCAAGGGGCGCGCCAACTACCTGTGCCACTACTACCTGCAGCGTACCGCCGATAACGGGCGGCTGCCTTCGCGGCAGGAGACGACCTATTTGCAGGACATCGTCCGCTTCGCGAAGATCACGAAGTCCGGCGACAAGGCGGAGCTCGCGAGCGTGCCGGAGACGGCTCAGGTCTGGTCGATGGTGACTTCCACGCGCGAAAACTGCCTCGGGCAGGAGTGTCCGAATTACAAGGACTGCTTCGTCATGCAGGCGCGCCGCGAGGCGCAGCAGGCCGATATCGTCGTCGTGAACCACCATCTGTTTTTCGCCGACATCATGTTGCGCGATACCGGCATGGCCGAGCTGTTGCCGACAGCCAATACGATCGTCTTCGACGAAGCGCATCAATTGCCGGAGACGGCCACCTTGTTTTTCGGCGAAACGCTTTCCACGGCGCAATTGCTCGAGCTCGCGCGCGACACGGTCGCCGAAGGGCTCGTCCATGCGCGCGATGCCGTGGAATGGGTCAAGCTCGGCGCCGCACTCGAGCGCGCAGCGCGCGACGTCCGGCTAACCTTCAGGGAAGATTCGCTGCGAGTCTCGGCAGCCCAGCTCGGCGAGACCCATCCGCTTTATGCGGCGCTCGATGCACTGGATGCGGCGCTCGAGACGCTGGCTCAGGCGCTGGCTGCACAGGCCGAGCGCGCCGAATCGCTCGGTGCCTGCCTGCGGCGCGCCCGTGAATTGCAGGATCAATTGGCGCGCTGGATCGCGGCGCCGAGGCCTGCAGCCGACGCCGAACGAGCCGCTTCGGCGAGCCCTGAGCCGAGAGCCGCGTCCGAGAATACCGACGATCGTATTCACTGGGTCGAGGTGTTCTCGCACAGCGTTCAATTGCACGAGACCCCGCTTTCGGTTGCGCCCATTTTCGCGAAGCAGCGCGCAGGGGTGCCGAGGGCATGGATCTTTACGTCGGCGACGCTTTCCGTACGCGGCGATTTCACCCACTATGCGGCGCAGATGGGTCTCGATGCCAAGCGCTCGATGACGTTGCCGAGTCCGTTCGACTACGGCACGCAAGGGCTGCTTTATGTGCCGCGCAATTTGCCGCAACCGTCGTCGCCGGCGTTTACCGATGCCGTCTTCGATGCGGCGCTGCCAGCCATCGAAGCGGCCGGCGGCGGCGTCTTCGTGCTTTGCACGACGCTGCGCGCCGTAGATCGCATCGCGGCGAAGCTGCGCGACGTCATCGAGACACGTGGCTGGTCGACGCCGCTATTGACTCAGGGGGATGCGAGCCGTACGGAACTGCTCGACCGTTTCCGTGCGTACGGCAATGCGATTCTCGTGGGAAGTCAAAGCTTCTGGGAGGGCGTCGATGTGCGCGGCGATGCGCTGTCGCTCGTCGTCATCGATAAGTTGCCTTTCGCGCCACCCGACGATCCGGTGTTGTCGGCGCGGCTCGATGTCCTGACGAAGAAAGGTTTGAGCCCGTTCGCGGTCCATCAGGTACCGCAGGCCGTGATTACCCTGAAGCAAGGGGCGGGGCGGCTCATTCGGGCGGAAACCGATCGGGGCGTGTTGATGATCTGCGACACGCGCCTCGTCGAGAAGCCCTATGGCAAACGCATCTGGCAGAGTCTTCCGCCGTTCAAGCGTACGCGTGAAATCGAAGTCGTGCGGGAGTTCTTTGCCGAGCGAACGCAGGATGCCGTACGCGACGCCGAAGCGTCATAGCTCTGCCGGCATTGCCGGATCGCTCGGTTGCATCCATCCGATATACGCAGGGGAGCGCGCCGCGTTGAGTCGGCGGGCGCGGCGGCGCTCGTTTCATCCCCGCGTGAATCTCACCAGATTTGCCACCAGGCCTTCTTCGTACCCGGACGCGGGCGACCCGTGATGTAGGGGCTGTCGGGGAACGTTGCCGCCAGCACCCGGCGCGAATCTTCGGCGAGCTGCGGCTCATTGAGCTTGGTGTACGACAGCATCATCAAATGCAGCGCATCTTCGATCGCCGGCGCGTTCTTGTATTCCTTGATCGCCCGCTGAGCACGGTTGATCGAAGCGACATAGGCGCCGCGCCGGTAGTAGTAGTCGGCCGCATGGACTTCGTACGAGGCGAGCGCATTGACGATATAACGCATGCGCGCCGCCGCATCGGGGGCGTATTTGCTATCCGGATATTTGTCGACGACGATCTTGAACGCGTCATACGACTCGCGCAGCGATTTCGGATCGCGCTCGCTCATGTCCTGCCCGGAGAATCGTCCGAAGAGGCCGAGATCGTCATTGAAGTGGATCATCCCTTTCAGGTAGTACGCGTAGGCGATATCGGGATGATCGGGGTGCAGCTTGATGAAGCGGTCGATGGCCTGATCGGCCGCCGCCGCTTCGTTGTCCTTCCAGTTGCAGTACGCAACGTTGATCTGAGCTTGTTGCGCGAAGTGGCCGAACGGATCGCGGCCTTGCAGCGCTTCGAAGTATTTCGCGCACTTGCCCCAGTCGCCACCCGTGAGGGCGTCTTGCGCCTCCGAGTATAATTTGTTGTTCGACCAGGTCACCGTCTCGTCGGTCTTTTGGGGCAGGCCGTGGCAACCTGTCACGATCAATGCGGCAGCCGCCAGCGAGAGGCTCGCTGCCGCGGGCCGGACGACGCGCCGGGCGGTGCTTTCGAGTGCGTGCCCGGCCGCGCGAATGGCCGATCGCATCATGGTGTTCGAGGCTTGCCGCATTTCTCCATGCTTCCTAGCTATCAGTCTCACTCAGTGACCCAGTTTTAATGACCCGCAAAAGTCCTTCAGGCGCCGAGCCCGGCTCCAAAGATCGAAGCGCCGATTATAGCCGAAGCATTGACCGCGCCGACGCCCTCGGCGGGGCGCTCACCGACGGCGAGCGCACGCAGCCGATGGCGAGCGTCGCCGCGCCGGCCCCGCGCAGCGCCTGCGTGCCGGCCGCGCTGGCCGGCGAACGGCTCGATAAAGTGCTCGCCCGGGTATTCCCCGAGTTTTCCCGCAGCCGGTTGCAAACGTGGGTGGAGGCCGGTCGCGTACGCGTGAACGGAATGCCGTCGAAGGTGCGCCAAGCGGTGCCGCTCGATGCGGTGATCGAGCTCGAGCCCGATCTGCTGCCCGAGCAACTGGCTTTTGCGCCCGAGCCGCTCGAACTCGATATCGTCTACGAGGACGATGCGCTCGTCGTCATCGACAAACCGGCTGGACTCGTCGTTCATCCGGCCGCCGGCAATTGGAGCGGCACGATCCTGAACGGATTGCTGCATCGCTACGGCGAGGCCGCGGCCGGGCTGCCCCGGGCGGGGATCGTGCACCGGCTCGACAAGGACACCTCGGGACTGATGGTCGTCGCGCGCACGCTCGAAGCGCAGACCGACCTCGTTCGCCAACTGCAGGCGCGCACGGTCAAGCGGCGTTACGTCGCGTTGGTCTGGGGCGCAACCCCGGACGAAGGTACGATCGACGCGCCGATCGGACGCGATCCGCGCGAGCGCACGCGAATGGCCGTGGTTGCGGGTGCGGCGGGCAAGCCCGCGCGCACGCATTTTCGCCGCATCGATGAAACGCTCTGGAACCGGCAGCCCATCTCCGCGGTGCATTGCGATCTCGAGACGGGGCGCACACATCAGATTCGCGTGCATTGCGCGCATATCGGGCATCCGCTGCTGGGCGATCCGATTTACGGCAACGCGCGCGGCAGGCGTTCGACCATTCCGTTGCCGGGTGGTTTTGCGCGCCAGGCGCTGCATGCGTGGCGTCTCGGGCTCATTCATCCGGCAACAGGGCGCGCAATGCAGTGGCGCGCCGAAGTGCCGGCCGATATGGCGGAGCTCGCACGGGAACTGGGATTCGGCGCCGAGGCCGAGGTGCCGCTCGATGCAACGGACGCCGGATTCGACGAGGCCTGGCAAGCGGGCGAGTCCGGCGCGTTCGAGTTCGATGACGCCGACGATGACCTCGAGTGAGGTCCCGCCATGCGCAATCGCTAACGAAAACGACAAGGGAAGGCTCACAATGAATCGCGCGGAATTGACGCAGGCCGATTGCGTGGTGCCCTCGTGGCAAGTATCTCCGCGTGTGCGGGCACTCGTGACGACGCGCGCGGGCGGCGTCAGTCTGCCGCCCTATGGACGCTTCGCCGAAGGCGTCGAGCAGCCTGGCGGCCTCAACCTTGGGTTGCATACCGGCGACGATCCGGCGCGGGTCGCGGAAAATCGCGCGCGGCTGGCGGCGCTGACCGGCGCGCGCGTGGCCTGGCTCGATCAGGTCCACGGCGATGCGGTGGCGAGCGCGCAGGACGCGGTGGCAGCGGCGCAGCCCTTGCGCGCCGATGCGTGCGTCACGGCTGCGACGGGGCTGGCGTGTACGGTGATGGTGGCCGATTGTCTGCCGGTGCTGCTTTGCGATCCGGCAGGCCGCGCGGTCGGTGCGGCACACGCGGGGTGGCGGGGTCTGGCGGCCGGTGTAGTCGAAAAGGCGGCTGAGCGCGTGGCCCAGCTGGCCGGGGTTCCCACGGCTTCGCTGCAGGCCTGGCTCGGTCCGGCCATCGGCCCGCGGGCTTTCGAGGTTGGCGCCGAGGTGCGCGACGCGTTCATGCAGGGTGCCGGCGATGCCCGAGACGCGGAGGCCACGGTGCGAGCGTTCGTACCCCGCGAGAACGCGCCGGGCAAGTATTGGGCGGATCTTTATGCGTTGGCGCGCTTACGGCTGGCCCGGCTCGGTCTGGCGCAAGTGGGCGGCGGCGGGGCGTGCACGGTCAACGAGCGCGAGCGGTTCTACTCGTTTCGCCGCGACGGCAGGACGGGGCGCATGGCCGCGTTGATCTGGCTTGCCGATTGAGCGGAACGGCTGCAGCAATGCGCTGCACAAAGATGTAGTGCACAAACGCCGCTGGCGGTCCGTGCGCTGGCGGACGCCCGGCGACGGCCGGGAGCGGCCGACGCATGCAACGCCAAGCCGGGCCGGAGGCTCGGCCCGATCAATCGATATCGGGAAAACGATAATAAAAAACTTATCGCGGTGCGGCAAAATCGGCCCAAGCATTGACATATTTTGCGCCTGGGAGACAGAATGGCCGCTCGCAAGGGTGAGCGCATGAAGGTCATGAGGGTTCGCCCCGACCGCGCTTCACACCCGCCTTTCAACCAGTCTTCCGAGACTCACCGGTCATAAGCGGGTATGTCTGCATCAAAACGTCCATCAGCTTCCTCTCATCCCGATCCCTCCTCGACGAGCGAGCAGCAGGCCGGAACCGGCCCCGCCGAGGCCCAGCGAATGTTCGATGCATGGATGAACGCGTGGCGCGCGTTCGCCGAGAAGATGCCGCGGCCGGGCGCGGGCCCAGCGGGCGCGGCCATGAACGGCACCGCGATGCCGTTCCCGTTCATGATGCCGCCGATGCCTGGGGCGGCGCCCGGAATGGGCAGTGCGGCCGCGCCGGCATTCGATACGCTGAAGGTGCCTGTCGCTTCGGTGCCGCCGGAGCGATTGCAGCAACTGCAGGCCGACTATTCGCGCGAGTGCCTCGAACTCATGAAGCAATTCGGCGCGCCCGGTCTGGCCGCGCCCGAATTGCCCGATCGGCGTTTTTCGTCCGACGCATGGAAATCGTCGCCGGCGTTCGCGTACATGGCTGCCTGGTATTTGCTCAACGCACGCTATCTGCAGGAGCTTGCCGAGGCGCTCGATACCGATCCGAAGACCCGCGAGCGCATTCGCTTCGCAGTCCAGCAGTGGACCGCGGCCACCTCGCCGAGCAACTTTCTCGCGCTCAATCCCGAAGCACAAAAGACGCTGCTCGAGAGCCACGGCGAGAGCCTTCGCCAGGGCGTGATGAACCTGTTGTCCGATCTGCGGCGCGGGAAGATCTCGCAAAGCGACGAATCGCGCTTCGTGGTCGGCAAGAATCTCGCCTCGACGGAAGGTGCCGTCATCTTCGAAAACGAGCTGATGCAGCTCATCCAGTACAAGCCGCGTACCGAAAGCGTTTTCGAGCGGCCGCTCTTGATGGTGCCGCCGTGCATCAACAAGTACTACATCCTCGATCTGCAGCCCGAGAGCTCGCTCGTGGCCCATGCGCTCGAGTGCGGACACCAGGTCTATATGATCTCGTGGCGCAATCCGGATACGACGCTCGCGGCGAAGACCTGGGACGACTACATGACGGACGGCGTGCTCGCCGCGATCGAGGTGGTGAAGGCCGTCAGCGGGCGCGAGCAGATCAATACGTTCGGTTTTTGCATCGGCGGGACGATGATTGCGTCCGCGCTCGCCGTGCTGGCGGCACGCGGCGAGCACCCCGCGGCGTCGATGACGCTGCTCACGGCGATGCTCGATTTCTGCGACACGGGCGTGCTCGACGTCTTCGTCGACGAAGCGCATGTGCGCATGCGCGAGCAGACGATCGGCGGGGCGAACGGCACGCCGCCGGGCCTGATGCGCGGCATCGAGTTTGCCAACGCATTCTCGTTTCTGCGGCCGAACGACCTGGTCTGGAACTATGTCGTCGATAACTATCTGAAGGGCCGCACGCCGACCTCGTTCGATCTGCTTTATTGGAACAGCGACTCGACGAATTTGCCGGGGCCGATGTATGTCTGGTACCTGCGCAACACGTATCTGGAAAACAAGATGCGCGAGCCCGGGGCGCTGACCGTATGCGGCGAGGCGCTCGATCTGTCGCGCATCGACGTACCCACGTTCATCTATGGTTCGCGAGACGACCATATCGTGCCGTGGCGGACCGCTTATGCGTCCGCGCCGCTGCTCACGGGTCCGAAGCGGTTCGTGCTCGGTGCGTCGGGCCACATCGCCGGTGTCATCAATCCGCCCGCGAAGGGCAAGCGCAGCTACTGGGCGCACGAGACGAAGGAGCGCGAGCTCGATGCCGATCCCGATGCATGGCTCGGTGCCGCCGTCGAAAAGCCCGGTAGTTGGTGGCCGGAATGGATCTCCTGGCTCGATCAATACGGCGGCAAGAAAGTGAAGCCCCGTGCGCAGCTCGGCTCGGCCGGTTATCCGGTCATCGAGCCGGCGCCGGGGCGCTATGTGCAACAGCGCGACTGACGCGCACTCGACGACGGGTATCGCGTCATGTTCGGCGCGATCGTTTTCAACTGGACGAGGTGCGGTTCTTTGAGCCGCCTCGCTCGAAGGAGCTTCAAATGACAGACGTAGTGATCGTATCGGCTGCCCGCACGGCGGTCGGCAAATTCGGCGGCTCGTTGGCGCGCATCGCGGCGCCGGAGCTCGGCGCAACGGTGATCCGCGCGGTGCTGGAGCGCGCGGGGGTGAAGCCGGAGCAGATCAGCGAAGTGATCATGGGGCAGGTACTGGCGGCTGGCTCGGGTCAAAACCCGGCGCGCCAGTCGCTCATCAAGGCGGGACTACCCTCCGCGGTGCCCGGCATGACGATCAACAAGGTCTGCGGCTCGGGACTCAAGGCGGTGATGCTCGCCGCCAACGCGGTCATCGCGGGCGACGCGGACATCGTTGTGGCCGGCGGCCAGGAAAACATGAGTGCCGCGCCGCATGTGCTGCCGGGCTCGCGCGACGGTTTTCGCATGGGCGATGCGAAGCTCGTGGATTCCATGATCGTCGACGGCCTCTGGGACGTGTATAACCAGTACCACATGGGTGTCACCGCGGAGAATGTCGCCAAGGAACACGGGATCACGCGTGAGGAGCAGGACAAGTTCGCGGCGCTCTCGCAAAACAAGGCCGAGGCGGCCCAGAAGGCGGGTCGGTTCGACGACGAGATCGTGCCGGTCGACATCCCTCAGCGTAAGGGCGAGCCCGTGCGCTTCGCGACCGACGAGTTCGTGCGTCACGGCGTCACGGCGGAGTCGCTCGCGGGCCTGAAGCCGGCGTTTTCGAAGGAAGGCACGGTGACGGCCGCGAATGCATCGGGCCTGAACGACGGCGCGGCCGCGGTGCTCGTCATGTCGGCCAAAAAAGCCGAGGCGCTCGGGCTCACGCCGCTTGCGCGCATCAAGGCCTATGCCAACGCGGGCGTGGATCCGAAGGTAATGGGCATGGGTCCGGTGCCGGCATCGCGTCGGTGCCTCGAGCGCGCCGGCTGGTCGGTCGGCGATCTCGACCTCATGGAGATCAACGAGGCATTCGCGGCTCAGGCGCTTGCGGTTCACAAGCAAATGGGCTGGGATACGTCGAAGATCAATGTGAACGGCGGTGCGATCGCGATCGGTCACCCGATCGGAGCGTCCGGCTGCCGTATTCTCGTCACGCTGCTGCACGAGATGAAAAAGCGTGACGCGAAGCGGGGCCTCGCGTCGCTGTGTATCGGCGGTGGAATGGGCGTCGCGCTGGCCGTCGAGCGAGTCTGACGCCGGGCGGCATGAGGGCCGCCGGCGCGCCGCGCCTGGGCGGGCGGCGAAGACGAGGGGCTCGCATGGGCCCCGCAGAAAACGAAAATGGAGCGTGATTCATGAGTCAGCGAATTGCATACGTAACCGGCGGAATGGGTGGCATCGGCACCGGTATTTGTCAGCGCCTTCACAAACAGGGCTTCAAGGTGGTCGCCGGCTGCGGGCCGAACTCGCCGCGCCGCGTGACATGGCTCGAGCAGCAAAAGGCGCTCGGCTTCGAGTTCGTCGCCTCGGAGGGCAATGTCGGCGATTGGGAATCGACCAAGGATGCGTTCGACAAGGTCAAGGCCGAAGTCGGCGAAGTCGACATCCTCGTCAACAATGCGGGCATTACGCGCGATGTCGTGTTTCGCAAGATGACGCATGAAGACTGGACCGCGGTCATCGACACGAACCTCACGAGCCTTTTCAACGTGACGAAGCAGGTCATCGACGGAATGGTCGAGCGCGGATTCGGGCGTGTCATCAACATTTCGTCGGTCAACGGCCAGAAAGGGCAGTTCGGCCAGACCAACTATTCGACGGCGAAGGCCGGCATCCACGGCTTTACGATGGCGCTCGCGCAGGAAGTGGCGACCAAGGGCGTGACTGTCAATACGGTTTCGCCGGGCTATATCGGAACGGATATGGTCAAGTCGATTCGCTCGGACGTGCTCGAGAAGATCATTGCGACGATTCCCGTGCGCCGGCTCGGCACGCCGGACGAGATCGCGTCGATCGTCGCGTGGCTCGCATCGGACGAGTCCGGCTTTGCCACGGGTGCCGACTTCTCGTTGAATGGCGGTTTGCACATGGGCTGACGCGGGGGCGGCTGGCAGGCTTTCATGCCCCGGCCGCTTTTCGCATCAGAGCGTTTCGGTTTCGGGGGTCCGGCCTGCCCGCGTTGCGCGGGCAGGCGCGCGGGCGCCATTACAGCGCTGCGTTTGCGTTTGCGTTCATAAAGAAGGCGTACATGTCGACTACAAAGAAAACAGCCGAGCGATTCATCAAAAAATATCCGAACCGCCGGCTCTATGACACGGAGACGAGCACCTACATCACGTTGAGTGACGTGAAGCAACTCGTGCTCGAGCAGGAGGAGTTCAAGGTCATCGACGCCAAGACCAACGAAGATCTGACGCGCAGCATTTTGCTGCAGATCATCCTCGAGGAGGAAAGCGGCGGCGTACCGATGTTCTCGTCATCGATGCTCTCGCAGATCATCCGTTTTTACGGGCACGCGATGCAGGGCATGATGGGGACCTACCTGGAAAAGAACATCCAGGCCTTCATCGATATTCAGAACAAGCTCACCGAGCAATCGAAAAACCTTTACGAAGGCAACGCGCTCAACCCCGAAGTCTGGTCCCAGTTCATGAACATGCAGGCGCCGATGATGCAGGGCATGATGACGAGCTATATCGAACAGTCGAAGAACATGTTCGTCCAGCTGCAAGAGCAGATGCAGAACCAGGCGAAGACCATGTTCAGCACCTTTCCGTTCAACAAGCCGGGCAGCGCCGGGCCCGAGCCCGAGAAAAAGTAACCCGCGCTCGACGCCCGAACGTCCGGCCAGCCTCAGCCCAGATGTCCCAGGAGTGCATCGGCGACGGCTTCGGGCGCTTCGCGCGGCGGAAAATGCCCGACTCCGTCGAGCACGAGGCGTCGGTAGCCCCCTGTGAAATGGCGCTCCTGGCCGGCGGAAAGCTCCGGTTCGTCGCACCCGTCCGCGCCGCCCTGGATCATCAGCGTAGGTGTCGACAGCGTTTCGATTGCATGCAGCCGCAACCGTAGCGGCTCGTAATCGGGGTCGGTCAGGTCGCCCGTGCACCAGCGCGTGCGGTAGCCGTTGAGCGTGATTTCCGCCCAGTCGGGATTGTCGAAGGCGCGTGCGGTCGCCTCGAATTCCGCGTCGTCGAACCAGCCCGGCGGGGACCACGTTTCCCACTGGATCCGGGCGAAGCCTTTCGGGTCCCGTCGCACCGCGGCCGGGCCATCGTCGAGCGTCATGAACCATTGATACCAGAAGCGGCGCGCCTGAGCGAACGTGTCCGGCAGCTCGAAAGCGCCTTTCGGCTGAAAGGCCAGGGCGATTGCCGCGATACGCTTCACGCGTTCCGGAAGGAGCGCCGCGAGCGTGTAGGCCACGCGAGCGCCCCAATCGTGGCCGATCACATCGAAACGCGCGATACCGAGCGCGTCGGCCAGATCGATGGCGTCCTGTGCCAATGCGACGCCAGTGCCGTCGCGCATCGTGTCGTTGCGCAGGAAACGCGTCGCGCCGAACCCGCGTAATTCGGGCACGATGGTGCGCCATCCCGCGGCGTTGAGCCGCGGGGCGATGCCGAGCCAGGCGCGCGCGGAATCGGGCCAGCCGTGCAGCAGCAGAACCGGCGGACCGTCGGTCGGGCCCGTGTCCGTGTAGGCGATATCGAGTTTGGCGGTTCGAACGTGACGTGGATGATCGAGCATCGCTTTTCTCCGCGGAAAATCGTGCAGGATGGGGCGGGCCGGGGCCGCGCGGTTCAGAAAGGTTACCGCAGAGCGCGCATGAGTGCCTTGCGTCGGGCCGAGCCGGCGCCGGTGCGACGCGGTACAATACGCGGTTTTCCGTCATATCGGACAACGGGCCGGAACGCGCGTCGTTCGCAGCCTTTCCCCGCTACGCGCCATTCGTTCCTGTTATCGCTGGATCCATCACATGCCCCAGAGTTCTTCTCCCGTCGCGGCTATGCCTACGCCTGCGGCCCCCAAGGTCGGTTTCGTCTCGCTCGGCTGCCCGAAGGCCCTCGTCGACTCCGAGCAGATCATTACGCAGCTGCGGGCGGAGGGCTACGAGATTTCCGGCACCTACGACGGAGCCGATCTCGTAGTAGTCAACACCTGCGGTTTCATCGACGAGGCGGTGCAGGAAAGCCTCGACGCCATCGGCGAAGCGCTGACGGAAAACGGTAAGGTCATCGTGACCGGTTGCCTCGGCGCGAAAAAGAGCGCGAGCGGCTCGGGCCTCATCGAAGAGGTTCATCCGAAAGTCCTGGCCGTGACGGGACCGCACGCGCTGGGCGAGGTCATGCAGGCGGTGCACAGCCATTTGCCGAAACCGCACGATCCGTTCGTCGACCTCGTTCCGCCGGCCGGTATCAAGCTGACACCGCGGCACTATGCCTATCTGAAGATTTCCGAAGGCTGCAATCATCGCTGCAGCTTTTGCATCATCCCGTCGATGCGCGGGGATCTGGTATCGCGTCCGGTCGCCGAAGTCATGCTCGAGGCCGAAAATCTCTTCAAGTCGGGAGTGAAGGAGCTGCTCGTCATCTCGCAGGACACGAGCGCCTACGGGGTCGACGTCAAATTCCGCACGGGCTTCTGGAACGGCCGCCCCCTCAAGACGCGCATGACCGAGCTCGTCGGCGCCCTCGGCGAACTGGCCGCACAGTACGGCGCCTGGGTGCGTCTGCACTACGTCTACCCGTACCCGCATGTCGACGAGATCATTCCGATGATGGCCGAGGGGCCCTACCAGGGCCATTTGCTGCCCTACCTCGATGTGCCGTTCCAGCATGCCGATCCGCAGGTGCTCAAGCGCATGAAGCGCCCCGCCAACGCCGAGCGCACATTGGAGCGTGTGGCGGCCTGGCGGCGGATGTGCCCCGATCTCACGATCCGCAGCACGTTCATCGCAGGATTCCCCGGCGAGACGGAAGCGCAATTCGAGACGCTCCTCGAATTCATTCGGGCCGCGGAGCTCGATCGCGTCGGCTGCTTCGCGTACTCTCCTGTCGAGGGTGCAAGTGCGAACGAGCTCGATGGCGCGCTGCCCGACGAAGTCCGCGAGGCGCGCCGCGCGCGTTTCATGGAAGTGGCCGAGGAAGTGTCGGCCAAGCGTATGACGCGCAAGGTCGGCAAGACGGTCAAGGTGCTCATAGACGAAGTTCATGCCGAAGGCGGGATCGGCCGTACGGCTGCCGACGCGCCGGAGATCGACGGCGTCGTCTACGTCGCGCCGGCTACGAAGGCGTCGAAGCGCTACAAGGTCGGCGAGTTCGTGTCGGTCCGGATCACGGGCGCCGACAGCCACGATCTATGGGGAGAGGTCTGAGCGGCGGCTCCCCGCCGATCCCCGACATTCGCCGCACTTCGCTGCCTTGATGTATCGGCATCGTACCGACAACCTCGACTACGGAGACAGCAATGCAACGTGAAGTGGTGATAGTGAGCGGTGTACGCACGGCGATCGGCGATTTCGGCGGCAGCCTCAAGGACTTTGCGCCGACCGAGCTCGGCGCGCGCGTCGTCAAGGAAGCGCTTCGCCGTGCGGGAGTATCGGGCGAGGACGTTGGACACGTCGTTTTCGGCAACGTGATTCAAACCGAGCCGAAGGACATGTATCTCGCGCGCGTGGCGGCGCTCAACGCCGGTGTGGCGCAGCATGCACCGGCCATGACGGTCAACCGGCTATGCGGTTCGGGCCTGCAGGCGATCGTATCCGCCGCGCAAAGCATCTTGCTCGGCGACGCCGAGATTGCCGTTGCAGGCGGCGCCGAAAGCATGAGCCGGGCGCCCTATATCGCGCCGGCTGCCCGCTTCGGACAGCGCATGGGCGACGCGCGCTTCGTCGACATGATGCTCGGCGCGCTGCACGATCCGTTCGAGTCGTTTCATATGGGTGTGACCGCCGAAAACGTGGCCCGCCGGTACGGAATCACGCGTGAAATGCAGGACGCGCTCGCGGTCGAATCGCACCGGCGCGCTTCGCGCGCCATCCGCGAAGGCTACTTCCGCGATCAAATCCTGCCCATCGCATCGCAGGGCAAGAAAGGCGAAACGATCTTCGATACGGACGAGCACGTCCGTCATGACACGTCGGCCGCCGATCTCGCGCGCCTGAGGCCCGTCTATCAGAAAGATGGCGGAACGGTGACGGCCGGCAACGCATCGGGTATCAATGATGGCGCCGGCGCGCTCGTGCTGATGGAGCATGGCACGGCCAAGGCGCGCGGGATCGCGCCGCTCGCGCGGCTCGTCGGGTACGGGCACGCGGGTGTCGACCCCGCCTACATGGGCATCGGACCTGTGCCGGCCACACGCCAGGCGCTCGAGCGCGCCGGGCTGCAAGTGAGCGATCTCGATGTGATCGAAGCAAACGAGGCGTTCGCGGCACAGGCCTGCGCGGTATCGGCCGAGCTCGACTTCGATCCGACCAAGGTCAACCCGAACGGCTCGGGCATTTCGCTCGGGCATCCGATCGGCGCAACCGGTGCCATCATCGCGGTCAAGACGATCTACGAACTGGCTCGCAGCGGCGGGCGCTACGGCCTCGCGACGATGTGCATCGGCGGCGGCCAGGGTATCGCCGCGATCTTCGAGCGGATTTGAAGGGCGAGGGGCCGCTTCTTTACTCTTCC
>NZ_JBMRBK010000060.1:0-4618 GCF_057351765.1 Trinickia sp. | reverse complement strand
TGGTGCCGGCTGCAGGACTCGAACCCGCCACCTGATGATTACAAATCAACTGCTCTACCAGATGAGCTAAGCCGGCGTTGAGCCCGTGATTCTACTTCATTTCACGACCTTGAGGTGCCCTTTGCCACCGCCTTTCGAGCCGTCGTCGGAGGACGGTCCGTCACCGTCGTCTTTTGTCGCCTGCGCCTGCGTTCCCGCTCCGACGCCGACATCCTCCGGCTCCGCGTCCAACACCTCGGATTCGACAGGGGTGCCACCGGCCGCCCCCACCGCGGGCTCCACCGGAAACGCCATACCCTGCCCATTCTCGCGCGCGTAGATCGCCAGTACGTTGGCTACCTGCACTTCGATCTTGTGCGCCTTGCCCGAGAAGCGCGCACTGAACTCGATCCACTCGTTGCCCATCTGCAGCTGCGTCGTCGCCTCGAAGCTGATGTTGAGCACGATCTCGTCGTTGTGCACGAACTGCCGCGGCACGCGCGTCTGATTGTCGACCCTCACCGCAATGTGCGGCGTGTACCCGTTATCCGTGCACCACTCGTAAAGCGCGCGCAACAGATACGGTTTCGTTGGAATCTCTTGCATCGACTGTCCTCGCCAAGGTGCAACGCTTGCTGCCGAGCTTCCCGCCACAAGCGCCGCACCCTGAAATTACATCAGCGGCGCATCACCTTTTCCGACGGCGTCAGCGCTTCGATATACGCCGGCCGGCTGAAAATGCGCTCAGCGTACTTCATGAGCGGCGCGGCATTCTTCGAAAGCTCGATACCGTAATGGTCCAGACGCCAGAGCAGCGGAGCGATCGCCACGTCGAGCATCGAAAACTCTTCGCCCAACATGTACTTGTTCTTCAGGAAAATCGGGGCCAGTTGCGTCAGACGATCGCGAATCGCAAGACGCGCCTTCTCGTGATTCTTTTCCGCTGCCTTGCCCTTCTCGTTCTCGAGCGTGCCCACGTGCACGAACAACTCCTTCTCGAAATTGAGCAGGAACAGCCGTGCGCGCGCGCGCTGCACCGGATCGGCCGGCATCAGCTGCGGGTGGGGAAAGCGCTCGTCGATGTATTCGTTGATGATGTTCGACTCGTACAGAATCAGGTCGCGCTCGACCAGGATCGGCACTTGCCCATACGGATTCATCACCGCAATGTCTTCCGGCTTGTTGAAGAGGTCGACGTCGCGGATCTCGAAGTCCATCCCCTTTTCGAACAGCACCAGCCGGCAACGCTGGGAAAACGGGCAAGTTGTGCCGGAATACAGAACCATCATGTCTAAAATTTCCTCAAAAAGCTGAAGGGCCAGCACGCCGAAAAGCCCGCCGAAGCGGGCTTCGAGTCGCGCCGGCCCTCACACCGCCGTCACGGCGTGATTATTTAACGTCCTTCCAGTACGCCGCGTTCAGCCGCCAGGCCAGGAACGTCAGCACGCCCAGGAACAGCAGCACCCATACGCCAAGCTGCCGGCGCCCATGTTGCGTCGGCTCGGACATCCAGGTCATGTAGGCGACAAGGTCGGCCACGGCAGAATCATAATCTACCCGGGACATCGTCCCCGGTTTTGCCTGCGCGAAGCCAACGAACCGATGCTCCTTCTCCCCCGTTTCGGGGTTCAACTCGTCCTCGTATTTCGCCGTCTGCACACCCTGCAACTGCCACAAGACATGCGGCATGCCGACGTTCGGGAACACCATGTTGTTCCATCCCGTCGGCCGCGTTTCGTCCCGGTAGAAGCTGCGCAAATAGGTGTAGAGCCAGTCGCTGCTGCGCGCCCGTGCTTCCACCGACAAATCGGGCGGCGCGACCCCGAACCACGTTTTGGCATCCTCCGGACGCATGGCCACGGTCATCGTGTTACCGATCTTGTCGGTCGTAAAGAGCAGATTCTGCTCGATCTCCTTTTGCGAAAGGCCAAGCTGCGTCAGCGCGCTGTAGCGCATGAGGCTCGCACTGTGGCAGCTCAAGCAGTAGTTTACAAACAATTGCGCGCCATGTTGCAACGACGCAAGGTTCTCCGTGTTGTCGGGCGCACGATCGAGCCGAAATCCCTCTTCCTGCGCCCAAGCCCCGGGGGCCACGAGCATGCCGGCGGCCAGCGTGACTACCACCGCGCCAATGCGGGCAAGCTTCGAAAGCAATGTCTTCATATCGTCTTGTCCTCGCTCGCGATTAATGGGGCTTGAACCGAACACGCTCCGGCGGCTCCTTGAACCTGCCGCGCGGCGTCCAGAACGGCATGCCCAGGAAGAACGCGAAGTAGATCAGCGCGCAGATCTGAGCGATCAACGTCGCGGCCGGCGACGGCGGCTTGGTGCCCAGATAAGCGAGGGTCAGGAACGCAAGCACGAAGATTCCGTAGAAAACCTTGTGGAACAACGGCCGGTAGCGGATCGACTTCACGGGGCTGCGGTCGAGCCACGGCAAAAAGCAAAGCGACACCACCGCGGAGCCCATCACGACGACACCCCAGAACTTCGATTGGGTCAGGTACATCGCAACGATCACGAGCACGGCCAGGACCGGCAGACCGATCTTCCACTTGCCTCGCGCCCGCATGAGCGCAAGGAGCCCAAGCAGCCCGATCACGACCATCAGCACGATCTTGAACGGGTCGGTCGTGGCACGCAGCATCGCGTAAAAGGCCGTGAAGTACCACACAGGCGCGATCTCAGGCGGCGTTTGCAGCGGATTGGCCGGAACGAAGTTGTTCTGCTCGAGGAAGTACCCGCCCATCTCCGGTGCGAAGAAGATGATCGCGGCGAATACCATCAGGAACACGCACACGCCCATGAAATCATGGACCGAGTAGTACGGATGAAACGGAATGCCATCGAGCGGGCGACCGTGCGGATCTTTCTTGGCCTTGATTTCAATGCCGTCGGGATTGTTCGAGCCGACTTCGTGCAGCGCGACGATATGCACGAACACGAGCCCGATCAGCACGAGCGGAATCGCGATGACGTGAAACGCGAAAAAGCGGTTCAGCGTGACGTCGGACACGACGTAGTCGCCTCGAATCCACAGCGAAAGGTCAGGGCCGACGAACGGGATCGCCGAAAACAGGTTCACGATCACCTGGGCGCCCCAGTACGACATTTGCCCCCATGGCAGCAGATAGCCGAAAAACGCCTCGGCCATGAGACACAGGAAGATCGCGCAACCGAAGATCCAGACGAGTTCGCGCGGCTTGCGATACGAGCCGTAAAGCAGCCCCCGGAACATGTGCAGATAGACGACGACGAAGAACATCGACGCGCCCGTGGAGTGCATGTAGCGAATGAGCCAGCCCCACGGCACCTCGCGCATGATGTACTCGACCGAGGCGAACGCGAGCGTCGAATCGGGCTTGTAGTTCATCGTGAGGAAGATGCCCGTCACGATCTGGTTTACGAGCACGAGCAACGCCAGCGAGCCGAAGAAGTACCAGAAGTTGAAGTTCTTCGGTGCGTAGTACTCGGAAAGATGGGCCTTCCAGGTGGACGTCATCGGGAAGCGGCGATCGATCCAGCCGGCAAGACCCGTCGTCGTTACGGCTTCTTTTTCGGTCGTCGCCATTACGCTTCTCCTTTTTCGTCCTTGCCGATCACGATCGTGGTCGCCGACGTGAACATGTAGGGGGGAACGTCGAGGTTCTGCGGTGCGGGCTTGTTCTTGAAGACCCGGCCCGCCAGATCATACGTCGACCCGTGGCAGGGGCACAGAAAGCCACCAGGCCAGTCGCCGGGCAGATTCGGCTGGGGACCCGGGGTGAACCGCGGCGTCGGCGTACAGCCCAGGTGCGTGCACACGGCCACGAGGACGAGAATGTTCTTGTGATCGGGGCGCGAACGGTATTCGTTCTGGCAGTACGCCGGTTCGGGCATCGAAAACGGATGTTTCGTGTTCGGATCGGCCACTTCGTTGTCGGCCTTCACCACGTCGGCCAGCATGGCGTCCGTCCGATTGATGATCCACACGGGCTTGCCGCGCCAGGCAACGGTCTTCATTTCGCCCGGCTTCAAATCGCCGATATCGACCTCGACCGGTGCGCCGGCGGCCTTGGCCTTTTCAGAGGGTTCCAACGAGCTTGCAAACGGTATGACAGCGGCTACGCCTCCAATGCCGCCTGCTACGGACGTCGCAATCAGCCAGGTACGGCGGCTGCCGTCGACGCGTTCCTCTTCTTTATCTCGCATTACACGCCCCACTTCTGAGTTGGATTTCCGTCACGCTTTTTGCCACCGCCCGCTAGTTTGCGGGAATGGAGTCGTCATTTACAAGACCTGTCCGCCAAAAACCATGCGAACCGCTTGATCCGTAAGGGTTTTCCCGAGACACCAGCAGCTCCTCGGGCCGGTAAACGATGCCTCCTTCAAGCATTTCGCGTATCGGGCCGATCGTGCAACGCAGCGCAATTCCAATAATCAGACGGGATTATCGATATCGATAAAGAGGTGTTCGATATCGAACTGCTCGGACAGATGGGCGCCGAGCGCCTGCACTCCGAAGCGTTCCGTCGCATGGTGCCCCGCCGCAAGAAACGCGACGCCGCTCTCGGCAGCGATATGCGTCGTCGGCTCGGAAATCTCGCCCGTCAGAAAGACATCGGCGCCGGCGTCGATGGCGGCCTCGAAATAGCTCTGC
>NZ_JBMRBK010000059.1:0-58018 GCF_057351765.1 Trinickia sp. | reverse complement strand
CGGAAAAGCGATCTGATCCGTCTCGACGACCATGGCCAACTGCGCGTCGTCTTCGAAGGCTTGCGCCATCAAATATGGACGATTGTTGTCTTTGGCGCGAATATAAGCTTCGATGGATCGCGCGAGCTGCATCATGTGTCTCGACTCCTCAATTGTCCGTAGCAACGTTCGCCGTTCCCGTAAGCGCTCTCAGCTCGCCGTCGACATTCTGGTGGGGCGTATGTCTACTTTTGCACCGTGCGGTGGCGATCGAGCGAAAGAGGGTGCCATATCGCCAACGAGTCTGGCAAGGGCATGCTTATAAGCGAAAAACCGGCCGGTCGCGTCAACTACCAACCTTGACGGGGCGAAAGCTGGCTGGGGGCGTGATCTACTGCTGTCCAGCTTCGCCAAAAGCGATTTATGGAGCACGAGTTCGAATGAATCTACTTACTTCGATGTGGCGCAACGGAACTACGCGCGGAGCCCTGATCCTCCTTGCCATGGTTCTATCGATGCGTTGGTTTCCGGTAACCGCGCCGAAAGTGCTCGGTGCGGGAATACTGCTTTTATTCGCAATTAATCTCTTCCGCGAATTGAAGACCTACGTCAGGCCGACTCGCACACTTTATGCCATCTACCGTATCCGCACTCAGCGTTTTCTGAAGCGCGTAAAACGGGTGCCCCCCGATGTACCGTTTCTATACGGCATCGTGTTGATGCTCGCAACGGGCTGGATGGCGTTGATCGCATTTCGAGCAAGCGGAACGCCGATGACCTCGTTCGGACTGGTGCTCGCCGGGATGATCGGCATTGCATCGCTCAGGCACGTCTCTACCGCGGTCGGGACACTTGTTAAGCTCACCTGGAGTCGGACGATTGGAAAGATCGCCTATGCGGGTGCCCTGTCCATCGCCTACTGCATCGGTCGTGGCGACGCCATTGCTACGGCGCGCGAACTGACTCACGCCGATGCAAAGTACTTCCCGACTTTCGTCGGTGTCATGTCTGGACCGTACACGATCTTCCGGATGCTGCAATTCGCGAGCCTATTGATGGTTGTATGTGCCGTGCTCGTGCTATTTGCAGCATGGCCGCGCGTGATCGGCCGCATGTTGGCTGGCGTTGCGCCTGTCAGAGTTCTATTACGTCGTCGTGATGCCGGAGAGCCGGAACCGGTATTGCCCGATGCGATTTCGTTCTTCACGCCAATCGGCTTGATGTTCATCGCCGTTGGCCTGGCAATGCTTCCCGAGCCGGCGATTTCGACGCTTCGGCGATACGAGGTGCCGGCGCATGTTCTCGCGCATACGGAATATGTTGACGACGGAGCGTGCAAGAATATTCCTGTGGGTGTGCGCACCCAGCACCTCAGCGACGGTCTCGTTTCCGTTTTGAAGTACAACGGGCAGACTCCTGAGTTTTTTCAAGCAACTTGCGAACATGCTCGTTGAGTTGCTGCCTGACGGCCGAGCAGAGTTGTGAGCTACGCCGTCGTGGCATAACCCCCGCATCTACGCACTGACCGACCGCTTTATCCATGGATGAAGCTTGCTGGCCGATGGATCGAGCATGCTGGTTTCCATCCCGGACAGCGCGTGAAGATCGACGTCGAGGTCGGGAGGCTGGTTATCACCGTCGCTTGAACGGAGAAAGGGGCCGCGCCGCGGTCCCACTCAAGTGGTCAAACTGCTGCGTTCGCGTACCTCCCTCCGTCTGATCTTTCTCCGAGAAGCATCGCTGGCGACTGCCAACCATAACAATGGCGGAGCAAGAGATCTATTTGCCGTTGCCGCGAGTCGGCATCGGCGAACGGGAGGCAAACGCTTCACACCGATCTTGGTATTTCATGCAGCCGATCGAAAGCCTTCCGATCCAATCCCGACTCCACCCGTAACATGTACATAACGCAAATTTTTCAACTACCGCAGGACACACTTCCTTCGCCGGAGGAGCATCTGCACCGCGTCTGGGAGATTGCAAAACTACTCGATCCGATGGGGTTACCCATTGAAAATTGGTACTCTTCCGCCGCCGGTACGCCGAAGAAATCACTCAAGTACCCGGCCTTTGACGTAAGCGGCCCAACGCCAGCAGTCGTGGAAATGCTTCGCGCTCAGGACAAGAAAGAAGCAGTAACGAACTATCGAATAACGGGTGTATGGACCGGTAAAGAAAAGGGCCGCGGCGGCGCGTTCACAACGTCGTTGTCGTCGGACGTTGGCAACCCAACCTGCGTAGTCAGGATCCAATTCAATGAGGTGGAGGCACTCGACGACGCGAGGAGCATGCAGCGATTTATGTTCGGCTTGCTCGACATCTGGCCGACCAGCACGCAAATCAGAGTTGGGCCGCTCATATATGAGCACAAGTACAAGGTCTTTCCCAAGCGACCGGGAGCCGGCTGGATGCTTTACCTTGCCCAGGCGATCACGCCACAAGAACTACCGGAAGCGGCCGAACTCGTGCCGGTGATGGAAGGCGACCAGCAGAAGGGCACCATCATCGTCAGCGTTATGAACGAAGTCTTCTCTGCCGACAATCCGGCACACCTGAAGATCGCGAACGCGATCGAGGTGCGATTGGCCGATCAAGACCTCTTGCCTCGATAGGTCACAGACGGTCGGCTACCCGTGGACTCAGACCTTTTATCTCTTCGTGGTCAGAACGCCCAAAGGGCCGGCGCTGCCCCCCTACGTAGCCGCCTCACAATCATCCGCGGCCATAGGCGACGCATCGGACCGATACCCCGACCGAGCCCGAACCCAATCCGCCTGATCCAACCCCAGCGCAAGCCACGTCGTAATCTCCCCAGGCGAGACAGGCGTACTGAAATGAAACCCTTGAAACTCATGACAACCCGTCTCGCGCAGGAAGCTCACCTGTTCCGGCGTCTCCACCCCTTCCGCGATGACGTGCATCTTCAACCGCTGCCCCAACGCGATAATCGCGGCAGCAATAGCCCTATCATTGGCGTCGTTGGGAAGCTCGCGCACGAACGACTGATCGATCTTCAACCTTGCCACCGGAAGATGCTTGAGCGCACTGAGGCTCGAATAGCCGGTACCGAAGTCATCGATCGCGAGCTTCACGCCCATCCGTTCCAATTTCTCCATCGTCTCGATCGAGTGATCGAGGTTCTGCATCAACAGGCTCTCGGTCAACTCGAGCTCGAGATACTCCGGCGCCAACCCCGTATCGGCAAGTGCGCTGGACACAGCCTCCACCCATCCGGCCTGCATGAACTGCCGCGCCGAGACATTCACCGACATCGTGATCGGCGGCAGCCCCTGGTCCTGCCAGCGCCTGTTTTGCAGGCACGCCTCGCGCAGCACCCAATCCCCGATGGGAATGATCAGCCCGGATTCCTCCGCAAATGGAATGAACTGCGCGGGAAGGATCGTCCCATCGGTCGGATGATCCCACCTCAGTAAAGCCTCCACACCGAACATCCGGCCGCTTTTCGCATCGATTTGCGGCTGATAGGTCAACCGGAACTCGCCACGAGCCAGCGCTTCGCCCAATTGAGCCTGATGAACCAGCCGCTCGCGAATGTTGTGATTCATCTCGGCCGCATAGAGCTGATAATTATTCCGGCCCAGCTCCTTCGCGCGATACATCGCTGCATCGGCATTCTGCAAAAGCGTTGTGGCGGCGTCCCCATCAGCCGGGTACATCGCTACCCCCATGCTGCATGTCACGTGATAGGACTGTCCCGCGAGCTCGACGGGCTCCAGAATCGCCTCGCGCAGCCGTTTGACGGTGGTTTCGATGGCACGCACGTCGTTGCGATCGCAGTCGATGACGAGGACGAACTCGTCCCCACCGAGCCGCACCACGGTATCCGTCGAGCGCACGCTGTTCGCCATCCGCACCGCGGTTTCCCTGAGTAGATCGTCGCCTGCGCTATGCCCGAGGCTGTCGTTGATGAGCTTGAAGTTGTCGAGGTCGACGAAGACCACCGCCACGCTGCGCTCATATCGCTGCGCTTGCAGCATCATTTGTTCGAGCCGGTCCGACATCAGCGTGCGATTCGGCAGTCCGGTGAGCGCATCGTGCGTCGCCATATGGCGGATGCGTTTCTCCGAAGCGGTACGCTCGATCGCAATGCCGGCCAGACGGACGGCGAGCTCGGCCGCTTGCGATTTGCCGTCGATCGGCTCCGCGTCGCCGCTGACGAACAACGCGAGCGAGCCGACCGCGCGCCCATCATGGCCCAGGATCGGCAGCGCGCGGCAATGCGTAAAGGCCACGGCGGAGCCTGCGAGCGCAAGCGCGATGCGCGGTTCGCTGAGGCTCCGATTCACCGGCTCGCAAGAGTAGACGGGCAGGGTGACGGGGCTCGCGTCGGGGCCGATCGGCTCGCCATCGACGAGCGCGGCGAAAGCGGGCGGCAGGGTCGGTGCGGCGCCGAGCCGCACATGGGTGCCATCGTCGTCGCGCAGCACAATGGCGCCCGCGCAGCGCGAAATCTGCGATTGAAGCACCCGCACGATCGAATCGAGGACGTCCTCCAGCGGTGCGCTCGTCGCGATCATCTCGAGCACGCGAATCTGCTCGGCCCGTCGCACCTCCGCATGTTTGCGCGATGTGACGTCACGCACGATGGCAACGAGGCCGTCGTCCACACGCACCACTCTGCGATGCAACCAAAGACGCGCGCCGTTCTCGCGTGTTTGCATCCATTCGTGCTCTTCGAAGGTATCGCTACGATAAACGGCGGCGAATTCGTCGCGAATGCGTCGCGCGTCCGCGCCTGTGAACAGTGTCTCGGGCGAGGTGCCCAGAGCGTGCTCACGGCTTTTTCCGATGAGCTCGAGCCCGCGTCGATTGACCTCACGCAGCACGAAACTGAGCTCCATGGGCGTGCCAAGGGCGCGCGGTCCATCATGCGAACCGCGCGAAACGAGGTCCCAGACGAAGAACGCATCGAGACTCGCTTCGGACGCGACGAGGTATGTCTGCTCCAGCCGCCGCGTGCGGCTGCGGCTCTTGGCGAGTTGCCGGCTCTTCAGGCTGAGAACCGCGGTCAGCATCAATACGAGCACGCTGACCACAGTCAGGGCACGCAACTGATTGCTGCGATCACGCTGGTATCGCTCGAATTGTTCGGACTGCGAGAGACCGACTACCGCGATGAGCGGGAACCCGCGCAGCACGCGGATTTCGGTGAAACGTTTCGTTCCGGCATCCCAAGGCTGAACACCGAGCGATGCGCTCGATCGCGTACTGAGCGCCGACTGCGCAATGGTTTGCCCCCAGTCCACCGCGTCCCCGTGCTGCATGACGCGCATGGCGCCATCTTTGCCTAGCAATGCGAGCACGCCATTGCCGCCGATTCGCGCGAAGTCGTAACCGCTCGTGAAATACGATGGATCGACGGCGAGCATGACGATGCCGGCGAAACGCCCGGATACGTCTTCCAGTGGCCGGCTGAAGATGATCTCCGCGGCCCCGGAACGTGGGTTGCGTTGCGTGTGACCGACATAAAGCTGATCCGCGTTACCGCTTCTGCAGTGCAGAAAATACGGCTGCGCTGCCACGTTGGTGTTCGTGTCGCGCTGCGTGCTGGCGACGATATTGCCGCGCGCGTCGGTCATCGCCATGCGGAAGACGATGGGTGACGGCAGCATGGCGCGATCTTGCAGCTGCGAAAGCGCGGCATGGCCGGACATCGTGTACGCATAAGCGACGGTCTTCAAAGTCTGATCGATCGCTTCGAGGCTGCGAACGACCTGCGCCTCGTATGCGTCGGCCAACCCGCGCGCGAGCTGCGTCGCCGTTTGCGTCGTGGCCTCGCGCTCGTGCTCGAGCAGATGCAGCGCGCCGACCCAAGCCGAGCCGACCAGCAAGAGCGCGAAGAGCGGAAACAGAAAATAATCTTCGGCTATCCGCCGGCGCAGGGACGCCACGATGCGGGCAACGCGCGAGCCGGCGCGCGCGGAATGCGGCGCACCGTCGCGGCGGATTTGAACGGAGGCGTTTTTCTTGCTCATGTCTTCGCCTGATGTCAGCGCAACACGAGCACGGCTTTCACGCTGGGATCGAGCTCCTGCTCGTCGATATAACCCAGTGCGTTCGGATGATCGGCTATGAACCGCTTGATCGTGGCCACGTCGTTGAACACGCGCGGGGGCTGCGCGCTGCCCGTGAAGATCAGCTTCGACCAGTAGGCGCGCAATTGCGCCGGCGATTTTCCGGTGACGATCTCATAGAATTCGCTGCGGTTGGCACCGGTGTCCGCTTGATCGAGCGGAATGGCTTCGGTGCCATCGGGCAATTGCGCCGTCCGTGCCAGATAGATATCGGCGACTTGGGATTTCGTCAGCGTCGTAACCGGGCTTTTGTGCGAAACGATGACGACGAGGTGAGCTTCGCATATCGGCGTCAGGCACAACCAACCGCACAAGCCGAAGAAGGCATTGAGCAGCAGGGCTCGCAACGGTCGGATTCTCGAGGCGTACATGGCTGGGCCTCAGAATACGAAATCGACCGCCGCGGTCACGACGTTCGCGCTCGGCCCCAGATGGAATCCCGGCCCGAAATTCGTGAACCACCCGGTGGAATTCGCCGGTGCCGAAACGTGGTCGTACTGCACTTTCAAGTCGAAGTTCTTGGCGAAATCCCAGCGCACGCCCGCCGACAGATCCCGCTCTCCGAAATTCATGTTCGGGACGGCTGTCGTATGGTCGAGCGAATGCGCTTGCGCATAGGTGACATAGGGCGTCACTCGAGCAATGCGCACGCCGGCCGTCGCATAGCCGCCGATGTATCCGGGCGAAAGGCCGGTGGCGGTTTGACGGGCGATCTCGGCTTGCACGAACCATTGGGACATATCGAGGCTCACCCCTGTCATGTAGACCGTGGTCGACGATAGTGGCCCAAAGGGCAACTGCAAATGCGCGTGCATATAGGCAACGCGCCAGGTAAGGGGGCCGCGCTCGATCGTATCGAAGAGCCCCAGCACGCCTGTCCCTCGGGCGCGGAACGGCCCCGGCGTGTGAAAAGTGGTGGTGCCGGCGATGACGCGAATCGTATCGGTCACGCTGCCGAAGTGCATGCGGTACGATGCGTCGATTCCGTCGCTGCTCGTCACGGGCTCGAGGTTGTACAGCGCGCGCGGCACTCTGACCCACGGCAGGGCGTATCCGACTTCGCTGTAGTCCGCAGCCAGAAAATTCGGCATCTCGACGCGGCCCACGCGGACATTGAAATCAGGGGTGAACGCGTAATTGATGTTGGCCCAGACCAGCGTGGGCCGAAACCTCGACGCATAGTCTTCGCGTGCAACGACTTGCACCAGTGCGGAGATTTTTTTCGTCAAATGGGCTTGCAACTGCAGGCCGAGTTTCGAATCGTCTTCGAAATCGACATTGCGGCTGGCGCCGGCGCCGGAGGCCTGAAACTGGTTGGACGCGAAGTCCGCGGCGGACAGGCTCGAATGGGTGGCTGCGAAAGTGCCGAAACCGCTCAGGGCAAACATTGAAGGGTCGTCCTGCGCGTGCGCATCGGACGCGCAGCAGGCGATTGCCGCGGCGCATATCAGAGACATCGATGCGAATCGAGCCCGTTTCAATGTCATGGAGTTTGCCTCCCGCCGGAAATTTCACAGGCTAGATGTCGCCGGCTTGCTTGACCTTCTCACCCTCGCTACATGCTGCCTAAGGCAGTTAGCTTGTTTACGGAACAAAGCGCGTAAACTTGAGTCCGCTGTTTCCCCAGGGTGCCCGGGGCGAGCGCCGGGGAGTC
This sequence comes from Trinickia sp., assembly GCF_057351765.1. Taxonomy (NCBI): domain Bacteria; kingdom Pseudomonadati; phylum Pseudomonadota; class Betaproteobacteria; order Burkholderiales; family Burkholderiaceae; genus Trinickia; species Trinickia sp. The sequence continues at coordinate 50,290 of NZ_JBMRBK010000059.1, read as the reverse complement.
CGATGCATCGGGGGTGAGCGGCCCGGTCTCCTTGTTAAGATGCGCGTCAACTTGTCAAACCAGCCTTTCAACGAGGTTGATAGCCGTATGGGATCGATCGAGACATTCGAGGGTGACGATGCAACCGTCTTTCATGGCGATTGCCTCGACGCTTTGGGCAGCATTGCCGACGAGTCGATCGATCTGATCTTTGCGGACCCGCCGTACAACATCGGCAAGCAATTCGGCGAGTTCAGAGACGCCTGGCCTTCCGACAAGGCCTATGCTCAGTGGTGCTACGAGTGGCTCGATGCCTGCATCCGCAAGCTGAAGCCCACCGGCAGCCTCTATGTCATGACGAGCACGCAGGCGATGCCCTATCTCGACCTGTGGCTGCGCGAGCGCATTACGATCCTGTCGAGAATCGTCTGGCATTACGACAGCTCGGGCGTGCAAGCGAAGAAGCACTTCGGCTCGCTGTACGAACCGATCCTCTTTTGCGTCAAGGACCCCAAAAACTACACCTTCAACGTGGCCGATATCGAAGTCGAAGCGCACACAGGCGCCGTGCGCAAGCTGATCGACTATCGAAAGGATGTCCCCACGCCGTACAAGACGACGAAAGTTCCGGGCAATACCTGGTACATGCCGCGCGTGCGGTACCGCATGCCGGAGTACGAAGCGCATCCGAGCCAGAAGCCCGAAGCGCTTCTCGAGCGCATCGTCAAAGCCAGCACGAACCCGGGAGACACTGTGCTCGATCCGTTCGGCGGCACGTTCACGACGTGCGTCGTCGCCAAACGGCTCGGACGTCGCTCCATTGGCATTGAACTCCAGGCCGATTACGTAAAAATAGGCCTCCGCCGGCTCGGTATCGCTACGCATTTCAATGGTGAGGCGCTGCGGCCTGTGGAGAAGACCTGCGTTCGCAGCAACCGTAATGGCGTAAAGGGCGGCGCAACCGCTGAGGACCCAACGGAGTCGTTCGACGCCAATGTGTGACTGAGCGCACCCCGGGCCTGCTCGGTACTACACTTAAGCACCCCACCTAAAGAAGCGCGCCACCCCCATGGCACACCTGTTCTTCGCCGCCTCGATTCAGCGCCATATTCCGCTGCCCGAGCGCGACGTTGCGGCCGGCACGGTCGACGAAGCGCTGGCTGCCGTCTTCGCCGACGAACCGCGGCTGCGCGGGTATATTCTCGACGACCAGGGCGGACTGCGCCGGCATCTGGCCGTATACGTCGACGGCAGGCCGGTGCGCGACCGCCGGCACCTCTCGGATGCGGTCGGCGCCGAGAGCCGCATCTATGTCGTGCAGGCGCTATCGGGCGGCTGAGGCAGGCGGATAAAAACGGAGACAGACATCGTGAATCGAGATCGCTTGATCGTCGGGACCCGCAAAGGGCTGTTCGTTTTCGAAACGGACGGCGCCCGCCCCGGCCGATGGAAGCAAGCCGAGCATCATTTCGTGGGCGAACCGGTAAGCTCGGCGCTGGCCGATCCGCGCGACGGGACGCTTTACGCCGCGCTCAATCTCGGCCATTTCGGTGTGAAGCTGCATCGTCTGCCCGCCGGCGAGCGCGAATGGCAGCCCTGCAACACACCGGTTTATCCGCCGCAGCCCGAAGGCGCCGAGGCATCCGCATCGGCGCAAGCCGCGCAAATGGCTGGTGGGGACGATGCGCTCGCCGAGGCGGGTAGTGCTGCCTCGTCCGCGGTCAGCGAAGCCGTACCGCCTGTCCCGGAGCCGCTTTGGTCGCTCGAACAAATCTGGACACTGGAGCCGGGTAGCCCCGACGAGCCGGGCACGCTCTGGGCCGGCACGATCCCGGGCGGGCTGTTTCGCTCGGACGATGGCGGCGCAAGCTGGACATTGAACCATGCGCTCTGGGACCGCCCGGAGCGTCGCGAGTGGATGGGGGGCGGTTATGACCACGCGGGCATCCATTCGGTGCTGATCGACCCGCGCGACAGCCGCCACGTGACGGTGGGCGTTTCATCGGGAGGCGTCTGGCAAACGGCCGACGGCGGTGCGACGTGGCGTGTCACGGCACAGGGGATGGAGGCCGACTATATGCCGCCCGAGCGGCGCGGCGAACCGAATGTTCAAGACCCGCACCGCGTCGTTCAGTGCAACGCCGCACCGAATGTCCTCTGGACGCAGCATCACTGCGGAATTTTTCGCTCGACCGATGGCGGCGAGCGCTGGACGCGCATCGAAGCGCAACCGTCGAGTTTCGGTTTCGCCGTGGCGGTGCACCCGCAAGACCCCGACACGGCGTGGTTCGTCCCGGCAGTGAAGGATGCCTGCCGTATTCCTGTGGATGGCGCCTTCGTCGTCACGCGCACACGCGATGGAGGCCGCACGTTCGAGCGCTTCTCCGAAGGCCTGCCACCGGCGCCCGCTTACGATCTGGTCTATCGGCACGGGCTGGCGATCGACACCCGGGGCACGAGGCTCGCGATGGGTTCGACGACGGGCGGCCTATGGACTTCCGACGACGCGGGCGAGACCTGGCACGAAGTCTCCGCGCACCTGCCGCCCGTCTATCACGTGAGCTTTGGCTAGAGACGCGCGCCATCCGCTGCAGGCTTACGGCTCGACCAGCGTCAGCCCCGCCGCCGGCAACGGCAGCGCGGTTTTATAGCGCACCTGCTTGAGCGCAAAGCTCGACCGGATGTTCGACACACCGGGAATGGTCGTCAACCGCTCGATGATGAAGCGCTCCAACGCGCGCATATCGGGCATCACCACGCGCAATAGATAGTCGGCGTCCCCCGACATCAGATAACACTCCATGACCTCGGGCTGCTCGGAGATCGCCTGCTCGAACCGCCGCAGCGCATGTTCGACCTGCTTTTCGAGGCTGACCTGAATGAACACATTGATGCTCAGGCCAAGCGGCTCGGGATCGAGCAGCGTCACCTGTTGCTTGAACAGTCCCAGCTTTTCGAGCGCACGGACGCGATTGAAGCACGGCGTCGGCGACAGATTGACCGAGCGCGCCAACTCGGCATTCGTGATCCGCGCGTTCTGTTGCAGTTGGTTGAGGATGCCGATGTCGATGCGGTCGAGACGCCTCGTATTCGTGGTCATAGTCGAAACATTCCGGAATCGATCGATAAAACAGAATATTTACACTATCCGAAGAGGAATTCACAGTTAGAACAAACGCAAATTCTGCGCGATGCCGGGTACGATGATTCCCCATCGATGCGCGCCTCCCCAGCCGGCGCGCCGGAGGCAGACCTGCTATGACGGACTTATCGAGCGGTATCGAGGAAACGAAACGGGCGAGTGCGGCGCAGTTGGACGACGATCCCCAGGAAACGGCCGAATGGCTCGAAGCACTCGACGCCATCGTCGCTCACGTGGGCAAGGACCGCGCGCAATTCCTGCTCGACCGTCTGACCGACCACGCATACACGAAGGGCCTCACACGGGCACCGTCACGCGTCACGCCCTACGTGAATACGATCCCGGTTGCCGACCAGCCTCCTTACCCGGGCGATCTCGAGATCGAAGCCCGGCTCTCGGCCGCGCTGCGCTGGAACGCACTGGCGATGGTCGTGCGCGCGAATCGCGCCTATGGCGAACTGGGCGGACATATCGCCAGCTATGCGTCGGCATCGGATCTGTTCGAAGTCGGTTTCAATCACTTCTTTCGCGCGGCGCAGCCCGAAGGCGGGGAGGGCTCGGGTGGCGACCTCGTCTACTTTCAGCCGCATTCGTCACCGGGCGTCTATGCACGTGCCTATCTCGAGGGCTTCCTGAGCGAGGACCACCTGCGGCACTACCGCCGGGAAATCGCGGGCCCCGGGCTCTGCTCGTATCCGCATCCGTGGCTGATGCCCGAGTTCTGGCAGTTTCCGACGGGCTCGATGGGCATCGGGCCGATCAACTCGATCTACCAGGCGCGCTTCATGCGCTACCTGCACAACCGCGGGCTCGCGCGCACGGAAGGCCGAACGGTCTGGGGCTTCTTCGGCGATGGCGAGATGGACGAGCCCGAGTCGATCGGTGCGCTTTCACTGGCCGCGCGCGAAGGGCTCGACAACCTCGTGTTCGTCATCAACTGCAACCTTCAGCGGCTCGACGGCCCGGTGCGCGGCAACGGCCGCATCATCGACGAACTTGAGGCGCTCTTTGCCGGCGCGGGCTGGAACGTCATCAAAGTGCTGTGGGGCTCGGATTGGGACCCGCTCTTCTCGCGCGACCATGCCGGCGCGCTGGCCCGAGCATTCGCCGAGACCGTCGACGGGCAGTTCCAGACGTTCTCCGCCAACGACGGCGCCTACAACCGCGCGCGTTTTTTCAGTCGGAACCCGGCGCTGACCGCACTCGCTGCCGAGCTCTCCGATGCCGAGATCGACCGCCTGCGGCGCGGCGGTCACGACGCGCGCAAGCTGCACGCGGCCTATGCGCGCGCCCTTGCGCACCGGGGGCAGCCGACCGTGATTCTCGCCAAGACGATGAAAGGCTTCGGAATGGGCACGGCGGGGCAGGGCCGCATGACGACGCATCAACAAAAGAAGCTCGACGTCGACGATCTGAAGACGTTTCGCGATCGCTTTGAACTGCCGCTGTCGGACGAGGACGTCGAGCGGCTGACCTTTTACAAGCCAGCGGAAGACAGCCCGGAAATGCAATACCTGCATGCGCGCCGGGCTGCCCTTGGAGGCTTTCTGCCCAGAAGGCGGAAAGCGGCATCGAAGGGGCTGACCGTCCCTTCGATGCCGACCTGGGGAGCATTCGCGCTCGAGGCGGGCGGCCGCGAGATGTCGACGACGATGGCGCTCGTGCGCATGCTGACCGCGTTGCTCAAGGACGGGGAAATCGGTTCGCGCGTGGTGCCGATCGTCGCTGACGAAGCGCGTACGTTCGGCATGGCCAACATGTTCCGGCAGGTGGGGATCTACTCGCCGCTCGGGCAGCGTTACGAGCCGGAGGATCTCGGCTCGATGCTGTACTACCGCGAAGACACGCGCGGACAGATTCTCGAGGAAGGGATTTCCGAAGCGGGCGCCATCTCGTCATGGATCGCCGCCGCGACGGCCTACAGCGTGCATGACCTGCCGATGCTGCCGTTTTACATCTACTACTCGATGTTCGGTTTTCAGCGCATCGGCGACCTGATATGGGCAGCGGCCGATCAGCGCGCCCGCGGCTTTCTCATCGGCGCGACATCGGGCCGTACGACGCTGGGTGGCGAAGGCTTGCAGCATCAGGACGGCACGAGTCACCTCGCGGCATCGACGATTCCGAACTGCCGTGCCTACGATCCGGCGTTCGCTTACGAAGTGGCAACGATCGTCGATGCGGGGATGCGCGAGATGGTCGAGCAACAGCGCGACGTGTTCTATTACGTGACGGTGACGAACGAGAACTACGCGCAGCCGTCGTTACCGGAGGGCGATCGAGAGGCACTGCGCGACGGCATCCTCCGAGGCCTCTATCCGCTCTCGCCCGTGTTGCGGCAAACGGCACGCGTGCAACTGCTCGGCTCGGGGGCAATCCTCTCCGAAGTCATCGCGGCGCAACGCATGTTGAAAGAAGAGTGGGATATCGATGCGGGCGTCTGGAGCGTGACGAGCTTCGTCGAGTTGCAGCGCGATGGAATCGCGGCCGAGCGGCGCGCAAGGCTTGGCGATGCCCCGGCCGCGCCATACGTGAGCTCGGCGCTCGAGGGATCGCGCGGGCCGGTGATTGCCGCGACCGATTATGTTCGCGCGGTACCCGAATCGATCCGCGCGTACGTGCCGCGCCGATACGTCACGCTGGGCACCGATGGCTTTGGCCGCAGCGATACACGGCAAGAACTTCGGGCGTTCTTCGAAGTCGACCGGGCCAGCATTGTGGTGGCCGCATTGAAGGCCCTGGCGGACGAGGGCGAGCTCGATCCCGGCGTCGTCCATACCGCGCGCGAGCGGTATGGGAAAGCGTCTACGGCGAGCCTCGCACCGTGGCAGCGCTGAGTGCCTGAGCGACCCGGGGCGCCGCATAGCCGCTGACGCGGCTCGTTGAAATCGATGGTCCGACGCATGCGTTACAGCGGCAACGCATGCGTCGACAGAATCTCCTTCAGCACCATGAAGCTGCGTACCTGCCGCACGCCCGGCAGATAGAGCAATTGCTCGGCGTGCAACCGGTTGAAGCTCTCGTTGTCGCGCGTGCGTACGAGCATGAAGTAATCGAATTCGCCCGTCACGACGTGGCATTCCACGCACCCCGATACCTTCTGTGCCGCTTTCTCGAACGCGGTGAATGCTTCGGGCGTCGAGCGATCCAGCACGAAGCCGATGACGACGAGCATCCCCATGCCGAGCGCTTTCGGATCGAGCAGTGCGACGATCCCGCGTATCAGGCCCATTTCCTTCAAACGTTCGACGCGCCGCAGGCAAGCGGGTGCGCTCAGTTTGACTTTCGCCGCGAGGCTCACGTTCGAGATCGACGCGTCTTGCTGAAGATGCTTGAGGATGGCGCGATCGATCCGATCCAATGCGGGCTGAGCGTCCAACGCGGGACCGGATTCAGGGCTTAATTTCATTTCGTCAGATGAGGTTTTTGCGAAGTTAAAGTTCGCATAGAGCGAATAGAGGCCTCCTAACGTAGGTCATCGCCATTTATTTCGCAAGCTCATTTCGCGGCCATCCCCCTATCATTTTCCCTATGCGATGCGCCGCCAGGCGGTCACCTTCCGACGAATACCTTGTCGCACCCTTTCCGGAGACATTCGATGAACCTCAAACGCTTCCCTCGTTACCTGCTGACATTCGGGCCGACGCCGATTCAACCGCTCAAGCGCTTGAGCGAACATCTGGGCGGCAAGGTGGAGCTGTATGCCAAGCGGGAAGACTGCAACAGCGGCCTGGCGTTCGGCGGCAACAAGACGCGCAAGCTCGAGTACTTGATCCCCGACGCGCTCGAGCAAGGTTGCGACACGCTCGTATCGATCGGCGGTATTCAGTCGAACCAGACACGTCAGGTGGCTGCCGTTGCCGCGCATCTGGGTATGAAGTGCGTCCTCGTGCAGGAAAACTGGGTGAACTATTCCGACGCCGTTTATGACCGCGTGGGCAACATCCAGATGTCGCGCATCATGGGCGCGGACGTGCGGCTCGTCGCGGATGGCTTCGACATCGGCATCCGTCCGAGTTGGGAGGAGGCGCTCGAGAGCGTGAGCAAGGCCGGCGGCAAGCCGTATCCGATTCCGGCCGGTTGCTCCGAGCATCCGTTCGGCGGCCTGGGGTTCGTCGGCTTTGCCGAGGAAGTGCGGCAGCAGGAAGCGGAACTCGGCTTCAAGTTCGACTACATCGTCGTCTGCTCGGTGACGGGTAGCACTCAGGCGGGGATGGTCGTGGGTTTTGCGGCGGACGGTCGCGCGGACCGCGTCATCGGTATCGACGCCTCGGCCACGCCCGAAAAGACCCATGCGCAAATCACGCGCATCGCGCGCCATACGGCCGAACTCGTCGATCTCGGACGCGACATCACGGAGAAGGACGTGATTCTCGACACGCGTTATGGCGGCCCTGAATACGGTTTGCCGAACGAGGGCACGCTCGAGGCGATTCGTCTGTGCGCGCGGTTCGAAGGCGTGCTGACGGACCCGGTCTATGAAGGCAAGTCGATGCACGGCATGATCGATAAAGTGCGTCGCGGCGAATTCGAGCCTGGCTCGAAGGTGCTTTATGCGCATCTGGGCGGCGTGCCGGCGCTGAGCGCATACAGCTTTATCTTCCGCGACGGCTGAAGCGAAGCGCGGTGCCTGACGTCCGATACATGATGCGATTGGGTAGTCACGCTTCACTATCTATATAGATTCAGGCGCTTTATCGAACAGCATTGCGAGCGTACGGTACACCTCACCATCCAACGAGGAGCTCGCAATGACTGACGTACTCAATGATGTGCGCGACCACTATCGCGCGACGGGTCTGAAGGCGCGGCTGACGGCCACGCTCATGGCACTGGGGCCGGACGATGAACTACTCGCGCCCCAGCGGCTCGCTTCGCTCGATCAATTCCATACGCGGGGTCTTGCCGCGACCGCCGAACTTGGCGAGTTGATCGGTATTCGCGCCGACATGCGGGTTCTCGATATCGGTTCGGGCATCGGCGGCCCTGCACGCTTTCTGGCTGCAACCCATGGCTGCAAAGTGGTCGGCATCGACCTCAGCGAACCGTTCGTCGATGCAGCGCGCTACTTGACCGAGCGCACGAGACAAACCGCGTCGGTATCGTTCGAAACGGGCAGCGCGCTCGATCTGCCGTTCGATCGCGGCCAATTCGAGGTCGCGCTGCTGCAGCATGTGGCGATGAACATCGCGGATCGGCCGCGGCTCTATGACAATATCCGGCGCGTGCTGAAACCGGGCGGCAAGTTTGCAACCTACGATGTCGTGCTGAAAAACGGCGACCCGCATTACCCGGTTCCATGGGCGAGAACGTCGGCCACCAGCTTTCTGATGACGGCGGATGCCACACGCGAAGCCATCGAATCGGCGGGCTTTCGCACCGTCACATCGCGGGACGATAGCGATGCCGCCAAGGCCTGGATCACGCAATTGCGCGCGTCGGGTGCACCGCCTTCGCCGAATCTCGGCGTGGTGATGGGGCCGGACTTTCTGGAGTTCACCACCAATCTGGGAAAGAACCTGATGCAGGATCGGCTTGGTGTGATGACCGCCGTATTCGAAGCCGTTTGAAAACGTATCTGAATCGCGCTCAAAGCGCCGGTCTCAGTGCCGCATAGGCGCCCGGTGTGATCCCGTAAGCCTTCTTGAATACGCGATTGAGGTGGCTTTGATCGTAAAACCCCGCGCTCACGGCCGCGTCGGCCGCGCTGCGGCCGGCCGCGAGCCATTGCTTTGCCGCGATCAGCCGCAGTTGATTGACATAAGCGTGAGGCGGCAACCCATACTCTTTGCAAAACGCGCGCATCAGGTGATAGCGGCTCAGGCCGACGAGCCGGGCCAACTCGTCGATTGGAATATCGCGCTGGAATTGCGCGGCGAGGTAGTCCTTCACCTTCGCCATTCTGTGACCCTCGCGTCCGCCGTGGCTTTCGCTCGGCTTGGGTTGACCGTATCGCCCGAACAGCATGCCCATCGCGGCCCACCAATGCGCCTGCCGTTCCATCAATGGCGTGCTGGCGTTCTCGTCGAGACTGGTGTGCGCTTTCAGGAGCAGCGAGCAGAGCTGCTCGTCGCGATAGAGGCCGGGCGGAATATGCAGTAAGCGGTCGTCGCGCGACTCTTCGTTGAAAACCGCGCTGAGCGCGGCGAGCCCTTGCATGTCGAGATAGATTGCGCGGTAGTGCCAGGCTTTTTCGTCCCAGACTTCGCCGCAATGATATTCGCCGGGCGCGAAGACCCAGACCGTCCCTGGGCCCGACACGTCGCTGCCGGCACGCGTGTTGCACTGGCCGCCACCGAATTCGGTCATGACGATGACGAGTTCGTCGTGCACGTGCCGGCCGAATTCATGCGCGCCATAACGCGCCGTCGCCAACGCCGCGCCTTCGAGTGCGCCGTCGCGCCGGTACGTCAGATCTTCGCGCGCTGCGCGATTTCCGGTTGCCATCGTCGTTGCTCCGCTGAAGGACCCGCCGCTTACGCGAGCTCGATCCGCACGCGCCTGTTCCGCCGCCCCTTGTTCTCGATCTTGGTGAGGCGAATCGGGCGCGATTGCGCGGTATTGGATAGATGCGTGCCGCCGCACGCTTGCCGATCGAGCTCGCCGATTTCGACGATGCGAATCATGCCGTCGTCCGTAGGCGGCGGGGCGACGGACAGGCTACGGATGAGTCCCGGGGTGGCCTGCGCTTCGCGTGTCGGCACGTATCGCGTTCGCACATCGAGCCCCTGGCGAATGATTTCGTTGATCGGGTGCTCGAGCGCTCGAAGCAGATCGTTATCGGCCTCGGGCAGATCGAAGTCCATCCGCGCCACGCCATCGGCATTGATCTGCGCGCCCGTGACGAGCGCACCGGCAAACTCCTGGTAGACGAGTGCATTGAGGATATGCGTCGCGGTGTGCAGTTGTGCGAGGGTCGAACGCCGCTGCGCATCGATCGACACATGAACGTTACCCGCGAGCTCGAGCGGCGCATCGAGAATGTGCCAATAGCGGCCGCGTTCGAGCGAGACGCTCGTTATGCGCACCGTGCCGTGCTGATGGACGAGCGTTGCGGCATCCGAGACCTGCCCGCCACCGCCCGGATGCAGCGCGGATTGCGCGAGCACGACAGCACCCGGGCGCGCGTCGACGATGACGGTATCGAACTCGAGCAGATCGGGCTGCTCGTGGCAAAGATAATGGGGCATGACGGTGACCTGTCTGTCGATATCGAAGATTGACGATCGAGTCAGTATAGTCGGCGGCACCGTGGTTCCGTCTTGGTCAAAAGTGCTGTCCCCGCCGCTGGCGTGGAGGGTCGAACGGGAGCCCGAACGGGGGGCCGGATAGCTGACGGACAAGGCCACGAATCTTCGAGCGCTACTGCCGGATTTCCGGCTCGACGAGCAACGTCAACAGCGAGAGCGACTCCTGCCACCCGAGATAGCAGCCCTCGTTGGGAATGACCGAAGGGATGCCTTCCTGGACGACGTTCAATTCCGTTCCACAGCTCACCTGCCGCAGCGACACCGTCGTCTGCATCGTTCCGGGCAAATTGGGGTCGTCGAATTTGGCGGTATAGCGAATGAGCTCGTTCGGCACGAGTTCCAGATATTCCCCGCCGAATGAATGGCCGCCGCCCGTCGTGAAGTTCGTGAACGACATCCGATAGCTGCCGCCCACCTTGGCGTCCATCTCATGGACGCTACAAGTGAATCCGTGCGGGGGCAGCCACTTGCTCATGGCGGCCGCGTCGAGGAACGCCCGGTAGACGCGCTCGGGCGTGGCGCGCAGAACACGGTGAAGGCGAACGGTATGGGTCGACATGGCAATCTCCGGTAGAAAGGGGACGGCGTCCCCGATCCTACACGACGAACGACGGCGGCCGGAATCGACATCGCTCGACTGTCGATCGCTTTAAACCTCTTCAAATCGCTTTCAAGCCGGTTTGGAGCACGAGCCCCACGTTCAGTGCGACGATGGCGACCGTTGCGACGATTGCCCCCGCGCTCACGAGCCGGCTGTTGACGAAACGTCCCATGATCTCCCGGCGGCTAGTGAAAACGACGAGCGCAATCATCGGCACGGGCAGCGCGAAGCTCAGCGCCATCTGACTATAGACGAGCGCGTCGGTCGCATTGACGCCGAGCGCCACGACGACGAAAGCCGGCGCCATCGTCGCGAGCCGCCGCACGCCGACGGGTATCCGAAACCCGACGAAGCCTTGCATGACCATCTGCCCGGCCATCGTGCCGACCACGGAGCTCGATACGCCCGAGGCGATCAACGCAATCAGAAAGACGGCCGCGGCGCCCGCGCCGAACAGCGGCGCGAGGCTGCGATAGGCCGCCCCGATCTCGACGATATCGGTGTGCCCGTTGTGGAATGCGGCCGCGGCCATGACGATCATCGCCATGTTGACGAGGCCTGCGATCGAGAGCGCGATCACCACCTCGCGATTCGAGAACCGCAAAAGCTTGCTGCGTTGCGCATCGTTATGTGCCGGCGCGCGTTGTTGCGTGAGCCCCGAATGCAGATAAATGGCATGCGGCATGATCGTGGCGCCCAGCATTGCGACAGCCACGCCTACTGCACCGTTGCCGCTCAACGTCGGGACGAGCGCGCCGCGTGCGGCATCGGCCCATGCCACGTCGACAATGGACAGTTCGACGACATAAGCGAGCGCCACGGCGGCGACGAGCCCGCCGATGATGAGCTCGAGCGGGCGGAAGCCTCTTTTTTCGGCGCCGAGAATCGCATAGGTGACGATGCCCGTGATGACCATTCCGGCCATGAGCGGCAAGTGAAACAGCAGCGAAATACCGATGGCGCCGCCGAGAAATTCGGCGAGATCGGTTGCCATCGCAGCGATTTCGCTGACAGCCCACATCGCATAGACCACCGGTTTGGAAAAGTGCTCGCGGCTCATTTCGGCGAGGTTGCGGCCGGTGACGATCCCGAGCTTCGCCGAGAGCGCCTGGAACAGCATCGCGACGAGGTTGGCGATCACGACGACCCACAGCAGCGCGTAGCCGTATCGCGAGCCCGCTTCGATATTCGCCGCGAAGTTGCCCGGATCGATGTAGGCGATCGAAGCGACGACGGCCGGGCCGGCAAAGAGCAGCGCCGAGCGCGGGCTCGACATGCGGCCCGCGAGGGCGGCGCTCATCGCTCGAGTCGTGCGCTGGGTCATGCCGAGCTGCATTTGCGCGGTTGTCATCGTTCACCTCATGCTTTTGCTGCCGACGTATGCAGGCTCCTGCCTGCCCATACGAAGCATGGTGACGGGTACCGCCAGAAAAGAACAATTGAACGTTCCGATTGCATCGATTGGGCATGGCTGAAACCGCGCAGGGGCCTGTGAGGCCTCAGCGCTATCGATGCGATAGGCCTATGGCGATCAATCGATGTCGAGGTTCGCCGTCGCACGATCGGCGTTCAACGCGCGCCGGTAGGCGAGCGGTGCGGCGCCCACGGCGGCACGAAAGCGATGGCCGAAATGGCTCGCATCGGCATAGCCGCAGTCGGCGGCGATCCGATCGACGGGGAGCGTCGTCGTGCGCAAGAGCGTGCGTGCGCGATCGAGGCGCTGCAAAGCGATCCAGGCGGAAGGCGGCATCCCGAACGAGGCCCGGAACATGCGTGAGAAATGAAATTCGGAGAGGCACGCCAATTCAGCGAGTTCGCCGAGCGTAGGCGTGCGAGAAAGATTCGCGTCGATGTAATCGACGAGGCGCCGCCGCATGGCCGGCGCGAGCCCACCCTTGATCGTGGCGTCGTCGCGGCGTACCGCCTGTGCGCGCAACAGGAGGCTCAGGATCTCGTGCGCCGTTTCATTCGCGCGCAGCCGGTCGTCCGGGCCGTCCCACGGTGCGGCCGCAAGTCCGCGGCAGAGCGCGGCGATGCGGGCATCTTCGAAATACGTCCGGTCCGCGAGCGTCAGCTCGCGCGGCTCGCGATCGAGTTCCTGAACCGCACGGCGCGTGAAATGCTCCGGCAGGAAGTACAGATGCATGAAATGCATCTGGCCGCGGACCCACCAGCGCGATTCGTGGTCGCCCGGCAGCGCGCACAGTCGTTGCGGCGCGCCGTACTGCCCCGGCAACTTTTGGCGCTCGGTGCGGTAGCCGCCGTCGAGGTAGCACGATAGTGTGTGATGGCCGGGCTTGTCGTACGTCGTTTCCTCCTCGACCGTGACGCGCCGCCAGACGGCGGCCGCAAGCCGGTCGCCGAGCCACGCGAAGCGCTCCAGCGTCGCATCGGCTTCGGCGAGCGTGCGGCCGACCGAATGCATGCCGAACGGCGTTTCGTCGGCGGCTGGCGCAGTCAGGAACGGGCTGGCGTCCACGATGAAGGTCGAAAAGTGCGCAAAAAAGGGGTATCGAGCGGAACAACGAGTATAGACGGGCCGCGCCGCACGCGTCGCCCGCCGTCTCGAAAAAACCGCAAGCCTGGACAACGCGCGTCGAAACCGACGCGCGATAGTGGGTGCCGTATGCGCGTGTCGCGCTCCTCGCTGAGCCGGGGCTGGAGCCGGCCTTTGGCTGTTCGCTATTTCCTCGATCGATGGTAGACCATGAATCTGTCGCTTTATTTCATTACGGTATTGATTTGGGGCACGACCTGGATTGCCATCAAGTGGCAGGTCGGCGTCGTGGCGCCGCCGGTGTCGATCGCCTTTCGTTTCTGGCTCGCCGCGTTGGTCATGTTCGTGCTGATGCGGCTTTTGCGCCGGTCCGTGAAGGCGCCGCGCGAGGCCTGGCCGTTGCTCGCCGGTCAGGGTGTGGCGCTTTTCTGTGTCAACTTTCTGTGCTTCTACTACGCTGAGCAGATCGTGCCGAGCGGCCTCGTCGCGGTCGTGTTTTCGACGGCGCCGCTCCTGAATGCGATCAACGGCCGAATTTTCATGGGGCGGCCGTTGCAGCCAAGTGCCATCGTCGGCGCCGTGTTGGGACTCGTGGGCATCCTCTGTCTCTTTGCGCCGCAGATGGCGGGTCACACCGGCGATCGGGCGATGTGGCTGGGACTTGCGATTACGCTCGCCGGCACGATGTCGTTCTCGGCCGGCAATCTGTTTTCGAGCCGCATGCAGGCGATGGGCCTCCACCCGACGGTCACCAACAGCTGGGCGATGCTGATCGGCGCGACGCTGTTGACGCTCGGCAGTCTTGCCGCGGGGTTCTCCTTCCAGCCCGAGATGACCGCGCGGTATTTCGGCTCGCTCGCTTATCTCGCGGTGCCCGGATCGGTGATCGGGTTCACGACCTACCTGACGTTGGTCGGCCGCATCGGCCCCGACCGGGCCGCCTACTGCACGGTGCTGTTCCCGTTCGTCGCGCTGGCCGTATCGACGGTGTTCGAGGGGTACCGATGGTCGGCTCCCGCCGTCGTCGGCCTGCTGCTCGTGGTGGTGGGCAATCTCGTTGCGTTCAACATCGCGCGGCATCTGCCGTTTAGGCGAGGACGGGGCCGTTCCGTACGCGTATGAGCGGGCGGCCCAGGGCCTAGCAGTTTCGCTAGCCTGGCCCACAGGCGGCCAGCAGTAGACTGGATCAGCAGATGTCGCGCCGAGCCGATGGATCGTTTCAAAGGGGTAACGACATCGATTTCCCTTTCGAGGAAACTGATCATGCAATCGGAAACGACGCCCATCGAACAAAAAGGCCTGTTGTCCGGTATTACCGTTGTCGATATGACGCGCGTGCTGTCCGGTCCCTACGCCACGATGATTCTTCGGCAACTCGGCGCCCGTGTGATCAAGATCGAACGCCCGGGCGCCGGAGACGACTCTCGCGCTTTCGGTCCTTTTCTGAACGGGAAATCGACCTATTTCACGGCTTTGAACTGCGGCAAAGAGAGTATCGCGCTCGACATCAAGCGCTCGGGCGATCGCGATATCCTGCACGCTCTGCTCGGGCAGGCCGATGTGTTGGTCGAGAATTTCCGTCCGGGCGTGATGCGTCGCTATGGCCTGGACCATGAGACGCTGCGCGAACGCTACCCCTGGTTGATCTACGGCAGCGTGTCCGGCTTCGGCCAGACCGGCCCCTATCAGGACAGGCCGGCCTACGACATCGTCGTTCAAGCGATGAGCGGTTTGATGAGCGTGACCGGGCAACCGGGCGGTGCGCCGACGCGTGTCGGGGTATCCGTCGGCGACATTACCGCGGGTCTCTATCTGGCGATCGGCATCAACGCGGCGCTTTATGAACGAGAGCGCACGGGCGTTGGCCGCTATCTCGATGTGGCGATGCTGGACTGCCAGGTTGCGATTCTCGAAGACGCGCTCACCGGTTATGCCGCCACGGGCGAGGTACCGCGGGCGCAGGGTGCGCGTCACCCGTCCGTTGCGCCGTTCAGCGCATTTCACGCGGCCGATACGTATTTCGTGATCGGCGCCGCGAATGACGGTCTGTTCGACAAGCTGTGCAATGCATTGGGACGGCCGGATCTGCGCGATGACAGCCGGTACCGCACGAATGCGCTGCGGCGCGAAAACATCGATGCACTGACCGAGCAATTGGAACTCACGCTGGCCGGCCGCAGCGCGCGTGAGTGGATCGCATTGTTGCAAGAGGCGGGCGTGCCCTGCGGTCCCATCAATTCGGTCGCCGACATCGTCGACGACGAGCAATTGAACGAACGGAACATGGTCGTCGAAGTCAAGGACGCCAAGGCGGGCGTATTCCAGGTAGCAGGCAACCCCATCAAGGTCTCGGGCATCGCGGACCCACGCGCGTATCGGGCCGCGCCGGAGCTCGATGCCGACCGGGCGCGGATCGTTGCGGAATTCGTCGACGATGCCGTCGCGCCGATGAAATGAGCCCAAAGGTGAGTTGAACATGACCGAACAGATCGAAACCCTTGCCGGACCCGCCGATGCTTCGGTTCAAATCAAACGGGAAGGGTATGTCGCCACGGTCACGCTGAGCAACCCGACCAAACGTAATGCCTTGAGCCACTGGGTGCTCGAGGCGATCACGGCCGCGTGTCAGCTGTGCGAGCGCGAGCGGATGCGCGTCATGATTTTGAAAACGACGCTTCAGCACGGAACCTGGTCGGCAGGTCACGACATCGGGGAATTGCCGCTCGACGGTACCGATCCGTTGGCGCACGGCAGCGCGCTGGAAGCGGCCATTGCAGCGCTGCGGCACGCACCGTTTCCGGTGATCGCGCAGGTCCAGGGTTCTGTTTGGGGTGGTGCGGTCGAAACCGTGGTCAGTTGCGACATCGTTGTCGCCGATGAAAGCGCACGCTTCGCGATGACGCCGGCCAATATCGGCTTGCCCTACAACACCGCTGGACTCTTGCACTTCACCGATCGGCTCGGTATCAGCGCGATCAAGACGATGTTCTTTACGGCGCAGCCCGTGGAGGCGCAGGACGCATTGCGGTTGGGCCTCATCGACCAACTGGTGCCTTCCGGCCGGATCGAAGCGCAGACGCGCGAGTTGGCGATGCATATCGCCGGGAAGGCGCCGCTTGCGATCGCTGCGGTCAAAGAGCAATTGCGCGTGTTGTCCGATATGCGTGCGCTGCCCGCGAGCGCGCTCGGGCGCATCAGCGAGATTCGCCGCCGCGCGTATCAAAGCGCCGATTTTCGGGAAGGTATCGAAGCGTTCAGGGAGAAGCGACCCGCGGTCTTCAGCGGTGCGCAGGGGTGATGTCGGGAACGCTTGCCTGGCGAAAAATCCGCGTGTTGATGCGCTGCTCGAGCACGGTCAGCGCATCCTGGACGACGAGCCGATAGGTGGCGAGCGAGCCGTCCGATTCACCTTCGTGAGCATCGGTCACGAGCCGAATGCCCAGCGGCGCGCCGATGAACGTATTGAGCGGTATGCCCGCTCGCGGAGAGATACATGTGATCTCTCGATCGTGCAGATCGGCCTTTGTCCGATATTTCCCGCAATCGGCGTTCTCGCCTCGATCTTTCGCTAGCGTGGTCGCCCCTATAGCCAGCGAATGCGGCACACGCAGACGTGTCCGTACCGATGCCGCCTATGAAAACGCTCCGGTTGCGGCGCAGCCTGACGGCCCTGCGCAAACGAGTCAGCCGTTCGTTGCGCTGCCAGGCCGGGCTGCCAGGCCGTTACGACCGCGCGCTCCTGTTCGGCGGCGGCCTCGTACTGACCGTCTCGATTGTCGCCGCAGCCGCCACCGGCATCGCGCATCGCTTCGAGCGCTGCCTCGACGACTGGCGCGCGGCGTTTCTCGCTCAGCGCGATTTCGTCAACGCGTCGGTCGAGCGCAATCAGGCGCGCCTGCGGCACATGGTCGAGACCTACGAAGCGTTGGCTCACGTGCATGCGCGCGATCCGGTGCCCGCCGAGCGCTATCGCGAATTGCTCGATGCCGGCGGCGGGCTCGTCGACACCGAGGAAGACATCGGCGCGGCGCCGTTTTCGATTCTCTCGACGCTGACGGCACCCGCCGATCGAAACCGGCTGGCCGCGCTGTTGCGGCTCGTGCGCGAGGTTTCGCCCAGTTCGCTGCTGCGCCTGCAAGGTGCGGCCGACGACATCGGCGGTTTTCTCTACACGGAGGACCGGCGCTTTCTCGCCGTATGGCCATCCCTCGAGGATCGCGCGCGCAAGCAGGCTGGCCACGCGGGCGTGACGCCGCTCATCGATCGCTACGTGGCACGCGTCGACGCGGAACTCCACAAGCACGAGGACACTACCCTGCGGCACGAGCGCGTGTTCTGGGTCGCGCTTTATGAGTCCGACATGTACGGCAAGCTCGTCAAGCATTATGCGGCGCCCATCTATCGGGGCGACGAGCGCATCGCCGTGCTCGTCGTGACCGTTCCGGCCACGCAGATTCCGCGCCTCTTTCAGCCGGCCGTGCACGATCCCGATTTCTTCATGGTGTCGCGCGATCGCCGCCATCTGTTGGGCATCGACGAGTCGAACCCGCGCCGCGGTCATTGGGCCGATGCGTTGGCGGCGAAACCTTCGGTACTCGATTCGGCCGACGAGCGTGTGCGGCTCGTGCGTCGCGGCGCGGACTTCTTCATGATTCAGCGCATCCCGGGACCAGGCTGGGTCGCGGTGTCGGCGTTCGACTGGCATACCATCGTCGCGAACATGAGGGAGCCGGTGGTCTGGACGATCGCGCTGGCTGCGTTGCTACTCGCGGTGCAGTGGGGGTTCGTGCTGACGATCGACAGGCTCGTGCTCGCACCGCTGCGCGCCCGCGCCCGCAGTGTTTTCGAAAGCGAAGCATTCGGTCGCACGGTGTTGGCGACCGCACCTGTGGGCTTGACCGTCTTCGAACCGGCGACGCGGCGCATCGTCATGCAAAACGACATTGCTCGCGGGCTGCTTGCCGCTTTGCCCGACGAGACTCGATTTTTTCAGAGCCTGCTCGGCAAGCGTGCGCCGGGACGGCGCGCGAGGCGCAGGGGCGCGCGCTCCGGTCACGCCGCGGTGCCGGGCGGAACGGCGCGCACGGTCGAAGTGTCCGTGGCGGGCACCGACGGCCGCTCGCGCGAGCTCTCCGTTGCGCTGTCGCGGGCGCGCTATCGCGAGCGGGAAGTGCTGCTCTGCAGCTTGACGGACATCAGCCGGCAAAAGGAGACAGTGCGGCTCTTGCGCCGCGCGCGCAATGCGGCGGACCAGGCGAGCCGGGCCAAATCGATGCTCATCGCCACCATCAGCCACGAGATTCGTACGCCGCTTTATGGCGCACTGGGCAATCTCGAGCTGCTTTCGATGGAGGAACTCGCACCCGCGCAGGCGGCGCGCCTCACATCGGTGCGCCATGCGTTCGAGGGACTGCTCGCACTGGTCGACGACGTGCTGGATTTATCGAAGGCCGAAGCGCACGAGCTCCAACTGCACATGGAGCCGTTCGATCTCGTTCAGGTGCTGGAGCGGTGCGCGCAGACGCTTGCACCGTCCGCAACGAACAAGGGCCTGCGCTTTTCATGTCTGCTCGATCCCGCCATCGATGGACATTGGCACGGCGATGCGCAGCGGATCATGCAGGTCGTGACGAACCTGCTCGGCAACGCCTGCAAATTCACCGACCGCGGGGCCGTCACGCTTTGCGCAACGATGGGCTGCGCGACGGCCGATGCACAGGAAGTGCTGATTTCGGTCGCCGATTCGGGGATGGGTATCGCAGCTCACCAACGCGAGCGCATCTTCGAGCCGTTCATTCAGGCCGATGGGTCGATCGCCCGGCGTTTCGGTGGGACGGGGCTCGGACTGTCGCTGTGCAGGCGGCTCGTCGACTTGATGGGCGGGCGAATCGTGCTGGAAAGCGAAGAGGGGCGCGGTGCCACATTCAGCGTTTATTTGCAGTTGAAGCGTGCCGCAACCGCGCCTTTACACGAGCCGTCAAATCCCGTCGATCGATTCGTATTCGACGAGATCGTCGTCGCCTGCAACGATGCAGCCTGGCAAGACGCGCTCGTTGCCCGCTTGCGCGCGCTTTGCGGCCCGGTCGTGGCCGTCGTGCCAGACACTCGCGTGTGCGAGCCGACGTCAGGACGCGGGCGCTCGATCATCGTTTTCGGCTCGCACGAAAACGTCGTCCCCAGGGCATGGCGCAGCCGTTGTTCCGCCTATCTCGATGCGATCGTGGTTTCCGAGCGAGGCCCGCTCCATCCGCAGCGCGGTGACGATGCGCTCCACGTGACGGCGCTCTCCGCGGCGATGCTGGCGTTGGCCCTCGAACAGTGCGGGCACCGCGAGCCTCTGCCCGGCTCGGACGGAGTCTGCCGGCCGGCGAGGCTCCCTCGTGAGGCGCATCGCGCGACGCGCATTCTGGTTGCGGAGGACGACCCGGTCAGCCGGACGCTGCTGGCTCATCAACTCGAGGCACTCGGCTACCGGCATGTCGAGCTGACCTGCGACGGTCGCCAGGCGCTCGCCGAATGCCTGCGCCAGCCCTACGATCTCGTCCTCGCCGATCTATGCATGCCGCTCATGGATGGGCGCAGCCTGCTGGCAGCGCTGCGCGGCAAGGGACTGACGATGCCGGTGATCGCCCACACGGCGGCGCCGCGCGATCCCGACGAGGCGAAGCGCTCGGGTTTCGCCCGGTTGTTGCCCAAACCGCTGGCGCTCGAAACGCTGCGGCTCGCGCTCGATGCCGTGCTCGACCATCGGCCCGCGTCAGACGAGCTGCGCAGCATGCCGTCCGACGCACTGCTCGCCGTATTTGCGACGACCTGGATCGAGGACGAGCAGCGGCTCGTGCAAGCGACGCGTGCGGCCGACGCGCGCCGGGTGCTGCAGATGCTGCATCGCGTCAAGGGTGCGCTCCTGACGCTCGGCGAGCGCGAGGAGGCAGCGTGTTGCGACGAGCTGCGCGATCTGATCGAGGCCGACGGTATCGCGGCGGCGACTGAGGCCCTCGGTCGATTCAGAGAAAGGGTCGGTGCAATCGCCGCGCAGGGAACGGAGGGGGCGCACGTCAGGCGTTCGTCCGATGCCTGAGCTATGCGGTGGGCACCGCATTTGCTGCTGCATGCGGACTGGTGCAATACGCGGCGGCCGAGCAAACTCGGGGGTCTCGGCTTTCGCGGAGGAATCGGAGATGAACACACAAAGCAGCGAATTGCAGCGCACCGTCGAGGCGCTCACGCAGTCCGGAAAAGGTCTTCTCGCCGCTGACGAAAGCGGACCGACGATAGCGAAGCGCTTCAAGAGCATCAATGTCGAATCCACTGAAGAGAACCGTCGTGCCTGGAGGACCCTCTTGCTGGCTACACCGGGGCTCGGCGAATACGTGAGCGGTGTCATCCTTTACGAGGAAACGCTCGGCCAATGCGCCGACGATGGCGAACCGCTGCCGCAACTGGCGGCGCGCCAGGGCATCGTGCCCGGCATCAAGGTGGACAAGGGAAAAATCCCGCTGGCCCATGCGAGCGGCGACGAAATCACGCAGGGCCTCGACGGGCTCGGCGAACGGCTCGAACGATACAAGGCGCAGGGCGCGCGTTTCGCGAAATGGCGAGCCGTCTATAACGTTTCGGATTGCCTGCCGAGCCGGCTTGCGATCGCCGCGAATGCCGATGCGCTGGCACGGTACGCCGCGATTTGCCAGGAAGCAGGCGTGGTGCCCATCGTCGAACCGGAAGTGCTGATGGACGGAGCGCATTCTATCGAGCGCTGCGCCCAGGTGTCCGAGGCGGTTTTCCACGAGGTGTTTCATGCGCTGCACCGACACGCGGTGGTGCTCGAGCACATGCTGCTCAAGCCGAGTATGGTCGTGGCCGGCAAGGAGCACCCGAGCCCGGCGAGCGTGGCCGAGGCGGCCTCGCAAACCGTGACCGTGCTCGGCCGCACGGTGCCGCCGGCCGTCGCGGGCATTTTCTTCCTCTCGGGCGGCCAATCGCCCGAGGAGGCGACCGCCCATCTCGACGCCATCAACCGCACGGGCCGTCGCCCCTGGCCGCTCAGCTTTTCGTATGGCCGCGCATTGCAGGAGCCGCCGCTGAAAATCTGGCGCGGGCAGGCCGCGAACGTGTCCGAGGCTCAACGAGCGCTGTCCAAACGTGCACGCTTGAATTCGGCGGCATCGCTCGGTCGATACGACGCCAAAGACGAATCGACGTCCTGACGCGAAAGAACCTGCCCGTGCGGCAGGTTCTTTCTCACTCGTCAGTGCAGTCAGTGCAGCGCCATTTGCACGACTTTGACGATGACGAGACCGACCGCAATCGCGAGATAACCGCGCAGGGCGCCCATCCAGACACGCGTCGAGAAGCTGAGCCGCGGCGCAGGGAGCGTGTCGAGCGGCGGCATCCGCCATTGCTCGCGCGCGACCACGGCATCGCCGTCGTCCTTGGCATGCTGCTGGCCCATATTCTCGCGGCGCTGCATGAAGCGAATGACGGCGTAGCCGAGAGCCGAGGCCGACGCGCCCGCAATCAACATGGCAACGATGGTCTCGCCGGAGAGATCCGGATAGACGGTGGCCGCTGTCAATATGATCGACAGCACGACGAGTGCCGCGACGACGGTGCCGGTGAAAAAGTTCAGCCGCCCCGAGTTGACCCAGGGGCCCAGTACCGCACGGTCGTTGCAAAGCAGCAGCAGGAACACGGTGGCGCTCGGCAGCAGGACACCGGCCAGCGTTTGAACGGCCTCGGTCAACAGGCCGAGCGGGCTGCCGGGCATCAGCACGAGTGCGGCGGCCAGCACGACGATGCCGAAATAGACGAGATAAAAGCCCTTGGCGTCGGCCACGCTCCGGTGCAGCGAATGGCGAATGCCGAATACGTCGCCGATCGCGTAGGCGGTCGAAAGCGAGACGGCGGCCGCGCCGATGATCGAGGCATCGAGCAGGGCGACCGCGAAAATCGTCGCCGGCATGCGGCCCACGTATTGGTGCAGCCCGTCGATGACGCCGCGCGCATCGGTGAATTGGCCGGCTTCGGGGCGGCCCGAGAAGAGCGCCGCGGTGAACGCCATCATCGCCACCGCGCCGATCACGACGAGCGCGATTCCGATCCAGAGATCGACCTTTTCATACTTCATGAAGCGGGGCGTAATGCGCTTGTCGATCACGTAGCTCTGCTGAAAGAACAGCTGCCACGGCGCGACCGTGGTGCCGACGATGCCGATCACGAGCAGCATCACATCGGCGAGCCGCGCGTGAGCGGGCCAGCGCGGCACCGCGAAATCGCGTGCGATCACGTGGATCGGCGGATGGATGGATACCAGCACCGGCACGAGCAGCAGACTCCCCACACAAAGGACGATGGCGAACCGCTCGAAGCGCCGAAAATCGCCGGTGCCGACCGCGACCATCGTCAACAGCGCGGCAATGCCGACGCCGACGAACTTCGAAATGCCGAGAAAATCGAGCGCGAACGTGATGCCGATGAACTCGGTGACGATCGTGAGCGCATTGAGCAGAAACAGGTCGATGACGCTGAAGGCGCCCCAGAACTTGCCGAACCGCTCGAAGATGAGCCGTGCGTGGCCTACGCCGGTCACGGCGCCGAGGCGCAGCACCATCTCCTGATTGACGTAGAGCACCGGGACGAGCAGGGCGAGAGTCCATAACAGCGCCGTGCCGTAGTTTTGTCCGGCCTGGGTGTAGATGCCGAAGGCGCCCGCATCGTTGTCGCCGACCATCACGATGAGGCCGGGGCCGAGGATGGCGAGCAGCGTCCGAATGCGCGCGGCCCAGTTGCGGCGCGGCGCCGTATCGTGGTGCGCGATCGTGCCAAAAGCGCCCCGGATGTCGCCGACGTGGGCGTCATCGAGGGCGGCGCTGCGCGTAGTAGCGACTTGTGCGGGTGTGGACATGATTGTTTTCTCCGCGGTCATGCCGGGTCCTGCTTGAAAAAGCAAAAAGGGCATAGCGCTTGGACGCCTGCGGACACGCCCGGTCCGGCCCGTCGGTGGCATGCGTTCGCGCGAAAGCGAGCGCGCGCAACCCGACGGCGCGAAAAGGCCATTCGAATCGATGCGCGGAGAAAAACTGCTACGGAATACTGCGATGCGCACCGTCTGCCTGGGAGGCGAGACGGCGGCTAATGGAAGGAATCAGCGCGTGGCGTCGTGCCGCTCAGGCAGAAAAACCGTTCGAAGGTCGACTACTGCAACTGTCCAAGGCATATGCCCCACTTGTGAGATTAGTTGCATTTTAGTGGCTCATTTTGAGATGAGTCAACACGAACCGTGCCGGGAATGGGTGTTTTCGCGCACCGGTACCGCTGCGAGAGACGGTTTTCGCGGGAGGCCGTTGCGGTGGGGCAACAGCCGTTCGTTAGTTGTGCTGACTATCGACTATCGACTATCGACCATCGACTACCGGACCGTCGGCGGCGTCGCCACTTCCTTCGGTCATGACCGAATCGACGAGCGTACGCATGCGCTTCCAATGCGAACCCTCCCAGAAGACGCGCCGGCATACGTCGCAGGTCGCGAACCGCGTCTGCCGCTCGAACACGCCGTCGGGTACCCGCTCGCGAACGGCTTCCTTGTCGATGGGCCGCAGCGGGGCGTTGCACGTCAGACAAAGCCGAAAAGCGCGCGTGCTCCGGGCAAGGTCCAGGCGGCGGTAAAGTTCGCGCAACTGCGCCTCGGGTTTGAGCGCGCGGACGTAGCAGCCATGCGTGATGGTGCGACGCTTCAGAAGCTCGCGGTCGCGCGACAGGACGATGCGTGCCTCGGCCAGTGCGAGCGTCTCGATCTCGTCGTCGGCGAAATGGTTGTCGTAAAGCGTGTCGAACCCCGCGAGGCGCAGCAGCTGCGCGAGCCCGCCCAGATGAGCGTCGGCGACGAAACGGATGGTCCGCAGCGGCTCGGGTCGCAGACGCAGCAGCGGCGTGATATCGAACGCCTCGAATTTCGGATAGACCGCTACCCGGTCGCCATCTTGAAGCGTATGGTCGAATGCAACCGATTCTCCGTTGACGAGAATCAGTTCGACCTCCGTGTGGGGGACGCCCAATGCTTCGATCATGTGCTTGGCCGTGGCGGCGCGCGCGCAGGCGCAGCTGAATTCGCGCCGGCGCTGGGAAGGCGCGAGAAAATCGTTCAGTTCCTCGTAAAACCGGAACGTGGCGGTAACAGGCGACATCGCAGCAGTATCGCACCTCCCCGGCCGCGACGTGAGCCGCGCCAACCGTCACGGTGGGATTCGGTGCGACCGTGCCGGGTGTGCGCGCTTCATGCGGCAGATAATCGCGTTTCGGTGTATCGGCTTGTTCATCCGCCATCCCCTTCAAGGAGCTCTGCCGTCATGAGTCTTCATACCTGGTGGCTTTTCGTGGCCACGGTGTTCGTGGTGTCAGCCATTCCCGGGCCGAACATGTTGCTCGTCATGACCTCGAGCGCCCAGCATGGCCTGCGCCGCGCCAGCGCCACGATGGCCGGATGCCTGTCGGCGCTCGTGCTCATGCTCGCCGTCTCGGCGGCGGGCCTCGGTGTTTTCCTGCAAGCGTGGCCGGCGATGTTCGATGCGTTGCGCCTGATCGGTGCGGGCTATCTCGTCTATCTCGGCGTGAAGGCATGGCGCAGCGCGCCTCAGGCACCGGCCGCTGACGCGCGCGAGTCGCGTCAGACGGCACCACCGGTGCGCTCGCTTCCCGCGCTCTATCGCAACGGCTTTCTCGTGGCGAGCAGCAACCCGAAGGCGATCCTCTTTGCCGCGGCGCTGCTGCCGCAGTTCATCGACGCGAGCAAGCCCACGCTGCCGCAGTTCGGCGTGCTCGTCGCGACGTTCGCCGTCATCGAGGTCAGCTGGTACCTCGTCTATGCGGCCTTCGGTTTGCGCATTGGCGCGACGCTGCGCAGCGAGCGCGTCACCAAGGTGTTCAACCGGCTGACGGGCGGTGTTTTCGTCGGCTTCGGCGCCATGATGGCACTCGTCAGGCACTGACATCGGCGCGGTTCGATGCCGCATTCATTCGGTCTCGCCCCGCTGGGGCAAGAGACCGAGTGTGAACGCAGCGGCGGCAAACGCAAGGCCCACGATGCAGACTCCGCTCCAGCCCGCCCACGCCCAGGCCATACCTGCGAGCGATGCGCCAAGCGCGCCTCCGACGAAGAAGATGCCGACGAACAGCCCGTTGAGTCTGCCGCGCGCGGCCGCGTTCATGAGATTGATCGCGCGGCGGCCCAACGTCTGATCCGTCACGACGCCGGCATCGAGCGTCGCCGCGCCCGCCACCAACAGGCCCAACGCCAAGGCACGGTGCGCATCGGCCGCGAACCCGAACCATCCCGCACCTGCAATGCCGCTCGCGATCCACGCCGCGAGCATGCTCGAGTGACCGATGCGTAGCGCCAGACGCCCGGCGCGCCTGTCCCCGGCGTAACCGGCAAGCGGTGTCGCCACCACGCCGGCAGCGCCAGCGAGGGCGAACACCCCGATCTCGTAGAGGTTCAGTCCGAACGGCGCATGCGTGAGCCTGAGACCGATACCGGTCCAGAACGCGCTGAACGCCCCCATTCCCAGCGCGGCCGAAAGCGAGCGCCGCCGCAAGACCCGTTCGGTCAAAAGCAGCGTCAGCAGCGAGCGCAGCAGCGCGCCGTAGTGCGCAACGGCGGTGGGGGTGCGCTTTGGCAACAGCGATGTGAGGACCAGCGCCAACACCGCGTCAGCGGCGGCGGCGACGCCGTAGAACGCGCGCCAACCGATCATCGCCGCGCCCACGCTGGCCAGCGGCCGCGAGAGCAGTATGCCGAGCATGAGTCCGCTCATGACGTTGCCGACGGCTCGGCCGCGATGCGTTTCGTGCGCCATGGAAGCCGCCATCGGCACCAGCATTTGAATGACGCATGACGTTGCGCCCGCCAGAAAGATCGCGGGGAGAAAGACAGTCCCCGAATGCGCGAACATCGCCACGGCGAGCAGCGCCGCACAGACCGCGAGCGTGCGCACGATCAGGCGGCGGTTCTCGAGAAGATCGGTCAGCGGGACGAGTAGAACGAGCCCGAGCGCGTATCCGAGTTGCGGCAGCATCGAGATCGCACCGGTGAGACCGGGCGGCAGCCCGAGCGACTGAGCGATCGGCGCGATCAACGGTTGAGCCGCGAAGAGGTTCATGACGATGACGCCGACCGCGAAAGCGAACAGCAGAGTCAGCGGTGCGCTCAGCGCCTGCGGCGGTTCGCTTGCGGCGGGCGTGGGCCGCAGCGCGCAAGCGTCGTAAAGATCGGTGAGATCGGTGGGCCCATCCATGCTGGCTAATCCTCGAAATGACGATCGAGTGCCCATCGTAGGATGCCCGGTGTTATGCGACAATTGAAATATGTCGATATTGATTATGCGGAGTTGTTTTGAACACACGCGATCTGCAAGCTTTCGTGGCGGTGGTCGATAACGGATCGATGGTCCGTGCCGCCGCCCAACTGCATCTGACGCAGCCCGGGCTCACGCGCCGGATTCAGAACCTCGAGACCACGCTGGGGGTGCCGCTGCTCGACCGGTTCAGCAAACCCCTCAAGCCGACCGGCGCTGGCCGCGAAGTCTATTCGCTGGCGCGTGCGGTGCTGCGCTCGGTCGACGATCTGCTCGCGGTCGCCGCGCCTGATAGCGAGCCGGCCGGCGAACTGCGGATCGGTGTGCCGCCCTTTCTCTCGGAGCTGGCGCTCGAGGCGCCGATCGATCGGCTGCGCAGCGCATTTGCGAAGCTCACGCTGCGGGTGACGGCGGCCTGGTCGCCGGCGCTCGTCGAGCGCGTGCAGCGCGCGGAGGTCGATGCGGCGGTTGTCATGATGCCGGGCGCATTTGCGATGCCCGACACGTTGAATGCGACGCTGCTGGCCGTGCAGCCCACGCTCATCGTCGCGCCACGCTCGTTCGAGGTGGCCCGTTCGCGGCCGGGCCGCGGCAGCCGACCGCGCGCCACGCTCGAGGAGTTGTCGCATCATCCATGGGTGCTGAATCAGGACGGCTGCGGCATGCGCTCGACGCTGAGCCGGGCGCTGCGCGCGTTGGGTCTGCCGTTCGAGGTCGCAGTCGAAGCATTCGGCTCGGATTTGCAACTCTCGCTCGTTGCGCGCGGCGTGGGGCTCGGCGTCGTGACGCCGGGCGTGCTGGCCGCCAGTCCGTATTGCGAGCAATTGCAGCCGCTCGATGTCGAGGACTTCGAAGGCACCCTGAACGTCTGGCTGTTGCACGGCAGTTTGCCGGGACGGCTCATGCGGGCGGTTTCGCTGCTGCGCGATGCATTGATCGACGTGATGGCAGTGGCACCGCAGCTCCGGGGCGCGAAGCCGCTCCCGGCGTCGCCTGCAGAGCCCGAAACGAAATCCGCACGGCGCCCGCGTTCCGGCTCGCGGGGGCGCGCCGAATCGTCGCAGCCTCAGTAAGCGAAGTACGGCCCGACGCCGCCGGGTGTGCTTTGCTGTTCGATGGCCGCATAGACATTGCGGCCGTAAAAGAACGGCAACCCCCAGTCGAACACGGTAGAGCCCACGAAAGCGGGACCCGCGAGCAAGGGCAGCGCGGCCGCGCCCGCACGGTTCTGGGCGATGTTGCTCGCATTGCCGACACTGAACGTGACCGCACTCGTCACGCCGTTCGCGCCGCGGTTGATCGCTAAGAACTGCGTGGTGGAGGCAGGGCAGTAATAGTCGCTGTTCGGGCTCGCGCACGCGGACATCTGGTTGGTCGCGAAAAAGAGCCCCGTCGAGCCGCTATCGATGAAGCTGCTCGCGTACGTCGTGCCGTTCTCCGACGTGGCGAACACGCCGCGCATCGCGTCGACGGTCAGCACCGTCGCGGAGCCCAGGCCATTGTTCGCTGCGGTGCCGATGCCGAAGATCAATTGACCGTCGACGCTGGTCGCGCCGCTCGGCGCGATCGCGGGAAGACTGACGATGACGCCGTTGTTGTCAGTGGCAAAGTAGGGGACCGGATTGGCAACCTGCAGGCGCTCCTCCACGGCAATCGACGTGCACGATGTGCCCGAGCAGGCGTAATAGGTGCCGGCAATTGCTTGCTGTGCGCACGCGGCGCCGCAGTCGTGCTTGAACACGCCGATCCCGAGGATGCCGTTTGCCGCCAGTGCGCCCGGTGTATTACGCGCCGTACCGGTGTTCGAGCAGCTCGCCGGCACGGCGGCGTAGTTCGGATCGATGAGCTGCACCGGCAGCGCGCTCGCCGTTTCGCCGGAGATCTTGACGTCGGCGAGACGCACCGGGCCCCACGTGTAGCCGTCGAAGAACTGCATGCATTCGGCGAGCGCATTGCCGCTTGCATCGGTTTGCTGCGGCAGTGCGGCCGCGCTCGTCAGTTGCGAGGCGAACAGGCGCAGCCCCCATGAGCCGGTGTCGACGAGCACATGATCGATCGTCTGGCAGTTCGACGTGCCGGGCGCGCAGACCGTCACGCTGACGAACGGCATGTTGGGCACGCCCGAGATGCCATTGTCGACGGTGATCGGCGCAACGTTGGCGGCATGGGCCGTCGCGTTGGTATTCCCGTTCGGCGTAGTCGATACATTGTTGTTGGACGCGGCGGCCGACGCTGTACCGCCGCTCGAGCCGCCCCCGCCCCCGCACGCCGTCACGGCGAGTGCGATGAGCGCAGCCAATGCGAGCGTGATCGACCGGAAAGTTCGGTGCATGGCGAGCCTCCCGTTATCGAACGACGCTTGCGTCGACACCGGACGGCAAGGCCTGCGGCAGATACGCCTGTCCGGAGAAGGCCCGCAGATGTCCGCCGGAATAGATGACGAGATCGCTCGCCGCGACGGCGAGCGCGGCTTTGCGTCCTGCCGCGCTCGCGCTGACGTAGCGATCGAACGCATCGCCGAGCGTCGCCCTCAGGTCGGGCAACGTGGGTCCCTCCCATGCGACGCCGAACACCCGGCCCGACGAAGCGACATATTCGCGCACGACCGTGCCGGAAGGTAGCGTAATGGTGTGAACAATATAGAGACCTTGCACGCGGCTTGCGTGTCCAATGGCATGCATGGCGGTAGTGTCGCCATCGACCGTTTCGGCTTGGCCGCCCAACGCTGCGTGCGCGGGCGCATTCGAGAGACAAGGCAGAAGCACGAGCATGCGCGCGGCGCGCGCAAAAAAGCGTGAATTCACGACACTTCCTTCATACAAGACGCAAAGAACGGAGCGGGTGCACATGAGGTGCTGCTGCGTCTACGGAAGCATGGCGCGCAACTTTAGGGCGGTATGGGCCGGGCGAGAGCGGCGCGGCGCACCGGAGAGGACCGACTGGCGAGACGGGCGAGCGCGAGAACGTTCGACGCTTCGACGTGCTTCGACGGTGAGCCGCACGAAACAAGGGTGCGATGCCGATCGGCATCGTCGGTTGCGTATGAAACGACGCCAACGTGGCGCGTCTAACGAATGGCGGAAAAAAACTTTGTCCGCGCGCCGAAAAAAGCTCTATTTTTAACTGGGCGCTGAAGATGAATACGGATCTCGGGGTGGGGCGCGTCGTACATCCCCCTCCCGCGGCAATTGCGCCGACGAATCAGAAGACGTCGCTATCGGGTCCCCTACCGGGGAGCCAAGGATGACGAGACAATGAAATCGGACTCTCGGTCGACCGGGTCAGCCCCGGGCCAACTGCCGGGCACGCGCGAGCTGCCGCAGCGTGAGCTTGTCGACGTGCCGCCCGAGGCCGAGCGCAAGCGCGTCCTGATCGTGGATCGCGATGCCGATGCGCTCTCGGGCCTCGCTTACTTGATCGAAAGCATGGGATACGAAGCGCAGCCGGCGCGCGACGCGGCCGAGGCGCTTTCGATCGCCCGCGAACAGTTGCCCGACGCAGCGTTCGTCGATATCGGCACGCCGCAGCGCGAAGATCTGGCAATCGCGCGCAGCTTGCGCGAAATCGCCGGTAAGCGGCCGCTTTTGCTGATTGCGTTGACCGGATGGGGGCAGCCTCAATACCGCGAGATGGCAATGGCGGCCGGATACGACGTGCACTGGGTGAAACCCGTCGGCGCGGATCAGTTGAACTTTCTGCTTTCGATGACACTTGTATGAATGTTGTATATGCGCAACGAAACCCATTTCGATTACGGCATCGTGTTGCGACGCACCAAGCGGTTTGCTAGAGTTGGAACTGTCTCCTCCATGTCTCCTCTGATATGGATTCAGCCCGCCAACTTGGCGGGCTTTTTTTTGCCTGTAGCGGGCAAACGCCTGTCTCGCTGCCGGCCCCGGCCCTTGACCCCTGCCTGGGCAGCGGCCGTGAAACACTGAAATCGGGCCATCCCGCCAGGCGGTAGTGCAGAAATCGCCGATTGACATTGGCCATGAACATCGGCTCTGAGAATGGCTCGGACTAGCGCCCGCCCTCGATCAAAACTTGTAGGACAGCGCCACGTACGTGATGAGCGGATTCGCCTTCAAGTCGCCCTGCGTTACGCCGAGCACCGAACCGTCCGCAGCCTTGACGATGACGGACGATTTGGTCTTCAGCGGGATGTAAGTCAGCGATGCGGTCACCCCCCAGTGCTTCGAAAAGCTGTACGCGCCGCCCACATTGAAGACGGGTGCCCACGAAGACGAAGCCTTGGCTTCGACTTTCGTCACGCCGGGCTTGTTCGCGCCGGCAGCCAATACGGCGCCCAGATTGTTCTGCGTCGACGTCACGAAGTTCGGATTGAGCTGAATATCGGAGAACCAGTTGTATGAGACGCCGACGCCGACGAACGGTCTGAAGCGTGCCGTCGCGGAGGCGAAGTAATACTGAAGCAGGACGGCCGGGCTCCACTGGCGCACGCTTTTGACGATCGGCTCGTTGGAGGGATCGTCGAGATTGACCGTGCCCAGCGCAGCGGACGGGCCGGGCGGCACCACCTTGCCGTGGCCGTACATCTTGAACGTCGGCGGCACGCCTGCCACCGTCGTCAGCGCGATGTGATCGGTGAAGAAATGGCTGATGACGAGACCGGCCGTATCGGCGTTGTTCGTGGACAAGCCGCTGCCCGACGACGTGAACGAACTCGGAAGACGCAGCGGAGTATCGATCGGCTGGGGCGACACAGAGGTCGTGAGCGGCGTGCTGGAGTCCTGCGGCATGATGTGGAACCAGCCGAGTGAGACGACGTTCTCGCCGGCGTGCTGGCCGTAAGCGGCGCCCGAAACGCAGAGCGCGGAAGCGGCCCAGGCCGCGGCGTGGATCTTTTTCATCGTTGACTCTCCCTGTGCAGCGTTTGTTATGTGCCGCGCCGGCCGCTCGTCGGCGGCTTCGGGCGCGGCGGGTGCCAGATTCCTTACCGCGGTGCGCTACTGCGTCGGCAACTGCACGAATGCGTTGATCGTGAAGTAGGGCGACGATGCATTCGATTGGTCGAGATAACCGAACACGCCGCCCGTGAAGATCAGCTTGCCGCTCGCCGAGGACGCGCCCACTTTGGTCGACGTCACGACGCCGGGGACGCTCTGTGCGAAGTCGAGGTTCAATGCCGTGGCGAGCGATGCCTGCGATGGGTGATACGGATCGAGCATCGTGGCCTGTGTGCCGATCAGTGCCGTCGCGCGGTAGTCGAACTGGCTGTCGACGCCGATGTACTGCCCGTCCTCCGCATTCACGGCAATCTTCGATTGCGGCGCGAGGATCGAAATGCCCGATTCGTCGTCCGCGACGAGCAGATTCGGATTGGCGTAGCCGGTGCGAATGAGGATCGGTACGAGCTGGCCGCGCAGCTTGCCCACGATCATGAAGCCTTTGCCTTGCGGGGAACTGGCGAGCGTGGGCTTGGCCTGCCCCTGGAAGTTGTCGGTTTCGAATGCCCCGCTGCCGTCGGACGACAGTACCCAGTTCGTACCGGGCTGCTGGCACTTGCCGGCATTGACGCCGGTGTTGTCGCATTCGGTCCAGGTGCCGTTCGCGTTGAGCGTGATCTTCGTGTCGACCGCCACCTGCAGGAAGTTCTGCGAAGGCACCTCATGAAAGCCGAGCTGGTTATAGGTCCCTGCCACATTGGCGAGATTGGTCTCGAGCGAGGAAAAACCGATGAACGGGTAGTAGGGGAACGTCGTATCGGCAATCGCGCCGACGCCGGCCATCCCGTTGTATTGCAGCTCCTTGCCCGGGATCGTGCCGCCGAGTACGCCTTCGCCCACGAAGATGCGCGCGGGCCGATTGGGATCGAGGCTCGCGCCGTTCAGATAGAACGCGCACTGGTTCTGCTTGGCCGTCGGCAGCAACGTTTCCTGTGTCAGCGTGCCCGACTGTTGAGTACCCGCACGCGTCGGCGTGGCGGTGCCGGTGGTTTGTGGAACGGGCGACTCGACATAGTTGACCTGCCAGGTCATCTTGGTCGTATCGATGCGCATTTGCACGAGTTCGCCATCGCCGCCGCCGCCCGTGAAGACGGTGTTGTAGTCGAGCGATGCGGGGCAAAGCCGGTCGACGACCGGGGCGGGCGAACCGCCGCCTCCGCCGCCACCGCATCCGGCCAGGACGAGCGCTGCCGCCAGCGCCAAAAGGGCTTTCCAGCTCATAACCGTTCCTCCTTGTACTTCGTTTATCGTTATCGGGCGGCCGGCTCCCTGTCGGCGCGCCTCTTCGTTCGTCGTGCTGACTGATACGGGTTGCTTGCCTCCTCGTAGACGTTGGCCGATTCGAATGACCGCTCGAAGCGCCGCGCGTTGCGCTCAGTGCGCGCCCGCGAACGCGCCGATGCCGAAATAGGGCGTCGAGCTCGTCGTCTGTCCCACGATCGACGACGACGCAGCGATGCCGCCGTTTTCCGTGCCCTGCAGCAGAATCGCGAACAGGCCGCCCACCGTGGAGCTCGGCGAGAAGCCCGTGGCGATCGCGAAGCCCGCGTTGCCGGCGCTGTCCTGCACACTGAGGAGCCCCTGATTCGAGGACGGATAGTCGAGCGTGAACGTGCTTTCGGCCGTGCTCGTGGGGGGATCGACGAACTTGCCCGATGTGCCCTGGATCAACGTGGCCGTGTACTTGAAGTTCGAATCGGCGCCGACGAAGCCGCCGTCGAGCGTGCCCGATGCGATGTTGCCGGCCGCAGCCAGCATCGCGATGCCGGACTCGTCGTCGACGGTCAACGTGCCGGGGTTCGCGTAACCCGTTCGCACAATGATGGGCACGAGCGCGCCGTTGAACCTGGCGAGCACCATGTTGGCGTGCGCGCCGCTGCCGAGCGTCGCGCCGCCGACGATGCGCGGCGGGTTGCCGCTCGTGAAGTAGCTGCCCGCGCTGGCGGCCGCCCAGGTGCCGCCCGTCGTCGTGCAGCTGCCCGCGCTCGACGTGCAATTGCCGCTCGCGTCGAACGTCTCCGTGGTATTCGTGCCCACGGCGCGGTAGTTGTCCGAAGGCTGCAGGTGATAGACGAGCCCGTTGTAGGTGCCTTTGAGGTCGGCCAGGTTCGTATCGACATCGGCAAAACCGATGAACGGATAGAAGTCGAACTTGCGGTCGGGCACCGAGAAGAGGCCCAAGATGCCCGGGTACTGCACCTCCGCGCCCGGGATGCCGCCGCCTGCCACGCCGTAGCCCACGAAGATCGTCGGTGGGTTGCTCGCGTTGAAACTGCCGGTCGTCGCATAAGCGGAACCGTCGCTCGCGGTCCCGTTGCCCGGTTGCAGGACGAACGCGCAGCGGTTTTGCTCCGCGCTCGGCAAATCCGTGCGATGGGTGACGGCACCCGTGATCGTCGCGCCGGCGCGTGTCGGCGTGACTTGCCCTGCCGTCAGCGGAATCGGGGATTCGAGCCACTCGAGCGTATAGCTCATCGAAGTCGGATCGATCTTCAGGCTGACGATCTCACCGCTGCCGGCGCCGCCAAGATAGGTGTTCTGAGCGATGCTCGCTTCGGTTGGGCAAAGCGGCTGGATCGCGGCCGACGTTGGTGCGCCCTGAATGCCGCAACTGGCACCGGAGCACTGGGACGCGCCCGAGGCGGATGCGGAGCTGCTCGAGCCGCCCGAGCAAGCTGAAACGAGGGGAATGCTGACGAGTACCGACAGCAAGCCCCTTGAAATGGCAGTTTGCATGCCTTTGTCTCCCTGATCTCGTTATGCGGCGTAATGTCGCCGTGCATTTTTTTTCTGTCAATTGATAAAGGCGTCTAAAAAAGCTAATTCAAACGGCCGCGCCGGCCGTCAACTAATACGGGGCGGCCTCGTTCGGGCGAATTGAAACGAAAAAGCGTTTCAAGCGCTGGATCGATCGCGCAACATTGGCACGGCGCATGAAGTGGCGCATGACGTGACGCAGGCCGGAGCGAGGCGGCGCGCGGATGCCGCAAGGCTCGGAACAATGACGATGAAAATACGGAGATTCCCGAGGCGCGGCGGCTTCGGTTTAATTCGGCTTGGTGGAGATTTGCAAACTTTGGTTACGAAAGTTACGCCTTGCCGGCTAGTCTGACGTTGACCTTTCCAATCTTTCCAATTGCGGTGGCGCGCAAAAAATAAAGCCGGCCATTGGAGGCCGGCTTTACCGGAAGCAATCTGAAAAGCAATTGCGCTAGCAAATCAGCGGGCGAGACCCGAATCTTCGGCTGCACCGATACAGAGATTCATACATTGGATCGCCGCGCCTGAAGCGCCTTTGCCGAGATTGTCGAGCCGCGCCACGGTCACGAAGCGTTCCTCGTTGCCGAACACGAAGAGGTCGACTCGGTTCGTCTCGTTGGAGGCTTGTACGTCGAAAAAGCCGGCATCGAGGTTGTCCTCGGCGTCGAACGGCGCGACGCGCACGAACGCTTCGCCGGCGTAGTACTCGGCATAGAGCGCTTGCACGTCGCGCGGCGTGACGCGTTTGCCGAGTTCGGCCGCCGAGAACGACGTCGTGACGGCGAGGCCCTTATAGAAATTGCCGACGATCGGCGTGAAAACAGGCGTCGCCTGGAGCCCGCCGTGCACGGTCATTTCGGGCAGGTGCTTGTGACCGAGCGCGAGGGCATACGGACGCGGGCTCGCGAGCTTCGCAACGGGCGGGCTGGCCTCGTACTCGGCGATCATCTTCTTGCCGCCGCCGCTGTACCCGGTGATCGAATACGCATGCGCCGTGAACGCGGGTGTGACGACGCCTGCCTCGACGAGCGGGCGCATTGCAAGCACGAACGCCGAAGCATGGCAACCCGGCACGGCAACGCGCTTGGCGCGACGAATCCGCTCTCGCTGCGTACGCGTGAGTTCGGGCAGCCCGTACGCCCAATCGGCATGTGTGCGAAACGCCGTACTGGCGTCGATGACCACCGTCTTGTCGTTATCGACGAGGCCGACCGATTCGCGCGAGGCGACATCGGGCAAGCAGAGGAATGTGACATCGGATGCGTTGATGAGCCGGCGACGTTCGTCGATGTCCTTGCGCTTGGCCTCGTCGATCCGCAGGATTTCGATATCGGCACGTCGCGACAGGTAC
Organism: Trinickia sp.; assembly: GCF_057351765.1. Classification (NCBI taxonomy): domain Bacteria; kingdom Pseudomonadati; phylum Pseudomonadota; class Betaproteobacteria; order Burkholderiales; family Burkholderiaceae; genus Trinickia; species Trinickia sp. The sequence goes on along the minus strand of NZ_JBMRBK010000059.1, from coordinate 14,394 downwards.
TCGTAAATCTTCAGGCCAGTCGTGCCTTCCTGCCCATCGACAAAAACTTTGGTGCTCATTTCGATCTCGCTGGTTTCACCGGATTGACATAGACGGCGCTGCCGCGCGCCCAAACCGTGATTTTACGGCCTTGGCGCGAAAGCCGGGCAATTTCGAGGCGGTCGGCGCGAATGCTGGGCTCAGCGGCCGTACGTTACCGTGATGCGGGCCTTTGCGAGCGTCGCCGTACCGATCTCATGCTCGAACATCAGCGCGGGCCGGCCGGCGGCGAGCCGCAAATCGACCGTGTTCAGCGCATAGACGGTGACGACATAGCGGTGCGGTTTGCCAGGGGGCGGGCAGGGGCCGCCGTAGCCGGAAGCATCGTCATAGTCGTTGCGCGCCTCGATCGCACCCATTTGCTTGAGCCGGTCCGAGCCGCTCGCCTGCGTGGGCAGCGCGTGAACGCTCGCGGGAATACCGGCAACGGCCCAGTGCCACCAGCCCGGCCCCGGTGCGTCGATGTCCACCATCGTGACCGCGAAGCTCCGGGTGCCCGGCGGCTCGCCGCTCCACTGCAACTGCGGCGAGCGGTTCAACCCGTGGCAGCCGTTCTTGTCGTAGACGAACGCGTTGCCGAGCGGCTCGCCGGGCGGCAGATCCTTGCTCGTCACCGTGAAAGTGCTCTCGGCCCATGCGGCGGGGATGCCGCACCCTGCGAGACCGAGCGCCGCCCAGGCGAGCGCCGCGGCCTGTCCCCGCGCGCGGAGCAGAAACCGAAATCGAAACCGAAACCGAAACCGAAACCACACCGATGCAATGACCGAGCATGGCTTGAGCATGAGCCGTTTCTCCCCCGGGAGTCGCGAGACCGCGCGTCCGTAGCGGTGATTAATGGCCCGAACCGGTCTTCCGGGCCGGAATCGAGTCTAACATTTGGGCTCTCTGCCGGAGCGGGCTGTCGCGCGGGCAACACGCCGCGCGGCGGCTTTGGCGCGGAGTCTGCCCGGCACCGGCGATCCCCTCCACGACATCCGGATTCATGAACGAGAACGAGCTTATCGAACCGTCCCCGTCGGCGCATACGAGCGCGCCCGCACCCGGGGCGCGCATCCGCGTCGTCATGGCCGACGACCATCCGGTCATTTTGCTCGGTGCGCGGCATGCGCTCGCGCGCTTCCCCGATATCGACGTCGTGGCCGAGGTGCGCCAGTCCACCGATCTCGTCAAGACGTTGGCGCAAGTCGCGTGCGACGCGCTCGTCACCGATCTGGCGATGCCGGGCGGCCGCCATGGCGACGGGCTGCCGCTCATCGGCTATTTGCGGCGGCATTTTCCCGCGCTGCCGGTCGTCGTCCTGACGATGCTCGAGAACGCCGCGCTGATTCGGCGGCTCGGCGAACTCGGTGTCGTCGCCATCGTGAGCAAGGCTGACGATCTGTCTCACATCGGCTTGGCGGTTCGCCATGTGGCGCGCGGCCTTCCTTACGCGGGCCCGACCGTGCGCGCGGCGCTCGAGGCGATGAACGCCGGGGGCGGGCGTGGCGAGCAGGCCCCGCTCTCGCCGCGCGAACTCGAGGTCGTGCGTCTGTTCGCGGGCGGCATGACTATGAAAGAGATCGCTGAGCGGCTCAACCGCAGCATCAAGACAGTCAGCACACAGAAGACAGCGGCACTGCGCAAGCTCGGCCTCGCGCGGGATTCGGAGCTCTTCCAGTACGCGCAGTCGGCCGGGCTGAGCCATTTATCGTCGGCGCAATAACAAACGCCCGTCGCGAAGACGGGCGTTTGTCAACCGGGTTCGCCGCGCTCAGTGCACCGAACGGCGGTTTGCTTCGGCTTACTGCGGTGCGGCCGTTGCGCCACCGTGCGCGGCGGACCATTCGGCCGGCGCGTGCAGGAACTTCTCGACTTCATCGAGCGTTTTCGCTTCGAAGTAGCCCGACGCCTTCGCCACACGCAACACGTCCCACCACGTGGCGAGCGCGTGCAGGTCCACGTCGATGTCTTTGAGCACCGACACGCTTTCCTTGAAGATGTTGTAGTGAAAGAGGACGAAGCAGTGGTTCACGCGTGCGCCGGCCGTGCGCAGCGCGTTGATGAAGTTGATCTTGCTGCGGCTGTCCGTCGTGAGATCTTCGACGAGCAGCACGCGCGATCCTTCCTCGAGCAGCCCTTCGATCTGCGCATTGCGCCCGAACCCCTTGGGCTTTTTGCGCACGTACTGCATCGGCAGCATCATGCGGTCGGCGATCCACGCCGCGAACGGGATGCCGGCGGTTTCGCCGCCCGCGACAGCGTCGATCTGCTCGTAGCCGACGTCGCGCAAAATCGTCGCTTCCGCCATCTCCATCAAGCCGCGGCGCACCCGCGGATACGAGATCAGCTTGCGGCAGTCGATATACACCGGGCTGGCCCAGCCGGACGTGAAAATGAACGGTTTTTCGGCATTGAAGTGCACCGCCTGCACTTCGAGCAGCATCTTGGCGGTCGTATCGGAGATCGTTTGGCGATCGAAGCCTGTCATGGGCGAGTCCTTGGGGAGAGGGGCCGCGGCGGGCGCAATGGCCCGGGAAGCAGCCCGAAAGAGCCGGCGGCGCGCTCGTGCGCGCACAGGGGGCGTATTTTACCCGAGTTGGGGCGGGTGCCGGCCGGCCCGCCGGGGAGGTGTACACTAGCACCCCCGCAAACGCTGCCGGCGCGCGGGCGGCGTGCAGCCAGGACGCCGCGGGCCCTCACCGTGCCGGCCGACGGCGTGCGGGCCCTCGTCTTCCGGCGGGAGCCCTTCGGCGCGCGCGGGCCATATTCATTACGTCTTGCAGGTCAATCATGGACGAACAACTGAAGCAAAGCGCCCTCTCGTATCATCAGAATCCCCGGCCCGGCAAGATTTCGGTGACGCCGACCAAGCCGCTGTCGAACCAGCTCGATCTCTCGCTCGCCTACTCGCCCGGTGTCGCTGCCGCGTGCGAAGCGATTCACGCGGATCCGCTCGACGCGCAAAAGTACACCTCGCGCGGCAATCTCGTCGGTGTCGTGACCAACGGCACGGCCGTGCTCGGACTCGGCAACATCGGCCCGCTCGCGGCGAAGCCGGTGATGGAAGGCAAGGGGTGTCTCTTCAAGAAATTCGCGGGCATCGATGTCTTCGACATCGAACTCGCCGAGTCGGACCCGGACAAGCTCGTCGAGGCCATTGCGATGCTCGAGCCGACGCTCGGCGGCATCAACCTCGAAGACATCAAGGCGCCCGAGTGCTTCTATATCGAGAAGAAGCTGCGCGAGCGCATGAAGATTCCGGTCTTTCATGACGACCAGCACGGCACCGCCATCATTGCGTCCGCGGCCATCCTGAACGGTCTGAAGGTCGTCGGCAAGGAGCTGTCGCGCGTGAAGCTCGTCTGCTCGGGCGCGGGCGCCGCGGCCATTGCCTGTCTCGACCTGCTCGTCAACCTGGGGCTCACGCGGGAAAACATCCTCGTCGTCGATTCGAAGGGTGTCATCTATCAGGGCCGCGGCAACCTCGATCCCTCGAAGGAGCGCTATGCGGCCAAGACCGAGGCACGCACGCTCGACGACGCGATCGAATCGGCCGACGTCTTCCTCGGCTGCTCGAGCGCCGGCGTGCTCAAGCCCGACATGGTCAAGAAGATGGGCGCGAAGCCGCTGATCCTCGCGCTGGCGAACCCCGAGCCCGAAATTCGCCCCGAGGACGCGAAGGCCGCGCGCCCCGACGTCATCATCGCCACGGGCCGCTCGGACTATCCGAACCAGGTCAACAACGTTCTCTGCTTTCCGTTCATCTTCCGCGGCGCGCTCGATGTCGGCGCGACGACGATCACCGAGGAGATGAAGCTCGCCTGTGTACGCGCCATCGCGGAGCTGGCCGAGGAGACGGACCAGGGCGATGAAGTCGCCAAGGCCTACGAGGGTCATTCGCTCGAATTCGGGCCCGAGTATTTGATTCCGAAGCCGTTCGATCCGCGCCTGATCATCAAGATCGCGCCGGCGGTTGCGCAGGCTGCGATGGATTCGGGGGTCGCCACGCGCCCGATCCAGGACATGGATGCGTACCGGGAGCAGCTCGGCGCCACGGTCTACCGAACCGGGATGGTCATGCGTCCCGTGTTCGCGGCGGCCAAGCAAAAGGCCGCACGCATCGTGTTCGCGGAAGGCGAGGACGAGCGCGTGCTGCGCGCCGCGCAGTTCGTGCTGACGGAAGGCATTGCAAAGCCGATCATCATCGGGCGCCCCGCCGTCATTGAAATGCGCCTGAAGAAGATGGGCTCGAAGCTCAAGGGCGGAGTCGATTTCGACATCGTCAATCCGGAAGACGATCCGCGCTATCAGCAGTGCTGGCAGGCCTACCACGAGATCGGCGCGCGCGAAGGCGTGACGCCGGACGTCGCGAAGGCCGCGATGCGCAAGTTCAACACGCTGATCGGTGCGATTCTCGTGCACCTCGGTTACGCCGACGGCATGATCTGCGGCCTCATCGACACCTATCACAGCCATCTGAAGTTCATCGATCAGGTGTTGGGCCGCGCGGCGCAAGCCGAGCACTATGCCGCGATGAACCTGCTGATGCTGCCGGGCCGCAATCTGTTCATCTGCGATACCTACGTCAACGAGGTACCGAGCGCCGAGCAACTGGCCGACATGGCCGTCCTTGCCGCCCGCGAGATCGAGCGTTTCGGCATCGCGCCGAAGATCGCATTGCTGTCGAACTCGAACTTCGGCAGCACGCCCTCGGCATCGTCGCAGCGCATGGCGGCGGCGCGCAAGTTGATCGCGGCGCGCGCGCCGGAGCTCGAGGTGGACGGCGAAATGCACGGCGACGCGGCACTGTCCGAAGCAATCCGCAAACAATCGTTCCCGGGTACGACGCTGACCGGCGAGGCGAACCTGCTCATCATGCCGAACGTCGAGGCGGCCAACATCACCTATAACCTGCTGAAGATGGTGGGCGGAGAAGGCGTGACGGTCGGCCCGTTCCTGCTCGGTGCGGCCAAGCCTGTCCATATCCTGACGCCCGCGGCGACGGTGCGCCGGATCATCAACATGACGGCGGTCGCGGCAGCCAACGCGCGCGTGCAGTAACGCCGGCGCTCGAGAGAGCGCGCATGAAAAAGGCGGCTACCCGCAAGGGAAGCCGCCTTTTTTAATCGCTGCGGTGCTTGGCTAGGCCGCGTGCCGCGCCACCTCCCCCTTACGCCAGCGCGCCGCGAGATCGTTCCACTTCGCGCGTACCGCCCGCAGGTTGTTCTCCTTCACGTGACCGTAGCCACGAATCCCGTCAGGCAGATTCGCAAGCTCGATCGCGAGTGCGCGGTTATCGGCGTTGAGTCCGGCGATCAACTCGCGCACGAGCCCCTCGTACTCGCCGATCAGCGCGCGCTCCGTGCGGCGCTCTTCGGTCTTGCCGAACGGATCGAGCGTCGAGCCGCGCAGGAACTTCAGCTTGGCCACCACCTTGAACGCCGACAACATCCACGGGCCGTATTGCTTCTTGATCAGACGGCCATTGGCATCCTTCTTCGCGAGAAGCGGCGGGGCCAAGTGGAAATTCAGCTTCCAATCGCCTTCGAACTGGGCCTGCAATTTGGCGATAAACGCGGGGTCCGTCTGCAGCCGCGCGACCTCGTACTCGTCCTTGTACGCCATCAGCTTGTGAAGGTTGCGCGCTACGGCTTCGGTCAGCGGCTCGTTGGCGGTATCGCCTTCGATGTTGCGCTCCGCCGCGCGCACCACATCGACGAGCGAGCGGTAACGTTCGGCATACGCAGCGTTTTGATAAGCGGTGAGGTGCTCGATGCGCTTGGCGATGAGGGCATCGAGGGCCTTTTTCGTATGCAGCGAGATCACGGTGGCGCCCGCCGTCTCGCGCGCGGCTGTCGGGTTGGCGCCTTGCTGCACGCTGGCCGGGTCGTGGGCCGCACGGCGGCCCCACTCGAACGCCGCGATGTTTTTCTCCACCTGCACGCCGTTGAGCTCGATCGCGCGCACGAGCGAGCGGTGCGAGAGTGGCAGCCAGCCGCGCTGCCACGCATAGCCGAGCACGAACGGGTTCGTGTAGATCGCGTCGCCAAGCAGCGCGACGGCGAAACGGTTCGCATCGACGAAATCGACGGCGTCGCCCGCCGCCGCACGCACGTCGTTCTCGGTGCTCGATCCCGGGAAGGTCCAGTCCGGGTTCTTGATGAAATCGGCCGTCGGCGTCTTCGAGCTGTTCACGACGACGCGCGTTTGCCCATACTGCATCCGCGACGTGCATTCGTCGCTGGCCGTCACGATCGCATCGCAGCCGATGACGAGTTCGGCTTCGCCCATTGCGATCCGCGTGGCATGAATATCCGCGGGCGCATTGGCGATCTGCACATGGCTCATGACCGCGCCGCCTTTTTGCGCGAGCCCGGTCACATCGAGTACCGTGACGCCCTTTTGTTCGAGATGCGCGGCCATACCGATGAGCGCGCCGATCGTCACCACGCCGGTTCCGCCTACACCCGTGACCAGTACGCCATAGGGACGCCCGATTTCGGGCAGTACGGGTTCGGGCACCTCGGGCAGTTCACCCGCATCGGCGCCGAGCGGCTTGGGCTTGCGTAGCTGCCCGCCTTCCACGGTCACGAAGCTCGGGCAGAAGCCCTTCAGACACGAGAAGTCCTTGTTGCAGCTCGACTGATTGATTTGCCGCTTCGTGCCGAACTCCGTTTCGAGCGGTTCGACCGACAGGCAGTTCGATTGGACCGAGCAATCGCCGCACCCTTCGCAGACCGCCTCGTTGATGACGACGCGCCGCGCCGGATCGGGAAACTGCCCTTTCTTGCGGCGGCGCCGCTTTTCGGTCGCACAGGTCTGGTCGTAGATGAGGATCGTCGTGCCGGGGATCTCCCGCAGCTCGCGTTGCACAGCGTCGAGCGTATCGCGATGATGGATCGTCACACCGGGCGCCAGCAGCGTCGTGCCGTCGTATTTTTGCGGCTCGTCGGTGACGATGACGATCTTGGCCGCGCCTTCGGCAGCGAGCTGGTGCGTGATCTGCGGCACCGTCAGCACCCCGTCGACGGGTTGCCCGCCCGTCATTGCGACGGCGTCGTTGTAGAGAATCTTGTAGGTGATGTTGACTTTGGCCGCGATGGCGGCGCGAATGGCGAGCAGTCCTGAATGAAAGTAGGTGCCATCGCCCAGATTCGCGAACACGTGGTTGTCGTTCGTGAACGGCGCTTGCCCGGTCCAGGCCACACCTTCGCCGCCCATCTGGCTGAACGTGCTCGTGTTGCGGTCCATCCAGACCGTCATGTAATGGCAGCCGATGCCGGCCATCGCGCGCGAGCCTTCCGGCACGTTCGTCGACGTGTTGTGCGGACAGCCCGAGCAGAACCAGGGCTTGCGCTCGATCGCCACGCGCGGCTTGGCGAGTGCTTTTTCCTTGGCGTCGATGACGGCCAGGCGCGCGCCGATACGCGCGCGCACCTCGGCGGGCAGATCGAATTTCTCCAACCGCGTGGCAATCGCCTTCGCAATCAATGCGGGCGAGAGTTCGTAATGCGCCGGCAGCAGCCAGTTGCCCATCGGCACCGACCATTCGCCGCCCGCGCCGTCTTTCTCGTCGAACTTGCCGAACACGCGCGGACGCTGGCCGTCGGGCCAGTTGTAAAGCTCTTCCTTGATTGCATACTCGAGAATCTGCCGCTTCTCCTCGACGACGAGGATCTCCTGCAATCCTCGCGCGAACGCATGTGCGCCTTGCGCTTCGAGCGGCCAGACGCAGCCCACCTTGTAGAGCCGAATGCCGATGCGCGAGCAGGTTTCGTCATCGAGTCCGAGATCGACGAGAGCCTGGCGCGTGTCGAGATAAGCTTTCCCGCCGGTGATGATGCCGAAGCGCGCTTGCGGCGAATCGATTTCGATGCGATCGAGCTTGTTCGCACGCACGTAGGCCAGCGCCGCGTACCACTTGTAATCGAGCAGCCGGGCTTCCTGCACGAGAGGCGGATCGGGCCAGCGAATGTTCAGGCCGCCTTCGGGCAGCACGAAGTCGCCCGGCAAGACGATCTGCGTGCGCTGCGGATCGATATCGACCGAGGCCGACGACTCGACGACATCGGTCACGCATTTCATCGCGACCCACAAGCCGGAGTAACGGCTCATCGCCCAGCCGTGCAAGCCGAAATCGAGGTACTCCTGGACGTTCGACGGAAACAGCACCGGCAACCCGCATGCCTTGAAGACATGTTCGGATTGGTGCGCGAGCGTCGAGGATTTGCAGGCGTGATCGTCTCCTGCCAGCACGAGCACGCCGCCGTGTTGCGCAGAACCCGCCGAATTGCCATGCTTGAGCACATCGGCCGAGCGATCGACGCCGGGGCCTTTGCCGTACCACATGGAGAAGACGCCATCGTATTTGGCGCTCGGGTACAGATTGACCTGCTGCGTACCCCATACGGCTGTGGCGGCCAGATCTTCGTTGACGCCGGGCTGAAAGACGACGCGGTGGCTCGCGAGATGCTTCTTGGCTTTCCAAAGCGCGAGGTCGAGTCCGCCGAGCGGGGAGCCTCGGTAGCCGGATATGAATCCCGCTGTATTGAGCCCGGCCATCTGATCGCGCGCTTGCTGCAGCATCGGCAGCCTGACGAGCGCCTGGATGCCGCTCATATAGGCGCGGCCGTGTTCTAGGGTGTATTTGTCGTCGAGCGTGACGGAAGACAACGCGGCTTCGAGCGAGGCTCGCTGGCCTGCGTCTAGCGGGGCATTCATTATGTGGACTCCTCCAACCTGTTTGGGATCGCCAAAACTTCGTGGGCGTCGGCATCTTGTGGACGCGTCGGCCGGGGCCGCCATATTGACGGTTTTTTGCAGATGGTAGCACTGGGAGAAACCCGCCGCAGGACGTCAAAAATCGCCGATACGCAGCAGTAACCCCCGGAGCACGGGTTAAAGACATCTCATAACGGGGACGCCGTATCCGTCTGTAACCGACGTAACGCACTGTATGGAAGATGGAACCGCGGCGGCGCCCCTGGTCTAATTGCGTTCTCGCTGAAATACGCGAGTGCCGTAAACGACTCGCGCCTGGCTGCATCGGGCGCGAAAGAGAAAAAGGAGTACAGATGAACAAACGAAACGTTCAGAGCTTTCTGATGGTTTCCGCCGCATTTTTCGCCATGAACCTTCCGGTTCGCCCCACGAGCGCCGAAACGCCGGGGAGCCTGGCAGCCGCCGTGTCGCACAGCGTACGCATGGCCGGCGCGGGTGCGGATCAATATGCCGCGGGGGAAGCGTCCCCCGACGAGGAAGTATTCGCCGCGCGTCGCTGAGATCGCCTCGGCTCGACGCGCTCCAATAGACGAGCACGGAAGGGCGGAACGCTTGCACTACTGCGGGCGTTCCGCCTTTTTCGTTGTTGGGCGCCCAGTGACCCCGGATCAGCCCTTGTCGTCCACGACGCCCCGCCGGATCTGATCGAGTTCGATCGATTCGAACAACGCCTTGAAATTGCCCTCGCCGAACCCTTGATTGCCCTTGCGCTGAATGATCTCGAAGAAGATCGGGCCGATCTGGTTCTCGGTGAAGATCTGCAGCAGCAGATCGCCCTTCGCGCCGTCGATCAGTATCTTGCGGCGGCGCAGTTCGTCGAGCGGCTCGCCATGTCCGGGCACGCGCTTCTCGACGAGCTCGTAGTAGGTATCGACCGTATCGAGCAATTGGATGCCCCGCTCGCGCAGGCCGTCGACCGTACGATAGATATCGTTCGTGCCTAGCGCGATGTGCTGAATGCCTTCGCCGTGATAGGCGTCGAGGTACTCCTGGATTTGCCCGGCCGTTTCCGAACCTTCCTCGTTGATCGGAATACGGATCTTGCCGCACGGCGATGTCATGGCTTTCGATTTGACGCCTGTCACCTTGCCTTCGATGTCGAAGTAGCGGACCTCGCGGAAGTTGAAGAGCCGCTCGTAAAAAGCGGCCCATTCGCGCATGCGGCCGCGATGCACGTTATGCGTGAGATGGTCGATATAGGTGAGGCCGTGGCCGACCGGGTTCGGATTCGCGCCGGAAATCGGCTCGAAGTCGACGTCGTAGATATCGATATCGCCGACGCTGCCGGCGGCCGCACCGTGCTTGCCGCGCCAGCGGTCGACGAAATAGATCAACGAATCGCCGACGCCCTTGATGGCGGGGATGTTCAACTCCATCGGCCCCGTCTTGTTATCGAAACCCCAGGCGCCCAGTTCGAGCGCATGCCGGTACGCCTTGGCCGCATCCTTGACCCGAAAAGCGATGGCGCAGATCGACGGCCCATGCAGGCGCGCGAAACGCTGAGCGAACGAGTCGGGCTCCGCGTTGACGATGAAGTTGATGCCGCCTTGCCGGTAAAGCGTCACGTCTTTGTGACGGTGCCGCGCGATGGCCGTGAAGCCGAGGCGCTCGAACAGTTTGCCGAGCGCTTTGGGATCGGGGGCCGTGTATTCGATGAATTCGAAACCGTCGGTGCCGACGGGGTTCTCCCATGTTTGGAACTGCATGCGTGTCTCCTATGGGCGGTCCGCGCCCACCTGGACACGCGCCGCAACGCCTACGGATAAACGCAAGTGTATAGCTCGACGGGCGACAAAATGTTGCGAGTTGCGCTCCGGCTGACTACGATTGCGCAACTTACTGCCAACGATGGCGTTTCAGGACGATGAAAATGGCCCAAATCGAACTCGATGCGGTCGACCGGCGCATTCTCGCCATTCTTCAGGAAAATGGGCGGGCATCGAATCAGGACATCGCGGACCGCGTGAATCTCTCGCCGAGCCCGTGCTTGCGCCGGATCCGGCGCCTCGAGGAGGCCGGCGTGATTCGCGGCTATGTCGCGCTGCTCGATGCGCAAAAGCTCGGCCTCGGATTGCTCGCCTACGTGAATGTGCGTCTGGAAAAACGCGGGGGCGCGACAGGACGGGCGGGGACGACGCACGCGGAACTCTTTCGCGCCGCGGTCCAGGCTTGGCCCGAAGTCGTCGCCTGCCATGCGATGACGGGCGAGATGGACTACCTGTTACGCGTGCAGGTGCAGGACATGGTGCATTTTTCGCGCTTCGTGCAGGAGCAGTTGCTGCACCACCCGTCCGTCGTCGATGTCAAAACGAGCTTTGCGCTGGAAAGCTTCAAGGAAACGACGGCATTGCCGATCGTCTGAAGTGCTCGGTGGCGCCGTTACGCGAGCGCGTCCGTAGGGAGCAGAGCTTCGATGATTTCGGTCGTGCGCTGCGTCTGGCGTTTGATCGCGAAGTCGAACGCGGCAGCTTGTTCGTGGAGCATTTCGGAGAGGATGCTGGTCTGATCCGCCGGCGGCAGCGTCAGATAGGCGTCCGCGCTGCCGTAAGCGTACTCGATGCGCATTCCCGCTTTCTTCGCGATATGCATCATCGTCGTGTTGCGCGACAGACAGTACATATACAGCGTGGTGACGTGCGTGTTGCGGCAACGCATGGTCGCGCGCTCGAAAAGCCGTGTGCCGATACCTTTGCCGCGCGAGCGCTCGAGCACGGAAACGCCGAATTCGGCCGTACGTTTTTCGCCCTCGGCGGGAAGGTAGGCCAAGTGGCCCACGCCGACCACGTCGAGTGCGCTGTCGAACACGCCAAAGACGGTGTCCCGCTCGAAATCGATCGTGCGGACGTAGTTTTCAACGACCTGATCGGATGCGGCCTGACCAAAGCGCAGGAGGCGATCGTCGGACTGCAGCGCCAGAAAGTGAGCGAGCAGGCGCTCGCGGTCGCCGGCCGTCAGTTCCCGGACGAGAACGAGTTCATGACCGTTGTCTTGCGAGCGCCAATCGTTGCGGTCCTGCGAGGCAGCGCGGAGGCGGGGCGTATTCATAGGCTTCTCCCAATATCTGGCAGGCGCATTGCTGCGCCGCAGTGCGAATTCTACTTGAAACGCATGTTTGACACTGGGGAAAACCCGTATTTCTGCCGAGGGGTGGCTCTAACAGGCGAAGATGACTGCGTGCAACGTATTGATTTTAAAGAATAAGCTAAGTTTGTTGCTTTTCGGGTACAACGCCGAGAGAGGGCCGCTCTCGGGTCATTGAAATGCTGCGATGCAGCGTCGAGTGAAGTCAGGCGGCATCGCCAGGTGCCGCGAGACCGTGTTCCAGCATGTCCACGACTTGCGCGGCGAAGTCCTCATAGCGCAAACGGCCGCCGGGTTTGAGCCAGGTGAAGGTCCAATTGATCATGCCGAAGACCATCATCGTGACGGACGTCTGGTTTTCCTTCGTGACCCGTTCGGGGTAGGCGCGCGACAACTGGCGCGCGAAGGCGGCGACGACGTCGCGCTGCCGATCGAGGATCACTTCGCGCTGGGTGTCGACAAGATATTTCACGTCGTTGAGCAATGCGATATGGCGACTGTGCGAGGTTTCGTACTCGGCCAGAAAGGCCCGGATCAGTTCGGCGAAGGTCTGGCGCTCGGACAGCCCGCGACGCTGACTCGAGCCTTCGACCTCCGCGATGATGAGCATGAGCCGCAGCGTGTACCGGTCGAGGAGGTCGAACAGGATCGCTTCCTTGCTCTCGTAATAGTGATAGAGGCGGGCTTTCGACGTGCCGCTGGCGGCTGCAAGATCGGCCATCGACGTGCTGGGGTAACTCGTTTGCGCGAATTTGGCGGCTGCCAGTTCGAGGATCTGGTCGCGCTGGGCTTCGTGATCGGGTGCTCGGGTACGGGCCATGAACTCGTGACGATGAAGGTAGCAAGCTTGCGGCGTAAAACGCGAAACGCCGCGCGACGCGGCTTGTCGAGCTGCGTCGCGCGGCGGGTCGCCCGCTCGGGCCGCTAGTTTAAGTCAAACGCCGCAACGCCCGGCTCAGCGTTCGTCGTAGCTCACTACAACCCGCTCGCTGACAGGGTGACACTGGCAAGTGAGTACGAAACCGTCGCGGATTTCAGGCTCTTCGAGCGTGTAGTTCTTATCCATCTTCACTTCGCCCTCGATCACCTTCGCCCGGCACGTGCAGCACACCCCGCCTTTGCAGGCGTAAGGCAGCGCGAGCCCCGCATGCAGGCCGACGTCGAGCAGGCTCGGCCCTTCGTAAGGCAGGCGGAGCTTGCGACGTTTGCCGTCGAGCACGATTTCGAGGTCGGCGGCGCGCGTTTGCTCCGTGATCTCGACCGCGGGCGCCCCAGCCTGCGGCAGCGGCGTACCGAACCGTTCGACATGGATGCGGGCTGGCTCGACACCGGCGGCCGCGAGCGCCCGCTCGGCCGCATCCATCATCGGAGCGGGCCCGCAAATGAACGCTTCGTCGATGGAGGACGCAGGTATCAGCTCTTCGAGAAATGCCTTGCACTTTGCTTCGTCGAGCACGCCATTGAATAGTTCGACCTCCTGAATGTCGTCCGACAGCACGTGGTAAAGCGCGAAACGGCTCATGTACCGGTTCTTGAGATCCTCGAGCAACTCCGCGAACATGATCGAGTCGACATCGCGGTTGCCATAGATGAGCGTGAACCTGCTGCGCGGTTCCATCTCGAGCGTCGTCTTGACGATCGCGAGCACGGGCGTGATGCCCGAGCCGCCCGCGAACGCGACGTATTGCTTGCCGTGCTCCGCGTTCAAATGCGTGAAGAAACGTCCATCGGGCGTCATTACATCGATCGTATGGCCCGGTTGCAGCGTCTCGAATGCGAAATTCGAGAACCGCCCGCCCCGCACGCGTTTGACGCCGATGCGCAGTTCGCCGTCGCGCTCGTAGTCGGTGACGCCGACGCAGATCGAATAGGAGCGCCGCATCTCGACGCCATCGACATGAGCTTTGAGCGTAACGAACTGGCCTTGCGTGAACCGGTAGGCATCGCGCAGTTCGGGCGGCACCTCGAAGGAAACGGAGACCGCATCGGCGGTTTCGGGCCGCACCTCGCGGATGCGCAGCGAATGAAATTGCGGAGTCGCCATGTTCAGTAAGGTTTGAAGTAGTCGAATGGTTCGCGGCAATCGAGGCAACGATAGAGCGCCTTGCATGCTGTCGAGCTGAATTGCGCGAGCCGTTGCGTTTGGGCGGAGCCGCAGCGCGGGCACGGCGGGGCTTCGTTCGCGCGCGGCGCGAAGCGGATGACGCTCTCGGCACCGGATCCGTGGGCCGGATCTACCGCCGCGGACCCGGTGGGCGGCGCGATGCCGTATTCGCGCAGTTTTTCGCGCGCCGCCTCCGTGATCCAGTCGGTCGTCCATGCCGGCGCCAGAACCGTTTCGATGCGATAGGGCGCAAGGCCTTCGGCATCGAGCGCGCGGCCAATGTCCTCGGCGATCTGCGACATGGCCGGGCACCCCGAATAGGTCGGCGTGATGACGACTTCGAGCGTGCCGTCGGCCGCTCGTCTCACCTCTCGCAAGATGCCGAGATCGCGGATCGATACGACCGGAAT
>NZ_JBMRBK010000058.1:0-36758 GCF_057351765.1 Trinickia sp. | reverse complement strand
CGCGCGCAACTTCAAGCAGTGGATGAGCAAGGGGCTCTATCTCGGCACGCTGATGGTCGGCATCGAGCAAAAGCTGTTCGGCGGCAACGTGCCGTGGACGCTCCATCACAAGCACCGCGATCACGAGATGCTCAAGCCCGCCGCGCAGTGCGCGCCGATCGCTTATCCGAGGCCCGATGGCAAACTCACGTTCGATCGGCTTTCGTCGGTCTTCCTGTCGAACACGAACCACGAAGAGAATCAGCCGGCGCATTTGACGCTGAAAGATCCGTCCGTGCCAGTGAACGTTAATCTGCATACCTACGCGGGGCCGGAGGGACGGTACTGCCCCGCCGCGGTGTACGAGTTCGTCAAAAACGACGACGGGAGCGACCGGCTCGTCATCAACGCCCAGAACTGCGTGCATTGCAAGACGTGCGATATAAAGGATCCGACGCAAAACATCGTCTGGGTCACGCCCGAAGGCGGCGGCGGGCCCAACTACGCGAATATGTGACGCGGTAAGGCGGCACGGACGATGTTCGTGCCGCACAGATGAAAACGGGCGCGGGTCCATCGAGACCCGCGCCCGTTCTTTTGTCACGGCCGAATCGCGCCGAGAACAGCCTGCAGACGATCAGGGTGCGCTTGCCGCAATCTTCGGTGTGGCGACGCTCACGTCGCCACACTGCGCGCGATGACGCAGCGCGTGATCGATCAGCACGAGCGCGAGCATCGCCTCGGCGATTGGCGTGGCGCGAATACCGACACAGGGGTCGTGCCGGCCGAAAGTCTCGACAACAGCCGGCTGCCCTGCTTTATCGATCGAGCGGCGCGGCGTGCGGATGCTCGACGTCGGCTTGATCGCGATCGACACCGTAATATCCTGGCCCGTCGAAATGCCGCCGAGAATGCCGCCGGCGCGATTGCCGACAAATCCCGCCGGCGTCAATTCGTCGCCATGCTCGGAACCGCGCTGCGCAACACTGGCGAAGCCCGCTCCGATCTCGACGCCCTTCACGGCATTGATGCCCATCATCGCATGCGCGATATCGGCATCGAGCCTGTCGAAGAGCGGTTCGCCGAGACCCACGGGAACGCCGCTCGCCACGACATTGATGCGTGCGCCGATCGAATCGCCCTCTTTGCGCAGCGCATCCATGTATTCCTCGAGCCTCGGTACGATGTCGGCATTGGGGACGAAGAACGGATTCTCGCGCACATGCGACCAATCGACGAACGGTACGTCGATTTCGCCCAGCGCGCTCATGTACCCGCGCACTTCGACGCCGAGCCGCTCGCTCAGCCATTTCTTCGCCACCGCGCCGGCCGCGACGGTCGGCGCGGTCAAACGGGCCGAGGAGCGGCCACCGCCGCGGTAGTCGCGCACGCCATACTTGTGCCAGTAGGTGTAATCGGCATGCCCGGGACGGAACGTCTCGGCGATGTTGCCGTAGTCCTTGCTGCGCTGATCGGTATTGCGGATCAGCAGGGCGATCGGTGCGCCCGTCGTCACGCCCTCGAACACGCCGGACAGAATCTCGACCTTGTCCTCTTCATGGCGTTGCGTCACATGCCGCGACGTGCCGGGCTTGCGGCGATCGAGCTCCAATTGGATATCGGCCTCGGTCAGCGCCATGCCGGGCGGACAGCCATCGACGACGCAGCCGATGGCCGGGCCATGCGATTCGCCGAACGTCGTAACGGTGAAGAGCGTGCCAAGAGTGTTGCCGGACATGGACGTGGCCTTACGAAAAATGCGGGAAAGACCGATATTATGCCCTGCCCGCGGCGCAAGCTTGGCACCGCATGCGGCGGCGCCATCGCGCGCGTGCCCCGACGTTTTATTTGCGCGGTCCCCGCAGGCCTGTCACGATGGTCTGCAGCGCCTCGGGCGTCGCGGCTGACGGCTCCATCGGCTCGCCAACGGCCAGGCTCAGGCGGCTCGTCATCCCCTTGCGCAGCGGCCGGGGCCAGCGCGCATCGGCGTGCCGCGAGAACACGCTGCCCCACAACCCACGCAGGGCCATGGGAATGACCGGCACGGGCGTACGCTCGACGATGCGCGTCACACCGTGGCGAAAAGCGTTGATCTCCCCCGTGGCCGTCAGCTTGCCTTCGGGAAAGATGCATACGAGGTCTCCCTGCGCGAGCGCCTCCGCACAAGCGTCGTATGCGCGCTCGAGCAGCGCCGCGTTCTCATGGGTCGGAGCGATCGGAATGGCCTTCGCATGACGAAAGACCCAGCCCGCGAACGGCGTTTCGAAAATGCGGTGATCCATGACGAAGCGGATCGGCCGCGGGCTGCCGGCCATGATGACGAGCGCATCGACATAGCTCACATGATTGCAGACGAGCACCGCCGGCCCTGTCTCCGGAATACGCTCCGCGTGCACGAGGCGAATCCGGTAGAAGGTATGCACGAGCACCCACGCGACGAAGCGCAGCAGGAACTCGGGCACGAGCGAATAGATGTAAATGGCCACCACGGCGTTGAGCAATGCCGTCGTCAGAAAGATACCGGGGATGCGCACGCCCAACGATGTCAACGCGATAGCCATCAGCGCCGATACCACCATGAAGAGCGCATTGAGAATGTTGTTGGCCGCGATGATCCGCGCGCGACGCGTGGGCTGGCTGCGGCTTTGAATCAGCGCATAGAGCGGTACGCTGTAAAAGCCGCCGAACATGGCGAGCAGGAACAGGTCCGCGAGGATACGCCAGTGCGCCGGGCGGCTCAGAAACTGGGCGACGTCGAGCAGATGTCCGGCGCTCGGCAAGGCGTGGCTCGCAAAATAAAGGTCGATGGCGAAAACGCTCATGCCGATCGAGCCGAGCGGCACGAGACCGACTTCGACGCGCCGGTTCGAGAGCCGCTCGCAAAGCAGCGAGCCGCCGCCGATACCGAGCGAAAACGTTGCGAGCAAAACGGTGACGACATCGGGATTGGCCGATAACACGTCCTTCGCGAAGCTGAAGAACGATGTCAGAAACGTTGCGCCGACAAACCAGAGCCATGAAATACCCAGCAGGCTCAGGAATACCGTTCGATTCTCGCGGGCCAGTGCGAGATTGCGCAGCGTCTCCGTGACCGGGTTCCAATTGATGCGCAGATCGGGCTGAGGCGCCGGTGTTGCCGGAACCGCACTCGATATGGCCCGCCCGGCACAGGCGACGGCCACGCAGACGACGGCGAGCACGAGCGCGCCGTGCGTGGCGAAAGCTGCGGCAACGCCTCCCACGATCGTGCCGATGAGAATGGCCACGAACGTACCCATCTCGACGAGCCCGTTTCCGCCGACGAGTTCCCGCTGATCGAGATGCTGGGGTAAATACGCATATTTGACGGGGCCGAACAACGTCGAATGCACGCCCATCAGAAACGTACACAGGTACAGCAGCACCGCATGATGAAGCGCGAATCCGGCGGCGCCCACCAGCATCACCGCGATTTCGAACGTTTTGACGAAGCGCGTCAGCGTCGCTTTATCGTATTTATCAGCGATTTGCCCCGACGTTGCGGAAAAAAGGACGAACGGCAAAATGAAGATCGCCGAAATCAGAAAAGCGGCCGTTTTTGCATCGACACCCGAAAACTGGGCCGTCTCGTACGTCACGAGCGACGTAAAGCCGACTTTGAATACGTTGTCATTCAGCGCCCCGAGAAACTGCGTCCAGAAAAACGGGGCGAAACGGCGCTCTTTGAGCAAACCGAACTGAGAATGTTCGTGACGCGGGGCTCGGCGCGCATCGGTCGCCATGGTCAACGGGCGTTCGCTCATGGATCGGGCTGCAGGGCGAGGCGATGTCGCGAAAATCGGACGATGGCTCGCATCGATTCGAAAAAAAAGCCGCGTTCAAAGAACGCAGCCGGCTCGTTGTGCGACGCAACAAGACCGGGGCGCGTCTTGTTGCCGTCTAGGCGTACGGGAAGCGGGAAGCGGGCGAACGGGCGCCGAAGCGCCTTAGCGCAATTCGCGCGACTCGCCCTCTTCCGGCCAATCCCGGATGTATGCCTTCAGCATACGATTTTCGAAGCTCTGTTCTTCGACAACCGCCTTGGCGACGTCGTAAAACGAAATGACCCCCATCAACGTGCGGTTCTCGAGCACCGGCAGGTAGCGCACGTGATGCTCGAGCATCATCCGGCGCACCTCGTCGACATCCGTTTCGGGGGTGCACGTGAGCGGGTGGTCGTCCATCACCTTGCGGATCATGCCGGAGCCTACGGTGCCGCCATTCTTGTTCAACGTGACGATGATTTCGCGAAACGTCAACATACCGACCAGATCGCCATGCTCCATGATCACGAGCGAACCGATGTCGTGCTCCGCCATCGTGGTCACCGCGGCTGTGAGCGGCGTATCGGGCGAAACGGTATAGAGCGTATTGCCCTTCACCTTCAAGATATCGCTGACCTTCATGGTTTGCCCCCTCCGGTTAAAGCCTCGTTTGATCGGTCGATCCTAGCGGAAAGCCCCTTAAAAGGAAAGCCGCACGCGCCGATTTCAGCCACCGGCGCGTGCGGACGGTCGCGCTCGCCGCCTCTTGAACGGGCGCGCCGCGATGGTACGATGGCCGTCACGCCACCCTTGCCGGACGAGCGTCCGGTCGCCGCCGATGTCCGCCAACCGATTCGACACACTCGCCGTTCATGCCGGCGCCGCGCCCGATGCGACAACCGGCGCGCGCGTCACGCCCATCCATCAAAGCGCGGCGTTCGTATTCCGCGACACGGATCACGCAGCGGCGCTGTTCGATATGGAACGCGCCGGGCACGTCTATTCGCGCATCTCCAACCCGACCGTCGCCGTTTTCGAAGAGCGTGTCGCCGCGCTCGAAAACGGCGCGGGCGCGATCGGCACGGCCAGCGGGCAAGCCGCCCTGCATCTGGCCATCGCCACGTTGATGGGCGCCGGCGCCCATATCGTCGCCTCGAACGCGCTTTACGGCGGCTCGCACAATCTGCTGCACTACACGCTGCCGCGCTTCGGCATCGAAACGACGTTCGTCGAGCCGCGCGATATCGATGCCTGGCGCGCCGCGCTGCGGCCCAACACCCGCCTCCTCTTCGGCGAGACACTGGGCAATCCGGGCCTCGACGTGCTCGACATTGCCACGCTGGCGCATCTCGCGCACGAGCACCGGGTGCCGCTGCTGGTGGACTCCACGTTCACGACGCCCTACCTGCTCAAACCGTTCGAGCATGGCGCCGATTTCGTCTATCACTCGGCGACCAAATTCCTGGGCGGACACGGCACGACGATCGGCGGGGTACTCGTCGACAGCGGCGCCTTCGACTTCGTCGCATCGGGCCGCTTTCCCGAATTCACCGAGCCGTACGAGGGCTTCCATGGCATGGTCTTCGCCGAAGAGAGCACCGTCGCGCCGTTTTTGCTGCGCGCGCGCCGCGAAGGCCTGCGCGACTTCGGCGCCACGCTGCACCCGCAAGCCGCGTGGCAACTGCTGCAGGGCATCGAAACGCTGCCGCTGCGGATGGACAGGCACGTGGCCAATACGCGCAAGGTCGTCGAATTCCTGGCCTCGCATGCGGGCGTTGCATCGATTGCCTATCCGGAGCTGCCCTCGCATGCGGACTACGCGCTCGCGCAGCGCCTGCTGCCGCGCGGCGCGGGCGCCGTGGTCAGCTTCGATCTGCGCGGCGATCGCGCCGCCGGCCGGCGCTTCATCGAAGCCCTCACACTGTTTTCCCACCTCGCGAATGTCGGCGACGTGCGCTCGCTCGTGATTCATCCGGCTTCGACGACGCACTTTCGCATGGACGCCGCGGCGCTCGCGGCAGCGGGCATCCGGGAAGGCACCATTCGCCTGTCGATCGGGCTGGAAGATCCGGACGATCTCATCGACGATCTCAAACGTGCGCTCAAGGCAGCCGGCAAGTCCGGCTCGGGACCCGATGCGGGCCGTGGCGCGTCAAAAAAGGAGTCGGCATGATCGTCGACGTCCTGGGCAAACGGGCTTATGCCTATACCGGCGGCAGGCCGTTCGATCCAGCACTGCCGAGCGCCGTCTTCGTTCATGGCGCCCAGCACGACCACAGCGTCTGGGCGCTACAGAGCCGGTACTTTGCGCACCACGGCTTCAATGCGCTCGCCGTCGATCTGCCGGGCCACTGCCGCAGCGCCGGGCCGGCGGCCAAGAGCATCGGCGCGCTCGCCGATTGGCTCGCGGCGTTCCTCGACACGCTGGGCGTGACATCGGCGTTCGTGGCTGGGCACAGCATGGGTTCGCTCGTGGCATTGGACTTCGCCGGCCGTTATCCGACCCGCGCCGCGCGCGTGGCGCTCGTCGCCACAGCCGTGCCGATGACCGTTTCCGACGCGTTGCTGGACGCCGCGCTCCACCGCGAAGCCGAAGCGATCGCGCTCGTCAATCGCTGGTCGCATTCGACGATTGCCGCCAAGCCGTCCTGCCCGGGCCCTGGTTTTTGGCTGCACGGGGTGAACCAGCGCCTGATGGAGCGCGTGGCCGCGGCCGGCGAGCCGGGGCTCTTCCACACCGATTTTTCCGCCTGCAACGGCTACGCGGAAGGGCTGGAGCGCGCTGGGCAACTGCGCTGCCCGGTACGGCTCGTGCTCGGTTCGAAGGACGCGATGACGCCACCGAAGGCCGCGCGCGGACTGGTCGAAGCGCTTGCCGCGGCCGGTGCGCAGTTCGAAGCGGTCACGCTCGATGCCGGCCATGCATTGATGTCCGAGGCACCCGATGCGACCCTGGAAGCGCTCTTCGCGTTTGCGCGGCCGCTCCAGGCATCACCACCGTCCTGATCGTTGCGGAGGTAGCTACCATGGTTCACGGCACGCATGCGACTCGTTTTACGAGCTTCGCGCAGTTCTACCCGTTCTACCTCGGCGAGCATCGCAACACGACTTGCCGAAGGCTGCATTTCATCGGCTCTCTAGGGGTAATCGGCTGCGTCGCCATGGCCATCGCGACGGGAAGCTGGTTCTGGCTGCCGGGCGCACTCGTGTGCGGATATGGGTTCGCCTGGGTCGGCCACTTTTTCTTCGAAAAGAACCGGCCCGCCACCTTCAGTCATCCGCTCTACAGCCTGATGGGCGACTGGGTGATGTTCAAGGACATTTGCACAGGCAAGATCCGGCTCTAGCTTTGCGTCAATCGGAAGGACGCTCCGCGTCCTGGCGCCCAGTGGGCGGCGCGAGGATCAACTCTGCGTCGTCGATGACGTAGCTGACATGACGGTAATCGCGTATGAAGCTGATCCGGCCGTCGAGCCATTCCAGCCACATGAAATAGTCGGGCGCGACGCTCGTCCGGGTTGAAAAGACAGCAACGACTTCCCGTCCGCCAAGCCACGCCGGCACGAGCCACAAGCCTTCGATCGTCGCATAGATGCTGAAAAACCTTCCGACGTCAGCCGATCCGACGCGAACCGGATAACTGGACTGATGCAGTTTCACGTCGTCGGCGAGGAGCGCGCGCAGACCGTCCCAATCGCGCCCATTGAACAGCGAGACGTAACGCGCCAACGCCTCCGATACCGGCTTGGCGGCCACCGGCTCGTCTGCTGCAGCACTCGCATTGATCTCGCGAAGTCGAGCGCGGCCGCGCGACAGATGTGCCTTCACAGAGTCGATCGTCAGATCGAGCAAAGCAGCGATATCGGCCAGCGGCTCATCGAGGACATCCTTGAGGATGATCACGCTACGCTGGGCGACAGGCAGTTCCGTGAATCGCGAAACCGCCGAACCGATCGCCTGCTGCAGCATAAGTCTCTCCACGGGATCCTCGATGGTGTCGTCCGCGACTTCATCGGCAGCATCTATCGGCTCCGTCGCTCGCAGCGCACGGCTGCGCAGCAGGTCCAATGCCCGGTTATGCGCGACGCGAAAAAGCCAGGCGCGCAACGTCCTGACGTCCTGCTGCTTTTCGTCGATGGCGATCAATGCGCTCGTCAGGGCGTCCTGTACGACGTCCTCGCCCTCGATGACCGAGCCCATCAGGCGCGCGCAGTATCGATGAAGCTCCGGGCGCCACTCCTCCGCCGCTGCGAGCAACTCGGACCGCAGCGCGCTTTGTGCCGGGCTCTGGCCTTCCTTCAACCTGTCGCTCCTTCCATCACGGTGACACCGTCATCGCCGTTGAGGCCGAATACGATGTCCTCGGCGTACCGAGGATCCTCCAGCACCGATACGACACGGTCTCCAAAGACCCTGGGCGGCATCGGCGCTCCGAAGCGGGCAACGAACTCCTCGGGCGTGATTCCCATTGAACTTGCATAGACACCTGCAGCCGCGTCCCCAATGCCGGTGCCAAGGACCATCTGGCGCGGAAGGATCGCCTGGAACTGAATTCCGAGATTCTTCTCCTTTGAGACCCCGTTCGCGTATTTCGCCATGAACCATAGCATGCGCTTGGAACCGCCGTAGCCGCCCGACATCTGGGAACCGCTGACGGCCGCGCCGCTCGATCCGACCAGCACGCGGCTGCCAGGATTCAGCGGAGCATTGAGTGCCGCCTGAAGCCAGAATAGGCCGCCCTTGACGTCCGTTTCCCAGGCCACGGAGAAGTCCTTCCAGCTCAGCTGGTCCAGCCGCCCCATGCGCGGGAGGGCACCAGCGTTCAGGACGAGGACATCGGGGCGCACGTCCCCGACGATCCGATGTGCCGCCGCCTCGTCGGTAATGTCGGCCGCGATCGTTGCCACGCCAAGACGCGTTGCGACAGCATCGAGGCCATCCCTACCGCGCGCCACGACCGTCACCTTCGCCTGTCGCTCGACGAGCGCTTCGACCAGACCCAGGCCAAGACCCCGGCTTCCACCGGTGACGACGACGCTCTTGTTTCTCAGGTTCATCACGGTCCTCCATCGTTTAGATACTGATAAGACGATGGAGCGACACGAAAAGAGTCAGCTAGCGGCGCAGCGCGCAAACACGCACGCAGTACGCCCCGCCTCAAGTGGCGTGGCGAGGCGAACCCGACAAGACACGCGAGCGGCCAGCCTGGAAGGCCTCGCGGGCCTCGCGCGCCGCAAGCAGCGTGGCGAGCGAAATCTCGAGTCTGTCGTTGCCGAGCGCCGCGAGTAAAGCGTCGCCATCGACGCGCGTCGACTCGAGCCGCAACTGATATTCGAGCTCGGTGCGATCGATCACGAAAACGTCGAATAGCCGCGCCACGGTGATATGCGCCGGGTTGACGAGCAACGCGTAGCGTGGCTGACCATCCGCGCCTTCGTCGGCCAGCCGCGTGATCCATTGATGGCGGCTCAGCTTGCCGACGATCCGCGTGGCCGTATCCAGATCGCACCGCAGCATGCGCGCCAGTTCCATCACGGTCAGCCCCGCAGCGCCATGGTCGCGTGCATCGCTCAGGCGCGCGAGAATCTCGAGCGCATCGAGCAGGTCTCCGCCCGCGTAGTCGCGCCGGTGGAACTGGCCGGCGCGGATAGCGGGCAGCGCCGAGACGATCGTCGCACCCGCGAGCGTGATGAACCAGCTCAGATAAACCCATATCAGGAACATGGGCACCGTCGCGAAAGCGCCATAGACCGCCGTATAGGTCGGGATGCGCCGGACGTAGAAGCCGAAGCCGCGCTTCGCGAGTTCGAACGCGATGGCGGCGCATAATCCGCCCACCACGGCATCGCGCCACTGCACACTGCAGTTGGGCAGGTACACGTAGAGCATGGTGAAGGCCAGCCCGGTCAGCGGCAGCGCGGCCCCCGAAAGCGCCCATTCGATCAGCGGCGAGACGTAGCCGTTCGCCAACGAGTTCGATTGCGTGAAAAGGTGCGAGGTAATCGACAAGCTCACACCGATCAGCAACGGTCCCAGCGTGATGATCGCCCAGTAGACGAGCACGCGCTGTGCGAACGGACGCGGTTTGGGCACGCGCCATATGAGGTTGAAGGCCGATTCGACGGTCATCATCGTCATGACGGACGTGACGAACAGCACGATCATCCCCGCCGTCGTCAGTCCCTTCGCTTTCGAGGCGAACTGATTCAGGTAGCGAAAGATCTGGCTGTTGATCTGGTCCGGCATCAAGTGCTGGGCAAGGAACGTCTGCAGCGAAGCCTGAAACGTCGAAAAAATGGGAAACGCCGTAAAAAGCGCGAACGCTACCGTGGCGAGCGGAACGATCGCCAGCATCGTCGTGAACGTCAAGCTGCCGGCCACCTGCGCAATGCGGTCCTCGCTGCTGCGCTTGGCGGCAAATCGCGCGAGGCGTTTGACGGTATTCAGATCGACACTCAATTTTTTCGGCAAGAAATTCTCCGTCGTGGGGGGCGCATCGTGGGGCGCCGGCACGGGCTGTCCGTCCGCCACCGGCCGCTCGAATACTCTCATGCCCCTATAATAGGCCGCTCATAAAAGCGTCCCATGAAAGACATCCTCGTACTTTATTACAGCCGGCACGGCGCCACCCGCGAATTGGCGCTCGCGATCGCGCAAGGCGTCGACAGCGTCGCGGGCATGCAGGCTCGCATTCGCACCGTGCCAAGCGTTTCGCCCCTCAGCGAAGCCACCGAACCGCCGATACCTGCGGATGGCCCGCCTTACGCCGAGCCGCGGGATCTCGAAGAATGCGTGGGTCTCGCACTCGGCTCGCCGACCCGCTTCGGCAATATGGCCGCCTCGCTCAAGTATTTTCTCGACGGCACCACGCCCCAATGGCTGAGCGGCGCGCTGGCCGGCAAACCGGCTTGCGTCTTCACGTCGACGGGGAGTCTGCACGGCGGGCAGGAAACGACGCTGCTTTCGATGATGCTGCCGCTTTTACATCACGGCATGCTGCTCGTGGGCATTCCTTATACCGAAAGCGCGCTGTCCGCGACGCAAAGCGGCGGTACGCCCTATGGCGCCTCGCACGTGTCCGGCGCGGGCGCCCGCGAATCGTCGCTTTCGCCGCACGAGAAAACGCTGGCCACCGCACTTGGCGCGCGCGTCGCGCGAACGGCGGCCCTGCTCGGCGGCCGTCCATGAGCGGCACTCCGACTTCCGACGAGAAATCGGCTCGAGCTGCGGCTAGCCCGGCGGGTGCGCACGGCGCATACGCCGTCGGGGCGGCGGTGGCGCTCGTCGCGCTGATCGCGCTGACGCTCGCCTGGGAGCGCTGGCTCGCGCCGTTGCGCCCCGGCGGCTCGGCCCTCGTACTCAAGGCGCTGCCGCTCGCTGCCGCGCTGCCCGGCGTGCTGCGCCGGCGTCTTTACACGTTGCAGTGGGCGTCGATGCTGATCCTGCTCTATTTCGCAGAAGGCATCGTGCGAGGCATGAGCGATGCGGGACGTTCAGCGATGCTGGGCTGGCTCGAAACGGCATTGTCGGTCGTGTTTCTCGCTTGCGCGCTCGCTTACGTCGCGCCGTTCAAGCGGGCAGCGCGCCAATCCAGGCAAAGGTCATCATGAGCGATTCCACTTCTTCATCCGACTTCGTCGCCGCTTGCCGGCAAGCCATCGGCGAGGCTTACGTCCTTACCGACCCGCACGACACCGCCGCTTACCTGACCGATTGGCGCCGGCGCTATTCGGGCGCGAGTTGCGCGGTGCTGCGCCCGGGCACGACCGAAGAAGTGGCGGCGCTCGTGCGCCTTGCGGCCTCGCACCGCATCGCGCTCGTGCCGCAAGGCGGCAATACGGGACTTGCGGGCGGTGCAACGCCGGATACGAGCGGCAAGCAGGCCGTCATCAGCCTCACTCGTCTCACGCGTGTGCGCGCGATCGATACGCAAAACGACACGATCACGGTCGAAGCCGGCGTCGTTCTGGCCGACGTACAGGCCCGCGCGCGCGAAGCCGGCCGGCTGTTCTCGCTGAGTCTCGCGGCCGAGGGCAGTTGCACGATCGGCGGAAATCTGTCGACCAATGCCGGCGGCACGGGCGTGCTGCGGTACGGCAATGCGCGCGAGCTATGCCTGGGATTGGAGGTCGTCACGCCCCAAGGCGAGATATGGAACGGCCTGCGGGGCCTGCGCAAGGACAACACCGGCTACGACTTGCGCGACCTCTACATCGGCTCGGAGGGGACGCTCGGGATCATCACCGCGGCCGTCATGAAGCTGCATCCGCTGCCCGCCGCGCAAGTGACCGCGCTCGCGGCGGTGGCGTCGCCGGACGCCGCGCTCGAATTCCTCTCGCTCGCGCGACGTACCGCCGGTGCGTTGCTGACAGGCTTCGAGCTGATGTCGGATTTCTGCCTTCGGCTCGTGGGCAAGCACTTTCCGCAGCTTCGCTATCCGTTCGACGCGTCGCACCCGCAAACGGTCTTGCTCGAACTCTCCGACGGCGAAAGCGAAGCGCACGCACGCGGACTCTTCGAGCAGATGATGGAAACGGCGCTCGATGCCGGGCTAGTGGAAGATGCGGTGGTCGCGGAGAATCTCACGCAGTCGCGCGCGTTCTGGGCATTGCGCGAACACATCCCGCTCGCACAGGCCGAAGAAGGACTGAACATCAAGCACGACATCGCGGTGCCGATCT
Organism: Trinickia sp.; assembly: GCF_057351765.1. Lineage (NCBI taxonomy): Bacteria > Pseudomonadati > Pseudomonadota > Betaproteobacteria > Burkholderiales > Burkholderiaceae > Trinickia > Trinickia sp. Next base: position 24,316 of record NZ_JBMRBK010000058.1, on the reverse strand, counting down.
CGCGCATCGGCACGTTCATCGCCGAAACCGACGCCGCGATTGCGGCTGCCATTCCCGGCGCGAGGATGGTGACGTTCGGGCACCTCGGCGACGGCAACCTGCATTACAACGTCCAGGCGCCCGAAGGCGGAGATGCGAAGGCCTTTCTCGCCCGGTATCAAGCGGCAATCAACCGGCTTGTCTACGATAGCGTGGCTCGCCATCATGGCAGTATCAGCGCCGAACACGGTCTCGGGCAGCTCAAAGTGGAAGAAGCCGCGCACTACAAGTCGCCGGTCGAACTCTCGCTCATGCGGGCGGTGAAACATGCGCTCGATCCGCTCGGCCTGATGAATCCCGGCAAGGTGCTACGCTAGCGTAGAACGCAAGAGGCATCCCGTGAAAATCCGCGTACTGTCAGATCTGCACCTCGAATGCGACGAGCCGGAGGCGATCCCGCACGCCGACGCGGACCTCGTCGTGCTTGCCGGCGACATTCACAATCACGCCGAAGGGATACGCTGGGCCGCGCAGACGTTCGATCCCGATACGCCCATCATCTACGTGCCGGGCAATCACGAGTACTACGACGGCGAATTCGGCGCCCTGGAGACGGCCATGCGCGACGCGGCCGCGAGCGTCGACAACCTCCACTATCTCAACAATGCAGTGTGGGTTGCCCCCTCCGGCCGCTGGCGCGTGCTCGGCACGACCTTGTGGACCGATTTCGAACTTTTCGGCGCAAGCGAAGCGGCGCTCGCCGCCTCGTTCGCCGCCTGCGAAACAGTGTTGCTCGATTTTCGTGGGCCGATACAGGTGGCCTGGTCGACCGATACTGCCGCGAACGATGGCCCTGCACGCTTGTTCACGGTGGACGATGCGCTGGCGCTGCACCGGCACGCACGCGCCTGGCTCGAGCAGGAGCTTGCCGAGCCGTTCGACGGTACGACGATCGTCGTAACCCATCACGCACCGCATCGCGCGAGCCTCGCTGAGCGTTATGCCACCGATCTCGCATCGGCCGGGTTCATCAACCATCTGCCCATGCTCGTGCGCGAGCCGGTGGCGCTGTGGATTCATGGCCACACGCACACGGCGTTCGACTACGTGACCGACGGCACGCGAGTCGTCTGCAATCCGCGCGGCTATCTCGACCGGCGCACACGCGGGCTCGAAAACCCGCACTTCGCGTGGGACAAGATCGTCGAGATTCCTACGCTCGCTTGAGATGCCGCGGAGTGCGCAGCGGCGCACGCGCCGCTCAAGTTTCGGCACGCACTTGCGTCACCGGCATCGGAATGCGCACTTCGATCGTTGTGCCCTGCCCCGGCGCGCTTTCGATACGGAGCTTGCCATCGACGAGATAGGCTCGCTCGCGTAACCCTGCGAGGCCGAACGAAGTGGGCTTGCGCCGCGCCAGCGGCTCGAAGCCGACACCGTTGTCCCGGACCCGCAACACTACCTGCCCGTTCTCGCGAAGAAGACTGACCCACGCACGCGTCGCCTGTGCGTGCCGCGCGACATTGGTCAGCGACTCCTGCACGATCCGATACGCTGTCGACGCATACGGTTCGTCGAGGTCGAAATCGACAGGCTCGACAATGAGCTCGCAATCGATACCGTGCCGTTGCTCGAACGCCTCGGTCAGCCATTGCACGGCGGCGGCCAAACCCAGATCGTCCAACATCGCCGGTCGGAGATCCGAGGCGATGCGACGCGTCGAAGTCACCGCCTCGTCGACGAGCGAGCGCATGTCGGCAAGCTTGGGCAGCGGCAAACCGCTGGCGGTCGTTTGTTGTTCGCCGAGTCGATCCATCTCGAGGCGCAGGGTGGCGAGCGTTTGCGCCAGCTCATCGTGAAGCTCGCGCGCGATGCGGCGCTTTTCCTGCTCGCGTGCCGATGAGCTGATCGCCGCAAGCTCTCGCAACTCCGCCTGCGACCGCCTGAGCGCGTGCTCGGCACGCTTGCGGTCGGAGACCTCGCGCATGAGATCGCGATTCGATGCGGCGAGTGCCGACGTGCGCGCCGCAACCCGCTTTTCAAGCAACGCCTTGGCCTCGTTCAGCTCCGCTGTGCGCTGCTGCACGAGGCGCCGTTCGGCGCGTTCGCGGTCGAAGGCGCGTACGACGCGCGCGTACAGCTTGACGTTCTCGAAGGTGAGCGCCACGAGCACGAAGCTCGCGGCAAGCAGCCCATAGATGCGACCGGCGTAGAACCCGAGGTCGAAGCGGCGATGATTGAGTGCCGCCGATAGCGCGATGTCGAAGAGCCAGGCGCATAGGACGACCATGAGCCACAGGTCGAGCACCGAGCGCGGCCGGCGGCGAATAACGGTGACGAGCGCGGCGAGCGTCAACGCGCCGACCGTGGCGATCGCGCTGATATAGGCGGACGTGTACAACTCGTGATCGAGAATCGGCGGCAGCCGCTCATGACCTGCCGTGGTCAAGACGACCACCGCGCCCACGGCAAACAGAATCACGAGGCAGCATTTGGCGACGGGCGCGAACAACCCGCCTGTCGTGTCGCGCACCGGCGATGGCTCAGGCGGCGCTTGCCGCGCATAGATGATGACCGCCGTCGGAAAACCGGCGTGCCAGAACATGTAAAGCCATGCTGTAGTTTGCGGACCGGCGCCGAGCAGTCCGTCGGGCGCAAAAAGCCCGGGAAACGTCAGCATGTGCGCAACCGCAGCCAACGACGTCAGCAAGTAGCCGCTCGCCAGCACCAACAGCGAGCGCGAGCGAAGAATCTTGTACTGGCCGATCAAAAGCGCCGCGGTCAGCCAATCGCTGATGATCAGTGCGGACTCGTAGATGGGGATGAATGGCCAAACCTTCGCGAGCTGGACCTTTGCAAACGGTACGGCGGCGAGGAAAAACGCGGCCGAGACCAGAACCACGGCGAGAGCGACCTGTCTGTCGCGCGGTTCCGGCCGCAAGGTCGAGAGAAACACCTGTGCTTCGTCCGGCGATTCGCCCACGCTCGTCTCCCGCGTTGGATGGCGCGGCGCCGCCTCGACGCGCGCGTATTCGTATTATGGGATGGGATCGGCGAGTCGCAAAGGGAACATCAGGGAGGAGGCGGAAAAATCGCCGCGCGACGATGCGCCGATCTGGGCTCATGCGAGAGTCGCAAGCTTGGATCCTCGAGCAGTCTGAGATAAGGGCGGTATGAATCTGCTGATAGAAAAATGGGGTAATAGCCTTTGGCTGCGTCTTCCTGCCGACTATGTGCATCGGATGGGCTTCAAGGAAGGCGACCAGGTGGAGGCGAGCCCCGCGCGCGCACGGCAACGCGGATGCCGCTCAGTTCGAGGCACGCGCGTGCTGGGTCAGCTTCAGCGCCGAGCGTTCTTCAAATAGAAATCCAAATATTTCTTCGAAAATCCTTCGAAGGCTCGCCGTGCTCCGATCACATATGCCTTGCCGAACCATTCCGATGCCGCATCTATGTCGCCCAGCTCGTAATTTGCTGCTCCGAGTTGCATCATGGACGCAGTATCGTCTTCCATAGGGCGGCCCAGGTAAGAGATTTTGGCCCAATCCCTGGCTTCGGCATAGTCGCGCGACTTCATACTATTGTTGAACAAGCAAGTTGGTATCCACTGGCCGAACAGGCTCCATTCGTGCTTCGGGGCAGGCAAACGGCTCCATGCGTCGATATAGATGCGGCGCGCCTCGACGGCCTCGCCGCGTTCATCAAGTGCATTCGCACGTTCGACCGTCCTGATCAAGTCCTGTGCCAGTTCGGGGTTTTCCGTCATCAGATCTCGCATCTTTATATCCTTGGGTAATCACAGTCGGCCACCTCGAAGGGACTATGGATAGTCGGGCGGCTCAGAGGGACCTATGAAATGAAGTGGGTTCTTGTAATTGAGAGGCAGCAACGCGCCGGCAGACCGGTTGAGCGAGAAATGGTCCAACACGTAGTTGTCCGGGTCCAGCATCCACGCCCGTACTTCCGCGGACTTCGCCCCAAAGAACCCACCTCGCCTGTTCCAGTACTCTACGGCGTCGTGCTTGTGTGCCATGTCTGCGGTACTTATCGGATGCCACAGGCCATTCGATGCCTGGTACATCATGTTCGGCCCCGTGCCGATAATTTTCCCCTTGCTGCGCATCTTCGCTATCACCGCACGTCCTGTCTTGCTGCCCTTGCCCGGCGTTCTTCCCACACATTTCAGACGAGCAGACTTCCTACGCAATCCGAATGGATCGATCCAATCGAATATATTCGGCGCGAACTTGTACAGATTTTCGCCACCGGCCAAGCCGATAGGGTCCTGGCTGATGAACGATGCGATGTCCGGATCATAGTACCTGTACCGGTTGTAGTGCAGTCCAGTTTCTTCGTCACAATACTGCCCCTGCAAGCGGAGCGGTTGATGGATCCGTGAAGCCGCGGAACGTTCAATCCTGCCTGTGGAACCGTAACACGACTCCCACATGACGAGCCCCATTGCGTCATGCATCCGCAAGGGTGCTCCATTTACATCGCATTGGTAGAAAGACACCGTCGCCGGTACGAGCGCCCGTTGTCCAGCGGACTGGGGCACCGCAGTTTCCGTCAGTTTGCCATGCACCGCGCAAAACGGCCGGAATGTCTCCGGGTAATAGATCCACTCCCATGTATGCGTCGCGGCGAAGCCGGCACCGCTACCCGCGTTTCGCAGTGGGGCTGCGACGTCGATGCCTCCGTTCTCACCGATATGCTCGCCCACCAGCGTGTCGCCATCCCAGAAGAACCTGCTCATGCGCGAAGGCGCTTCCCCGCCGGCAGAATCATGAAGAATCTTTCGCACCCGACGTTGGAGCGGGTCGTATTCGTACAGTGCCCGAATGCGAACCGGCTGGTGAGCTTGTGTCGCAGTTGGCCGAGTCGCCACGGTTTCCATGAGTTGCCCAAGCGCATTCCACTTGAGCGTCAGATTCTGCTCAGCCTGTTGCCGGCGGACCAGATTCCCGGTACGGTCGTATGCGTAATAGCAATCCGCATATTCCCCGTCACGCACCCACGTGTCACCCGATTGGGCATCGGCGGCGCCTACCGTGCGGCGCTCGCGGGTATGCGTCTTCAGCAGATCCCCAGCGGGATCGTATAGGAACCTATGGACCTGGCCAGCTGGATCGATGTGCGCAGTGATTCGCCCCACGGGATCATACGCATAGCGCTCGAGACCTCCGCGTGAATCCTGCTTTGCAATCAATTCGCCGTTTGCGCCATATGCATATTCGGTCGAGAACAAAGCGCCGGTACCAGCCAATAGCGTCCGCTGCGAGGTCAGTCGTCCTGCCGACTCATACGATAGTTCGCGCCGCAAGTCCGCAGTAAGTTGCTCGGCCGTGATCTGCCCGAGCGCATCACGTTCGATGACAAAGGGCATCGCGTCGTCGACCTGGATCGACGTGACCGCGTCCAATGCGTCGTACGCATAGCGCACCGTATGTCCGACCACACGGCCGCCCGACACAAAAGTTGTTTTTCGCTCCGTTCGGTTGCCGGCCGCGTCGTAAACGCTGGCAATCGTAAAATCGTCACCCTGCCGCTCTCCGATCACTCGGCCATCAGCGTCGTATTGAAACTCAACTCGGCAAGAGGGGTTCTCCGCAAGCACCAGATCGCCGTGACGGTCATATGCGAAGCGCTCCACCCACACCTCCCGCTCATAGTGCGGCGAGCGTTTCTCGATCATGCGACCAAGTCGGTCATAGCGATACTCGATAACCTGTCCCAGCGGGTCCGTACTGTCCAGCAATTCACCCGCCATGCCATACCGATAGCGCCGCGTCTGCCCCCAATAGTCCGTCTCTGCGATGATCCGCCCCAATGCGTCGCGCTGCACCGCATAGAGCTCGCCGCGTTCATTGACGACGCCGACCAGTTCCTCTTCCGTGTCGTACCTGTATTCGACGGCAGTGCCGTCTGCAGCAACGCGTCGCTTGACCTGTCCCAGTGCCGAATACTCCATCTCCGTCACTTGGCCTGCCGCATCGCGATAGCGAATCAGGTTCCCGTCTGTGTCATAGACGCAATGCATCTCGCGCCCATCCGGTTCGATCGCGCGCGTCAAATTGCCATTGCGGTCGTATTCGCAACGGCTCGCCTTCCCGAGCGCGTCAATCATCTCGATGAGGTTTCCCCGCGCATCGCTGCGATACTGCGTGCGATGGCCAAGCGCATCCGTCAGCGCAGCGAGACTGCCGTCGCGGCCATATTCGAACCGCGTGATGGCCCCACGTGCCCCGGTATGCGCAATCGGCTGTCCAAAGGGGTCATACGCGTAGCGCGAGGTCGCACCCGATGGCGTGGTTTGCGCGATCAGATTGCCCCTTTCATCCCACTCGTAGTGCCACTGACGCCCGCCGGGCAACGCCACACACAACGGGCGATGGTCCGTATCGTATTCGGTGCGAATTGCGCTTCCGTCAGGCCGCCTCTGCGCAACGAGATTGCCGTATCGATCGTATTCCCATGCGGTCGTGTGGCCAGCCGGATCGATCCGCGTAGTCGTGCGCCCCTGAGCATCATATCGATAACAAGTCACTCCACCGAGAGGATCGGTCTCGGCCACGGGCATGCCGCGCTCATTCAATTGCAGTACCGACGTATGGCCACGCGAATCGGTAATCCTCGTTTCCATCCGTACACGATCGTACGTGAACCGGTAATCGAACAAGCCGTCGTCACCCCACGCGCGGTCGACACGCCACACGCCATCCTCGCCGGCGCAGTAACGGTAGTAAAACGACACGCCCCGTGCGCTCGTGTGACTGACCATTCGATGATTATCCGCATAGTCGAAGCGATGCGGATGTGCCATCGCATCGACCGCTGCACTCAAATTGCCATCGCGATCATGCTCATAGGTAACAAGCAGGTGTGCGCCCCCATCAGCGTCGATAAGAGTCAATCCCGTTATCCCGGCTGCGTGCTTGACGCCGCTCAACCGGTCATGCCCTGAATCTCGTCTATCGCATTCGATCGTGCGAGCCGTCGCCCCGTCGCAGGTCCACTCGGCAACACGCACAACATGTCCGCGCTCGTCGCGTTCGAAGACCCACGCGTTGCCGTTGAGATCGGCGATACGCTCGACGGGCAGCGTCAGCCGCGCGCCGCCTTCAAGCATGGGCACGATTTGCTGCCATCGCGGTGGCAAATCGAACCTGTATTCGATGCCGCCCCGGGTACGCAGGGTAAGCCGATCGCCGCACCGGTATAGCGCATGCCCGTGCTGCCAGTCATAGACACGCTCGGACCAGCCTTCGGCCACGGGCAACGCATCGAACGCTGTCGCATGATCCGGAAAATACGCAGCGGCACCGATCCCGCTTTCATGCGACATCAGTTCGAGCCGGATATCGGCCGGTGTCTGCCATCCCAACCCGACCGCACCAGGATACGTGTCGTGACTGGCGTAATACCGATCCCATACAAGCGGCAATCGCCCCGGCACGGTGAAATCCCGCTGCTGAACGACAACTTCGCCGGTTGTCACGTCCACCGGTTCCGCGCGCAACACGTTGCATCGCAGGAACCCCGGCTTCAAATGCAGCTTGTCGGCCAGCGCATAGGCCCATTTGGATCCTCGAAACGCCTTGAACAGCCCCGCCGCGGCCGCGGCCATATTCGTCACCGGCGGGCCGCCGACCAACACAGGCCTGCCAACCGGAATCGGCAGCATCACCGACGACGGCATCGAGGGGTACTCTCGCTGCGTATGCGCGCCGTTGTGGGCAATCGGCTCCTCGCCGATCGACCAGCAGCTCATCGCCGGCAGTGCCATGAACGACATCGGATCGTTGTTCGCGAGCACCGTCCTGCTGCCCATGTAGGCTTCCGAGTCGTTCGACGGCTCGGGGGGTGCGGGCGGCACGGGTGCAAACGATTCGCCCAACGGAAAATGCAGTCCCGGTACGTGAAACGAATGCGTCCCCGCAGTCGTGCGCATGAAGCCGTTGACGAAGATCGGCCCGCCGCCACCGCCGGCACCCACGCCAGCTCCCGATGCGTTCGCAACCGCGCCTTCCATGCGAGCGATATCCGCGTCGAGCTTCAATCCATCCGCAACGATTGCGTTGCTTTCGATGTCGTTGAGCTTGTCGCCCACCACGTTCGTCGCCTGGTCGATCTGTTGAGCGACGTCTGGATGGTCCTGCAGATATTCGATCGCTTTCTCTTGCACGATCGTCGTCGCAATACTGCCTACCACGCCCATTGCGGCGGAAACGTATTCCCTTAAATCGAGCACGAAACCGACGTGCGGGTGAGGAAGAAATACCGGCGTCGGGCTCGGCGCTACGATAACGGCGTGCACGTCCACGCCGACGACAGGATCCATATGCTTGACAGCGAGCAATCCCATAGCGCGCTCACCGTCCTACGCTCAAAGCCGCGACTTTCTCGGTCAACTCGCCGCGACGCCGATCGAACGCTCCGACTTTCGACACCATCCATTCGACGACGAGCCGCAAATTGCTGTTCACGCGCATCGATTCATCGATCGACAGGCCGGCATCGAGCGCGTTGAAACCGGCCTCGAGCGCATGCTCGCGCTCGCCCGCCCTCTCCCAGCACACTGCGCTCATGCGCCATGCTTCGACCGTCATCAGCGCGTCCTTCGCTGCGCTCATCGAAGCTGCGGCGCGCTCATAGCAATACGCTGCCAATGCGAACGCCTTCTGCGTCAAATGCACACTCGCCTCGCCGAACAATCCGTGGGCGACGAGCTTGTGGCCCGCCGGATGCCCGGCTTCCACGGCCTGCTCGCCGCTTCGAGCCGCACTCCGATAAGCATCGATCGCTCGCGCATGGTCGCGCCACTTGAGATACGCAGCACCCGAGATCAAATGCACGACCGTACATTGATCGAACCACCGTTCACGCTCGGAGATCTCGAGCGCCTGTGTGCGCAGCCGCTCGAGCGTCGCCGGATCGCCTGATCCGACCGTTTCGCCAAGCTCCACGAAAAGGCGCCGAAACTGGCCGCTCGCTCCGCGTTCGCCCGATTCCGCGAGCAACTCGCGTGGCACGCTCGCCATCGTGTACTGTCCGCGCGCCAGGCACACCACGTTTCTATGTCGCTCGGCAAGAGGCGCCAACGACTCGACACCCGTGCGCGGCAAAACGAATCGCACGCGCTCGCCAAGCCGCGGCGCCGTCTTCAAGACCGAAAGCAGTTTCCCGAGCCAACCCGAAAACGCCGATTCGTCATGAATCTGCGCCGGCTCCAGCACGAAGATCAGTGCCGGGAAAATGTCCGGATGACGCTGCATGAGGCTATCGGACACGCTCAGCAAATGCAGGATCGGATCCGTGCCCCGATAAGGGGGAGCTTGCCAGTCGGCTCGCATCCCCTGTGCGTTCGATGCATCTCGTCGACTGTCGTAGAACCGGACGATCTCGTTCGTCAGCGCATGCGCATAGCGCGCTTCATCGAGATACTCCGAGCGCAAGCGAATGACCGCGCACGACAGCTCCTCTTGCGCCCGAAAATAAAGCCGCACGAGCTGCGCATCGGCTTCGTTCGTTTGCCAGATCATCAGCCGCGCATCGCGATCGTTCGCAAAGCGCAGCCAATCGGCGTGCGCAATCATGAACCTGCGTTCGACCGGATTCGTGGGTTGCCAATTCTGCATGGGCGCCGGTCTCTCAGGGATTCAGCTTCAACACGACGCCCTCGACCGTGTGCTCGCCCGTTGCAGACGACGTGACCGTCGTGCCGCGAATGCTGTGGCTGCTCGATCCGACCGATTCGACGGTCACACCGATGATCTGGATCGTGCCATCGTTCTTCAGCGTAATGCTCGCGCTGCCGCAAACGAGCGCGAGTTCGTCGCCCGCACTCACGAGTACCCGTTTGCCCACGGTCATCGTGTGATTGCTGCCCACGTTGACCGACTGTGCCGCACCCACGTTGACCACATGCGCATGTGCGATCGACGATGTCCGCTCGCCGATCTCCTCGATATGCGAGGCCGCGACAGTCGTCTTCATCTGCCGAGTGGTGGTGTGATAAAGCTGGCCGATCGTCGCGGTCTTGTTGTGCACGACGTGCTCCGTATGACTGCCGCCGATCGTCGCTTGCCGGTCCGCCCCGATCTTGACGGTTTCGGCCTGTCCGACTTCACGCTGGCGGCTGCCTGCCACCGTATGCGTCTCGTTGCCACCGATCGTGGCCATGCGATGCTGCCCGATGCTCACCGTCTCGTTCTGACCGACACTTCGCTTCCGATTGTTGGTCACCTGCATCGTCTCGTCGTTTCCGACCGAATGCGTATGGTTGTGTCCGATCGATAACGTGTGGTCCTGCTCGGTCTCCGCATCGAAGTTGCGTTCGGCATGCATCCACAACTGCTCGGCACCCTTGCGGTCCTCGAAACGCAATGCATTCGCATGTGCGACAGTTCCGCCGGGCGTCGAACGCGACAGCAACCCGCTTTGCGTCGCGCTGGCCGGCAAGCCCCACGGCGGCATTCGCTCGGCGTTGTAGACGCGCCCCGTCACCATCGGATGATCGGGATCGCCGTTGAGGAAATCGACGACGACTTCGTCGCCGACCCGCGGAATTTGTATTCCCCCAAAGCCGCCGCCCGCCCAGGGGTTCGATACGCGCACCCAACAGGACGAGTTTTCGTCGCGCCGGCCATAGCGGTCCCAGTGGAACTGCAGCTTCACTCGTCCGTATTGGTCGGTCCAAATCTCCTCGCCGGCGGGCCCGGTCACCACAGCCGTTTGAGGGCCGTTCGTGCGCGGTCTCGGCGTGAGGCGCGGTGCGCGATACGGCAAACTCGACGGCTGCGCGATGAACTGGGTCTCGTGCGTCACCTCGCTATCGCCGCTTTTTGTCGCGTAGGCGTTTTCCTGAAACAGGTAGCGGCACCGCACGACGAGGTACTCGCGATTCTGATCGGCCCGCGGACACCGCGTTAAATTGAATAAATAGCCCGGCGCCATCGCGCGCGCATTCGTGTAGCCGCTCGCGCGGTCATGCTCCGCTTGCAGTTCTTCCAGACGAACACGGCTGTAGCGCTCACCTTGTGCGCCGTCGACATAGCCGCCCGGCCACTCGAACACGGGAAGATCGTCATGGCGGTAGCCGAGCGGATCGGCCCGGCGCGCAAGCAGATCCGCGCGCGGCTTCTTGAAGTCATAGTCGTTCAGTTCGTGCCGGCCCGAATGGATTTCCTGCGCGGGCCACCATCCGGCGATATGCTCCTCATCGGCGATCGCGATCCGGTCGGGCCCGATGAATGGAATCGACTCGTACCCTGGCAGCGGGCGATGCGCGCTCGGCGCATCGCTCAGCACCAATGTATGGCGGCCGGATGCATGTTCGAAGTAATAGTAGATGCCCTCGAACTCCATCAGCCGTGAGACGAACGCCGCATCGGTTTCGTTGTACTGCACGCAGTACTCGCGCGGCGGATAGCTGCACGCCAGCCGGTTTTCGAGCGGAAACCCGTACGGTGCGAGCACCTCCTGCACGATTTGCGGCGTGCTCTTGAGCTGGAATATCCGACAGTCGGCACGGCGCGTGGCGAGCCACAGCCACGGACGCAGCGTAAGCTCGTACCGGTAGTGACGGTCGGCCTCGCGGCCGCCCATCAGTGCACGAGCAACCAATCCGTTCAGATAGCGCCGCTGTCCGCCTTGCTCCTCGATCTCGATCGTGACAGGCTTGCCGAGCAGCGACTGCAACGGCAGGCTATGGCTTTCCGCCAACGCATCGAGCGTCAATTCGAACGGCTCGCTCAGGCCTTCGTTGCCCGTCAGACGGCGAAAGATCAACTGATCGCCGAACGGGCTATCGAGCGTGAAAATCCGAGACATGCAGACTCTCTCGTTGCGCAATGAAGTCCGTGCCAATCATCGAGCACCATTTCGTAGCGTCATGGCGTTCAATTGAATCTGCAAAAGAAGAAAAGCCCGTTTTGCAGATCGTAGTGCTGGCCGCAATAATTGACGAAGGCGTTCAAATCGGGCATTTCCTGAATCGGCTGTACACCGCGCTGGGCGACCAGGTTGTCCAGGGACACAGTTCCGTTCGGCCCTCGTCCGAAACGCAGAAAGGTGCCGCCCATGCCGGGCCGGTGCGCCTGATTGGCGTCCGTTTGCGTCAACGTCTGACCTGTGATCCTTGCGTAATGAAATGCACCGGTCGCCTTGTTCAGATAGGCGACGGCCTGTGCATGTGGCGGTATCGGAACAATCCTGAACAAGCCGTCCGGGAGGCCGTGCGCGTCGCGATCGAAAGTGCTGGGCGTACGATATGCCAACGGCTGATCGGCGCCGCCGAAAGGATCGATCGATCCGACCATGTAGCCGCCTGCCACGCCGCCGGCGGCATGCTGACCGCAATCGGCGTTGCCGCCCGGCAGCTTGCCCAGGCCGCGCTGATTGCCGAAGCTCCATGTTCCGTTCATTGCTACCTCCCAATTTAAAAAGAAGCGTCGTCGAAGCGATAGACGAACTGGCCGTCTTCCGCATCGACCTCGATCGCCGCGAGCACGCGGCCGTCGATCGTCGCCCGCAGCAGTGCCTGGCTGATGCGGGGCAAGAGCGTGTGAGTCAAGATCGCATCGACCATTCGGCCGCCCGATTCGATCTCGCGGCAGCGTTCGGCGATCAGCGCCGTAACCGACGGCGCGCACGTCAGGAGAATGCGATGCTGAGTCTCGACGCGGCGCTCGATGCGTCGAAGCTGCAGCTCGACGATCCGCGAGAGCATCGCGTCGGCGAGCGGGTAGTACGGCACGACGGTCAGGCGGCCCAGCAGCGCCGCGGGGAAAACGTCGAGCAGCGGCGCACGCAGTGCGTCGGTCAGTGCTTGCGGATCCGGCAACCGCTCGGGGTCGCGGCACAGCTGCATGACCCGTTCCGAGCCGACATTCGAGGTAAGGATCAGCACTGTGTTGCGGAAGTCGATGAAACGACCCTCGCCGTCTTCCATCCGGCCCTTGTCGAAGACCTGAAAGAAAATTTCGTGGACATCGCGATGCGCCTTTTCCACTTCGTCGAGCAACACCACGCTGTGCGGCCGGCGCCGAACGGCCTCGGTCAGCACGCCGCCCTCGCCATAGCCGACATAACCGGGCGGCGCGCCCTTGAGCGTCGAGACGGTGTGCGCCTCCTGGAACTCGCTCATGTTGATCGTGACGAGGTTGTGCTCGCCGCCATAGAGCGTGTCCGCGAGCGCGAGCGCCGTCTCGGTCTTGCCGACTCCCGACGGTCCGCACAGCAGAAAGACGCCATGCGGCTTGACTGGATCGTCGAGGCGCGCGCGCGCGGTCTGGATGCGCCGCGCGATGGTTTCCAATGCGTGAGCCTGCCCGATGACGCGCTCGTTGAGCGTATCGCCCAGCTTCAGTACCGCTTCCGTTTCATTCTTGACCATGCGGCCAACCGGAATCCCGGTCCAGTCCGCCACCACGGAAGCGACCGCATGCGTGTCGACCGACGCAAGCACGAGGGGACTCTCGCCTTGCAACTGAGCCAGGTCGCGCAGCGCGGACGAGAGTCGTCGCTGTTGGTCGGCCAGATCGGACGCGTCGGACCCACCCGCCGCAGCCGCCGCACCTTCGGCATCCTGGCTCAGCAGCTCGGCCCGCAAACCGACGACTCGCTCGATCGCCGCTCGCTCGGCCGACCAGCGCTCCTCCAACTGCGCGAGCGTTTCGGCCTCGCGAGCGAGCGACGCCTCGATCTCGTCGAGGCGGACCGCGTCCGCCATGCCCAGCGTGCGCTCGCGCTCGAGCAGCCCCCGCTCGGCGCGCAGACCGTCGATGCGCGACCGTGCGTCTTCCAGCGGCGCCGGCACACCGTGCTGACTGACCGACACACGTGCACATGCGGTGTCGAGCAGGCTGATCGCTTTGTCGGGCAACTGTCGCGCGGGAATGTAGCGGTGCGACAACGTCACGGCGGCATCGAGCGCTTCGTCGAGCACGAGCACGCGATGGTGCGCCTCCATCCGCTGCGCGAGCCCGCGCAGCATCCGCAATGCGGCCGCCTCGTTCGGCTCGTGCACCTGCACGACCTGGAAACGACGCGACAGCGCGGGGTCGGCTTCGATGTATTTCTTGTACTCCGACCAGGTCGTCGCGCCGATCGTGCGCAGATGTCCGCGCGCGAGTGCGGGCTTCAGCAAATTCGCCGCATCGCCGGTGCCGGCCGTACCGCCCGCACCGATCAGCGTATGCACTTCGTCGATGAAGAGAATGATGGGTCGCGCGCTCGACATGACTTCGTCGATCACCTCGCGCAGCCGGCGTTCGAATTCGCCTTTGACGCTGGCGCCAGCCTGCAACAGGCCGATGTCGAGCATATACAGCGTCACGTCGCGCAGCGGCGGGGGCACTTCACCGGCGACGATGCGCAATGCGAACCCCTCCGCGACCGCGGTCTTGCCGACTCCGGCCTCGCCTGCGAGCAAGGGGTTGTTCTGACGCCTGCGCAACAGAATGTCGACGACCTGCCGGATCTCGCTGTCGCGCCCGACGACAGGGTCGATCTCGCCCGCTTTCGCCCGAGCAGTCAGATCGATCGCAAAGCGGCTCAATGCGGTGCCTTCGCTTCGCTTTTGTGCCTCGACGTCGGGCGCCGCGGCATAGTCCTCGCCGGCCGTCTCGGGCGAGCCCGCGACGATCTGCTCCAGCTCGTCGGCCAGGACGTCGGGTGCGATCCGCCCGAACTCGCGGGCGACCGCAAAAAGCACGTTGGCGAGACCTGGCGTCTTCAGCATGCCGAGCAGCAGGACCGCGCCGCGAATGCGCGTCGCGTCGTAGCGAAGCGTCGCATACACCCACGCGCGCTCAACCGCTTCGTCGACATGCCCTGAGAAGTCCGAAACGGAGCCGGCGCCGCGCGGCAAGCGATCGAGCGCAGCCATGAGCCCTTGCTCGATGCGGACCGGCTCGATGTCGAAACGCTGCAGCACGCGGTGCAGATCGCTGTTTGGCTGCTGCACGATCTGATGCAGCCAATGGACGAGCTCGACATACGGATTGCCCCGTAGCCGGCAGAATGCGGTGGCCTGCTCCAGCGCTCGATAGAGGAATGGGTTCAGTTTGCCGAACAGGGCGACACGACCGATTTCAGACAATGGCGTCTCCATCAAGACTGTGGTGGGAGGAAAAGGCCTCTGCGGCGGGGCGGGCGCCGCCGGGCGCAGGCCGCGGCGCCTGACGGGCCCCGGAGCTGGCGCCACCGGGCCGGCCGCGCCGCGCAGCCGGATCGAGCACGAGGTCGCGCGCCGGACTCGTCGTCATCCTGCGGCCGACCCAGGCGCTTCGGCCGAGTCCATGCGCATCGCCCAGAGCCAGCGCCGGGACTTCGTCGTGAGCGAGCTCGAGCTGCACATCCCAGGCGAATTCGATCCCGACGTACTCGCGCACCCACTCGGCGAGCCGATGCGCCCACTCGCCGCCGGGCAGGAACAGCCGGTACTGGGCAAGCGAAAGCGGGCCGAGCACCAACCGAAAGTGCGACTGGCCGTCGCGCACCGCCCGGCCGAGCACCGCTGCGCCGAGCGGCTGAGTGCGGGCCGTCGCGCGAATCGCGCAGCATTGCTCCGGCGCCAGCCGCACCCAGCGCGGCACATGCTCGACGATGCGCACGGGCACGCCGAAATATCGCCGCAGGATCTGTATCAGGCCTTCGGGGTTGCGGGTATGCCGCACCAGATGTCCGGCCTGGAAATACTGCGCGTGAAGCGCGGGGCGATACGGGTTCGTATGCGGGCTCGCACCTCGACCGATCAGACTGCCGACATGCCCATCGAACCGCGCTTGTGCCGGCCGGTCGAGACTGACGGCAGGCTGCGCATCGGCCCACGCGCGGTAGAAGAGGACGATGAGCCGATGATGAAAGAGATCAGCAAAGGCAGCGAAAGCCGGATCGTCGAACGCCGTGGCGCGCTCGCGCGCGTACTCGGTCAGGTGCAACGGCAGGGGCCCGTTCGGGCCGAAGAGCCCGAATCCGTGAATGGCAACGCGCGGCACGGTTTCATCGCACTCATGCACGGAGGCCACCATCGCCGGTGCAAAGGCAAGCGAAGGTTGCTGGCCGAATCGCACCGGTTCGTCCCGCAGGCGCACCGCGCGACCGAGAGGCAACTCGCTGCCCGATGCCGCATCGAGCCAGCGCATCAGATGATAGAGATCGTATGCGTGCGGCGCGACGCGCATACGCTGCCACCATGCGGCATGTCGCCCATCGTCGGACGCGGGCATGGCAGGAAGCGGTGCACTGTTCATATCGTGGGCCGCCTGCCCACGCGTGCGGGCCAGCGCGCGAGCGTGCCGCGCTGAACGCTTCGAAGCACCGCTGCGCTATAGGTATTGATGGAGACGTGCCGCGCGAAGAACTGCTCGATCACCGCGCCGAGGAGATACGGGCTCTCGCCCGAGAACGCGTGGTCGTCCACCGTCACTGCAACTTCCACCCCGCGCCCGAACATGAGCGGGCCGGCGCCCGGCAGGCGATGAAACACGGGCGTGTATGCGACACCGCGGATACCGTCGATCTGCATGCGCGCCGACGCATCCGCCGCGTCCGTGTGAAGCGTCAGCAGTTCACGCAAGCGATGCGCCCCCTCCTCTTCGTCGAGATCGGTGAGCGCCTGGTAGGCCAACCCTAGATGGCTGATGAGACGCCAGGCAGCGGCGCCTTGCGCGATCGGTGCTCGGGGGCGCGAGGGGCCGGCCAGCACTTCGATGCGTTCCACGGGCGCCGAAACCTTGAGCGTGAACCCGGCCTCGCTGCCCGACGGCAGCAGCAACGCGAGATCGCGGTTGGTGCACAGCGTATCGACGGACAGATAGCGAATCCGCTCGTCGAACGGTGCGCATTGCCCATCGACGAGTGTGATGAAAGTCTCGCTGCCGATATAGCCTGTGCGGCTTCCGTTTGCACGTGCCTGCGCCGAAACGAGGCGCGGCTCGCGATGCGCCGACCAATATGCGCCGAAGTTTCCGCCGTCGGCGGCATATGACGCATGGAACGGACGAAACGCTTGCGCTTGCTCGCCCGCATCCAGATGGCCGACGACACGCTCCACGGTATGCACTTCGTAGTCGAGCGGGCAGCCGCGGTCCACCACGACATGGTGCTCGCGTGTGCGCGGCGCGACGGGTATGCGATCCGCCCGCCGCGCGAACAGATTGACGGCGGGCGTGCAGTTGAGCGCGAGATGCTCCGTGCCGACCGCGCTTTCGAGCGCGGCTTCCTGCTTGTCGAGCAGAATCGTCAGTTCGAGTTCGTCGCCGGCCGCACGTCGAAGTGCCGGCTGCAACCCATTGATGCTGAAAAACAGAAATCGTGCCGGGAAGGCAAAGTATTCCCGCATCAGCCGATAGCCCTGAAACGTACGACCGTCGTCAGGCAACAGCGCCTGCTCCGCGCCGAAGCCTTCATGAACGATCGCGTCGGAGCCGAGCGGGTACTGCCAACGCGGCGAACTTCCCGCTTCGTGGCAAACGACGCCCAGCGCATGCGCCCCGACCAACTCGAGCAATTGCAGCGCGATGCGTTCCGGGCCCGCCAAATAAAACATCAATCGATCCAGCGGCAACTGGGAGAATGTGGCCCCGCCGCGCAACTTCAAGCGGATGCGCAAGGCACCGCGCACCTCGCGCGCGATGCCCGGATGCGCGAGCGACAGGTCCGTCGGCGCACCGGTGAGCGCAACCCGCGCGAGTTCGAGCGGCCACAGCGTCACATCGTGCGCGGTACGGAACTCGCATGCGGTCTGCTCCCCGTCTGTCGGCCGCGCCTTGAGGGCCGTACCGGCCGGCAAGAGGACGCCGCGTGCGAGACTGCCTTCATTGATCATCGGCGCGAAGCGTACGACCGCCATCGAAGGCAGCGGTGCCAGATAGCCGGGACATACACTTTCGAGCAAGCCCTCGGTGAAACGCGGAAACTCCGCATCCATCTTGAGCCGCACCCTGGCGGTCAAAAAGCTGAAGCCTTCGAGCAGCCGTTCGACATAGGGATCGGGCGGCTCGCCTTCCGGCAAGCGCAGATGCGCCGCCACCTTGGGAAACTGCTGTGCGAACTCCGTGCCCATCTCACGCAGATAGGCGAGTTCCTGGTTGTAGTATTCGAGCAGACGCGTGTCCATCGCATCAGATCCGCTGGATGGGTTGCAGCGACATCGCGCCCGTCTCGAGATCGAGTTCGGAGCGCAACAGCAAATCGACGGGTCGGGGCACCGACCAGAGTCGACCGCGGATTTCGAACGCCAGCAGGTTCTGCGGGCTCGCCTCGCCGCTCTCACCCGTTTCGCCGGGCACGCCCTTGCCGATGCAGCGCACGTCGAGGCTATCGGCCGCGATCCGAGGCTCGAAGCGAAGAATCGCTTCGCGGATCGACGCTTCGACATCGGACGGCTCCAGCCCCGACATCTGCACGCCTGCCAACGGCCGCATCCCGTAGTTGAGCACCGACGAAAGCACATAGGGAAACGACACGCCGTCGATCCCATCCGCGGCGTTGCTCGTATTGAGCAGCCACGCAAGGTCGCGCAGAACGGCCGCGCGCAGACGCTCGTCGCCGATCGATTCGGCGCAGGAAGGCTCCGTGCCTCGACGCTGCGCCGTATCGGTCAAGCGATCGAGCAGCGCAGGCTGCAAACGGTCCCGCGCCCGGCGAGCGGTGCGCGTGCCGCGCATCGAGGAGAAGTCGTGCTCAGCGTCGTTCATGGTCGCGCCCCTCACCCGTCACATTTCCTTGTTTTCCTTGACGTTCCAGCCAACCGATACCTCGGCGCCCTTGCCGCCGGTATCGGTCTGCTCCCAGTACTGCTTCTTCACGCGCGCGGCCTGAAAGCCGTAGTTCATGAGCAGCCGATCGGCCGCATCGCCCGGATCGACACCCGTCACATGCGCCGAAGTGACGAGCACCTCCTCCAACGTGACTCGCATGAACTCGATTTGGGTGCCGCCCGTTTTGCAGGCCGAGATTTCAAGTTTGGTCAGATGCTTGCCGTTCGCGCAATTCTTGATGATCGCAGCCGAGCTCTTGTCCATATAGGCCACGACGGAAAGGTCGTTGAAGCTCGCGCGGCCGGCGTTGCCGCCACCGCCGGTTGCCATTGCCCCCCTCTGGTTCGCCCCCCAGGAGAACGACTGGATGTCCGTCCATTGCTTGTGCTGGGAATCCTCGGATTCGCCGGTGACGCCATCGACCTTCATAAACATTGCCACGCCCATTTCTTCACTCCGTCAGGAAAGTCAGTTGATGTTCAGTGTTGGCCCGTCTTCGCGGAGGGCAGCTTGGACACGAGTCGAAGCGACACCGTGAGCCCTTCCAGTTGGTAGTGCGGGCGCAGGAAAAACTTGGAGGTGTAGTAGCCGGGGTTGTCCTCGATTTCCTCGACGACGACTTCGGCGGCCGCCAGCGGCTTGCGTGCCTTGGTTTCCTGCGACGAGTTCGCGGGATCGCCGTCCACGTAATTCATGATCCAATCGTTGAGCCAGCGCTCCATGTCGTCGCGCTCGTGAAACGAGCCGATCTTGTCGCGCACGATGCACTTGAGGTAGTGCGCGAACCGGCAGCACGCGAACAGGTAGGGCAAGCGCCCTGACAGACGCGCATTGGCCGTGGCGTCAGGGTCGTGATACTCGGCCGGCTGCAATAGCGACTGCGCACCGATGAATGCGGCGAAATCCGAGTTCTTCCGGTGCACGAGCGGCATGAATCCGTTCTTCGCAAGCTCCGCTTCGCGCCGGTCGCTGATTGCGATCTCGGTCGGACATTTCAGGTCGACTCCGCCGTCGTCGGTCGGAAAGGTGTGACACGGCAGGCCGTCGACGGCCCCGCCCGACTCGATGCCGCGAATCGACGAACACCAACCGTAGTGCTTGAACGAGCGGTTGACGTTGACCGCCATCGCATAGGCGGAATTGGCCCACGTGTATCGGTCGTGATTCGCCGCTTCCGTCTCCTCTTCGAAATCGAACTCGTCGACGGGATTCGTACGCGCGCCGTACGGCAAACGCGCGAGAAAGCGCGGCATCGCAAGCCCCAGATAGCGCGAGTCATCCGATTCGCGCAATCCTCGCCAGGCGGCGTATTCCGTGTTCTGGAAGATCTTGGTGAGGTCGCGCGGATTGGCGAGCTCCTGCCACGAATCCATCTGCATCAGTTCCGGCGCTGCGCCGCCGATGAAAGGCGCATGCGCGGCGGCCGCGATCTTCGCGAGTTCGCCGAGCATCTCGACGTCGGGCGGACTATGGTCGAAGTAATAGTCGCCCACGAGGCATCCGAACGGCTCGCCGCCAAACTGGCCGTATTCCTCCTCATAGACCTTCTTGAAGAGGGGACTCTGGTCCCAGCCGATGCCCTTGTGGCGCTTGAGCGTGCGTGCCACCTCGGTCTTCGCGGCCGGCAAGACCTTGATCTTCAGCAACTCGTCCGTTTCCGTGTTGTTGACGAGATGATGCAAGCCGCGCCACGCGCCTTCCAGCGCCTGAAATTCGCGATGATGCAAGATCAGGTTGATCTGCTCGCTCAGCTTACGGTCGATCTCCGCAATGATCTGCTTCAGTGTTCCATAGGCATCTCCGCTCGTGACGACGGCATGCTCGAGGGCCTGCTGCGCGAGCGTACGCACTGCCCGCTCGACCGATTCGCGTGCCTGCTGGGTCTTCGGCTTGAATTCCTTTTGCAACAACGCAGTGAATTCGTCTTGCGCCACGGCGGGTGCATCGGATACCGCTCCGGCATCGAGGCTGACGGCGGCTTTATTCATGGCCGACCTCCTGTTGCGAGGCGTCGAGGGGTACGCTCGCGTCGGTGTTCGCCTCTTTTCCGCGTACGAGCGACTCGAGCAGCGCCGGATCCCGCATCGCCCGCTCGATCAGTTGCTCCGCGCCCTGCTTGCCGTCCATGTACGAAAGCAGGTTGGCCAGCTCGGTGCGCGCATCGAGCAGCCGGCGCAGCGCTTCGACGTTGCGTGCGATCGCGCCCGGAGAAAAATCGTCCATGCTCTCGAACGTGACGTCGACGTTCAGCATGCCCTCGCCTGTCAGCGTGTTGGGCACCTGCAGCGCGACGCGAGGCGCGATGGACTTCATGCGTTCGTCGAAATTGTCGATATCGACTTCGAGGAACTTGCGTTCCGCGAGATCGGGCAACGGTTCGCGACGCTTGCCTGCAAGATCCGCCATGACGCCCATGACGAACGGCAATTGCACCTTGCGCTGCGCGCCGTATACCTCGACGTCGTATTCGATCTGCACTCGCGGCGCGCGATTGCGCGCGATGAACTTCTGGCCGCTGGCCATGGTTTTGTGTTTTGCCATTCCGATGCTCCTCGTAAGGTCCTGAAGTGACATTGATGACCGTCGATCGCCGCCAGGGTGGCGTTACTCGGTGCGCTGCTGTCCGCCCAGCGCGTCGAGGTGCGCCAGGCTCTCCGGCACGAGATCGCGGATGATTTCGTAGAAGTCGAGACCCAGCAGGCGCTGCGCGCGGCGCAGCAAAATCGGCGCTGGATGACTCGGCTCATGGACTTCGAAATATCGGCACATCTTCTCCAGGCCGAGCCGTACGTCGTCGCGGCTTGCGAGCTCGGCTTCTCGCCACGTCGCCCCCCCGGCTGCCGTCGCTGCGGTAGCGCCGGCATCTGCGTCGTCGGCGGACACAGGTCCGCTCGGCTCGCTCGCCGACGGAGCGAGCACGTCGCGTCTGATTCGGTGCAGGGCCCTTTCGAAGTCGCTCGTATCGAATGTCCATTCGGTGCCGAGCTTGTCGGCCACTCGCGCACGAATCGCTTCGAGCCTGTCGAGCGCCGCAAGCGCCGCGCGCAATTCGGAACGCGATTCAGCCTGTGCGCGCAGCAAGTCGCCGCGCAGGCGTTCGGGGCCGCCCGGGTAGTGCGCGACATCCTTTTCCGCGCCGTCGAGCTGGCGCTCGGCGTCGCGCACCGTGAGGCTCCCGAAGCTGCCCACGACGATCGCCTGCTGGCGCGCAACCCCCGCGCAGCCGAGCGGCCCGGCCACCTCGGCAAGTGCGTTCATCCGCTGCGTCGGGTCGTATTCGCCGTCTTCGGTGAGCGGTGGATAAACGTTGTCCCAATACTTTTCGATAAGCTCGCTCACGACTTGCAGGCCATCGGCGTAACCGGGAATACCGCTCAACTCCGTCCAGCTTCGCGTGAGCAGCGCGGCAACCCGCAGATCCTTGGTCCGCTCAAAAAGCGCGCTCGCGTGCCGCTCCACCGCCAGCCAGTCCGGCGGCTCGGCCGCGATCACCGTTTCGCCGTACTGCTGCTCGGGTTTGCCGGTCGCCACTTGCCGCAGTCTCAAGTAGTCGTCGTCGTACTCGAGATTCGGTCCGCACGGAGCATCGGCGGAGATTTCGGCAAGCATCGATTCAATCAGTTCGGGGGACTGCATGGCGAATCCTTGTCGAGCGGTCATGAACGCTTTTTTTGCAACGTCGAGCGAGATGGATGGGTTTTCATTCGAAGGCATAGTCGATGCTGACCGGCCGATCGCCCGCTTCGATCTTCAGCGTGCGCCGCAGCGGCTTCAGATTTCCGTTGCGGATCTCGATCTGATACACGCCCGGCGCAAGCGACAGCGTTCTGAGCGGCGGGCTGACTCCGCGTTTCGCGCCGCCGACGTACACCTCGCCCCAAGGGCGGATCTTGAAACGCACGGGTACCGTGTCCGGCGGCTTCGGTGCAGCCGGCGGCTCTTCGACGGGAGCGGCCGTCGCGCCGCTCGCCGTTGCAATGGCGACGACCGTCTCTGAAGGGCCGAGGCTCGCCGCCGGCACGGTGGCAGCCGATGCGGCCATGCTGTCGGAAGCCGAACGGCCGGCGTACTCGGGCATACCGGCCGCGGCGCTCGCGGCTGGCGGAAGCATCGTTGCAGCAGACGTCGGCGCGGACGCGGCAAAGGCCGTTGCCGATTTCGTCTGCGCCGGCGGAACCGGCGCCCCTTTTATTGCCGGCGTTGCGCCCGCTTTTCCAGCGATCGTCGAAACAGCTTGCGGCGATACCCGCTGGGAAATCCGCGCCGTCCACGCCGCGACGATGCCGGCGACGAGCAGCACGGCCAACGCGCTCGCTCCGTAGAGTGCGAACCGGCTGCCGCCGAAGCGGTGAACGCCGGCAGCCGCACGTTCTTGGGTCGTCGCTTCGCCAGCCGGGCGAGGGCTCGACGACTCATGCTCCGGTTGCGAGGCGGTGCCCATATCGGCACTTTTCTGTTGCGGGCCGACTGCCGGGTCCGGCGTTGCCGGCGCTTCGACGCTCGCATCCAGCGGCTGCGACTTCGCATCGGACGCTTTCGCATCCGCTTCCGTGTGGGCGGGTGCCGGTGCCGCCGCCGCTGCGAGCGCAGACGGAGGAGTGGTCGATGCCTCTGTCGAAGGCGCGTTTAGATCACGCTGCAGCGGCACCAGTGGCGCGCGCTCGAATCCCGTTATGCCGAGCTCGACCGCGAATGCGGCCACCGATTCGGGCCGATCCGGAATGCGCACGGCGAGTGCGTGGTCGATCGCCGCGAGAAACCGATCGCTGTACCGTTCGCGATCGGGCAGTGCGCGCGCGACGAGCGGCCGATACTTGTCTTCGATGCTGCGCACGACAGCCGGCGGCGGCAACTCGCCGGTCACGACGGCGTGCACGACCGCACCGAGTCCGTAGATGTCGGTCCAGGGACCCTGCGTGAAGGCCGGATCGTCGGTGTATTGCTCGATCGGCGCGTAGCCCGGTTTCAACATGACGGCTCGATCGTCGACAAGATCGCCGATCAGCTTGCGTGCCGCGCCGAAGTCCAGCAGCACCGGCTTGCCGTCGGGCTTGACGAGGATGTTGTCGAGCGAGATATCGCGGTGAAAGCACTGCGCGCGATGCAGCGTATCGAGCGCGCCCAGCACGCCGGCAAGCATCTCGCGCAACTGCGCTTCGCCGAAGCGTTCACCGCGCGCCACGCGCTGCTTGAGCGTCTCGCCCTCGTAAAACGGCATCGTCATATACGCCGTTCCGTGCGCTTCCCAGAAATGCAGCACCTTGACGAGGCCCGGATCGTCGAATTGCGCGAGCAGCCTTGCTTCGTTGACGAACGCAGCGCGCCCGGCGTCGAACGCTTGCCCGAAGCGTTCGGAGCGAAGCATGACCGTGTGATCGCCCCCGCGCGTGGCGAGCATGGAAGGCATGTATTCCTTGACCGCCACGACGCGCTGCAGAGCACGATCGAACGCACGATATACGATGCCGAAGCCGCCTACGCCCAGCACGGCATCCAGTTGAAGCTCGCCGAAACGATGCCCGACGGGAAGCGGCCTGACCCGTGCGTCGTCTTCGCCCGTGCGAGAGGCG
>NZ_JBMRBK010000057.1:0-3146 GCF_057351765.1 Trinickia sp. | reverse complement strand
GGGCCAGTTCATGCTCGAGCAGACGTTCTTTCTGCCGGCCGATGCCATGGTGCAGCGCGAGTGCGCGCCCATCGGCATTCTCGAGCGGCTCACCGGCCGGGCGCTGATTTGAGCGCCGCCGTCGTGGGTTTCGCGCGGCTGTGTGCCGCCTCGTCACGTCCGGGTGCGGCATGTTGAGGGCCCTCTATCGCGCGCTCTGGTGGATCGTCGCGCCGCTCGCGGTGCTACGGCTTTTTATTCGCTCGCGGCGCGAGCGCGGCTATCGCGAGCATATCGGCGAACGCTTCGGCCATACGGCCGGCCGGCCGCGAGACGATCTTGCGCCGCTCATCTGGGTCCACGCCGTATCGGTCGGCGAAACGCGCGCGGCGGAACCGCTTGTCGAAGCGCTCTTGCGCGCCAGGCCCGACGCTCGGTTGCTCGTGACGCATATGACTCCAAGCGGCCGTGCGACGGGCGAACGGCTGTTCGGCTCCCGCGTTGCACGCTGCTATCTGCCCTATGACATGCCGCATACGGTGCGGCGCTTCTTGCGCGCATGGCGGCCGACGCTGGGCATCGTGATGGAAACGGAGGTCTGGCCGACGCTGCTCGACGAATGCCGCCGAGCCGATGTTCCGCTCGTGCTGGCCAACGCCCGCATGTCGGCGCGTTCCTACCGGCGCGCGGCACGTTTCGGCGGGGCAACACGCGAGGTGTTCGGCGGTTTCTCGCGGGTGCTGGCGCAAAGCCCGGCCGATGCGCAACGGTTGACGGCGCTCGGTGCGCGCCATGTCGCGGTGCTCGGCAATCTGAAGTTCGATATGGCGACGCCGCCGGATCTGGTGGCGCGCGGTCGTGCGTGGCGCGCGGCGATCGGCACGCGCCCGGTATGGGTGGCCGCGAGTACGCGCGAAGGGGAAGAGGGGTTGATCCTCGATGCGTTGGCCGCGCAGGCGACGAAGGACGCGCTGTTGCTACTCGTGCCCCGGCACCCGCAGCGCTTCGACGAGGTCGCGGCGCTTGTCGAACGGCGTGGCGTGCGTCTTGCGCGGCGCTCGCAATGGGGCGGCGAGGCGAAGCCCGCGGCTGCCCCGGGGCCTGCCGATATGGCGCCATTGCCGGCCGACGTGACGGTGCTGCTCGGCGATTCGATGGGCGAGCTCGGCGCCTATTATGCGGCGGCGGATGTCGCGTTCATCGGCGGCAGTTTGCTGCCGCTTGGCGGGCAGAACCTGATCGAAGCCTGTGCGGTGGGCGTACCGGTGCTGATCGGGCCACACGTGTTCAATTTCGCGCAAGCGACGGCCGATGCGGTGGCGGCCGGTGCGGCGCAGCAGGTCAGCGATCCGGCCGATCTTGCCCGCGTGCTCGACGAGCTTTTCTCGGACAGGGGGCGCCGCATTACGATGGGCGCGGCGGCTTCGGCGTTTGCCGCGCGCCATCGCGGGACGACGGAGCGGACTGTCGAGGTCTTGAGGGCGTTGATGGAAGCGTGAGCCGACCGGTGGCGCAGTGACGGCCGCCAGACGTTTGCAACCTGGCGGCGAACCGCTCAGCTTCGCAGCAACCCCTTCGACTCGATGAACGACACGACCGCTTCGAGCCCCTCGAGCGCTTTCAGATTGCACATGACGAAGGGCCGCTCGCCGCGCATCTTCTTTGCGTCCGCTGCCATGATTTCGAGGTTGGCACCGACGAATGGCGCGAGATCGGTCTTGTTGATGACGAGCAGGTCCGACTTCGTGATACCCGGCCCACCCTTGCGCGGAATCTTCTCGCCGCCCGCCACGTCGATCACGTAGATCGTCAGATCCGACAGCTCCGGGCTGAACGTAGCCGCCAGATTGTCGCCGCCCGATTCGATGAAGACGATATCCGCCTCGGGAAATCGCGCGAGCATGCGGTCGACCGCTTCGAGATTGATCGAGGCATCCTCGCGGATCGCGGTGTGCGGGCATCCCCCCGTTTCCACGCCCATGATGCGCTCGGCCGGCAGCGCCCCCGAGATCGTCAGAAGGCGTTGATCTTCCTTCGTATAGATATCGTTGGTGATGGCGACGAGGTCGTAGCGCTCGCGCATCGCCTTGCAGAGCATTTCGAGCAGGGTCGTTTTGCCGGAGCCGACAGGGCCGCCGACGCCGACTCGCAGCGCCGGCAATTTCTTGGTTCGCATGACGGTATCTCTCGTATCGATCTAGGAGCGGAAAAGCCGCGAATATTGCTGTTCGTGCCGCGCGGAGAGCACGCCGAGCATCGGTGCAAACGTGTTGATGGCGGTGGGCGGTGTCGCCAGCGCGAGTTCGACGGCCGCCTCGATCGCGTCGCGCAGCGAGACGATGACGCGCTGCCCGGCCATCTGCCCGAGCGGTACCGCCTTGAGCGCCGCGGCAACCTGATTCTCGGCCCAGCTGAATGCGTAAGCGGCGAGGGCGGCTGGCGGGTCGATGCCGTGGGCGGCCACGGCGAAGGCGAATACGGTCGGCTGAGCCACCGGTACGAGCGCGGTGAGCGTTTCGCGCCGTGCCGTATCGCCCCATTCGAGCGATAGGCATAGCTGCTTGAGCGACCAGCCCATCTGCTCGGTTTCGCGTCGCAATTCGGCCGATTCGCGGCTGGCGAGAAACTCGGCATCGGCCGTGGCCAGCGCCGCGATCGACTGCGCATCGTGCGCGTGCCAGCGCGCGATCTGATGCGAGAGAAAGGGCAGCTCGCAGCGCGCCAGGACATGCGCGAGACCGCCGGCGATCCATGCGGACGTCGAGCGCTCATCGACAACCCATTGCGAGTCGATCGCGGATTCGAGCCCTTGCGAATAGCTGAACGCGCCAACCGGTAGCGCAGGCGATGCCAGATGCAGCAGCGCGGTCAACTCAGCGATGCGCATGGCCTTTGCCGTGACTGTGTCCGTGTCCGTGATCGTGATCGTGCCCGCAATCGTGGCCATGCTCGCCATGATGCTCGTCGAAGACACGCTGAGCGAGGGCGTAATCTTCGTCGAACGTTGCATCGTGCCCGTGCCGATGCCCGCCGCCGTACGCGCCCGTCTCAGGTTGAAAAGGCAGCGACGCCGTCTCGACGCGCACGCCAAGCCGCGTCAGCATCGATTCGAGCACCGTGTCGGCTTCGAGCTTCAGATAATCGGCGCCCACTTCCACAGGCGTATG
>NZ_JBMRBK010000056.1:0-13748 GCF_057351765.1 Trinickia sp. | reverse complement strand
CCGCGCGACGATGGCGATTCATCTCGGCGTGCGTCATCTGGCACGCATCGTCGAGGAACTACTGCCGCACTACGGCGCCGATTGCCCGATTGCGGTGGTTTATCGTGCGAGCTGGCCCGACGAGGAGCGCGTGATAGGTACATTGGCCGATATCGTCGAAAAGGTACGGCAAACCGATATCGAACGCACGGCATTGATTCTCGTGGGGGAGGTGCTGAACGCGGAAGGGTTCGCCGATTCTTCGCTTTATGCGAAAGGATAGGCGCTCAGCGAAAGGCGTTCGGTTCGGCTATCGCGGCGCGGTGTGTACGACGATTGTGAAGCCCAACGTAATCCTCGAGGGCGATGCTTCGATGACTGCCGATTTCCGCCCGCGGTCATCCATGGACTGCACCGCGTTGATTCTCCCAGGAGTTTAAATGCCACGATATGTCGCATTCTTGCGAGGCGTGAGTCCGATGAACGCCAAGATGCCCGAGCTGAAGCGCTGCATCGAGAATGCCGGTTTCGATGACGTGCGAACGCTTCTTTCGAGCGGCAACGTCGTTTTCACGAGCCGCGCGACCTCCGAGTCGCGGCTCGAACAAAAGCTTGAGGCGGCGATGGCGGACGGATTGGGGCACGCCTTTTATACGATCGTCCGTCGCGTCGACGAACTCAACGAGATGCTGACTGCGGATCCTTATGCGGCATTCGAACTGATGCCCGGCGCGAAACGGGTCGTGACATTCATGCGCACACCGCATTCGGTGGACATCGAGTTGCCGGTCGAATTCGACGATGCGCGCATTCTTGCCGTGGCCGAGCGAGAGGTTTTCAGCGTCTACGTGCCGAGTCCGCGTGGCCCAGCCTTCATGGCCCTGATCGAAAAGACATTCGGCAAGAACGTCACGACGCGCACCTGGGACACCGTCAAAAAATGCGCCGCGGCATAAGGGCGCGCTCAGTCCGTGCTGCGTGGTTCACCGGCACTCGGCTTACGGCCACGCCGACGATAGCCATGCGTGGCGCGCAGCAGGCTGCGCGTATAGTCGCTTGCCACCCGCCCAGCACGAACATCGTCAACGCCCAACTGCTCGACGATCTCGCCGTTGTGCATGACGGCCACGCGCTGACAAAGAAAACCGACGACAGCGAGGTTATGACTGACGAGGATCATCGTCAGCTCGCGTTGCCGATGCAGCCGGTGCAGCAAGTTGAGAATTTCCGCCTGAACCGATACATCGAGTGCTGATGTAGGCTCATCGAGCAACAGCACGCGAGGCTCGAGAATCAGCGCACGCGCAATGGCGACGCGCTGACGCTGCCCACCCGAAAGCTGATGCGGGTAGCGAAAGCGAAAGGCGGGTCCGAGGCCGACTTCGGCCAGCGCCCGAGCGATCCGCTGATCGGCGTCCGATATCCGATGGATGGCGAGCGGTTCCCGCAGCGTTTCATCGACGGTAAAACGCGGATGTAGCGAAGCGTACGGGTCCTGAAACACCATCTGCACGTCGCGCCGAAACGCGCGGTCGACGTTGCCGGCGCAGACGATCCGCGTATCGATCGACATGCTCCCGCTCGCAAGCGGCACGAGACCGGTCAGCGCACGCAGCAGCGTCGATTTTCCCGAGCCCGATTCACCGACGAGCCCGAACGCTTCACCGCGCGGGACCGAGAAGCTTGCCCCGCGCACGGCATCGACGTGGCCGGTGCGTGCGGGAAAACGAATGGATACATCGCGGAGTTCGATCATTGTCCGCTCTCCGTGAGCCAGGCCGGATCGCGTTGCAGCACCGGCAATTCTCCGACGGGATGTGCGAGCGTCGGGCTGGCCGCAAGCAAGCCGCGCGTGTACGGATGCGTGGCATGAACCAGTTCCGACGCGGCACAAGTCTCGACCACGCGCCCGGCGTACATAACGGCAACGCGGTCGCAAAACGACATGACGAGCGGCAGATCGTGGCTGATGAATAGAAGCCCGGTGCCATGGCGCGCAATCGTTTCGTCGAGCACGGCGAGCACCTGCATCGAGACGGCCACATCGAGCGCGGAGGTCGGTTCGTCGGCAATCAAGAGCCGTGGGCCGGTCGAAATCATCATGGCGATCATCACACGCTGCCCCATGCCGCCCGAAAGCTCGTGCGGATAACAGGCCGCGACGCGTGCGGGATCGCGAATATCGACGGCATGCAGCGCATCGAGAATGCGCGCGCGCAAAGCGCGTCGTCCCAGCCCGCGCTCGCGCAGCCGAAACGTCTCGGCCATCTGACTCGCTACCGTCATCGTCGGATTCAGCGAATATTTCGGGTCCTGGAGCACCATGCCCATGGCAGCGCCCGCGAGCCGTCGCCGCTCGCGTGCGGACATCGCCAGCAGATCGTGCCCCTCGAAACGCATGCTGCGCGCAGTGCATTGGGCGCTCGCGGGCAGCAGCCCGAGTAGCGCGCGTCCCGTCAGCGACTTGCCCGAACCCGATTCGCCGACGATGCCGAGCCGCTCGCCCGCGGCAAGCGTCAGCGAGACATCGCGCACGGCATCGACGAGGCTGCCGTCATGGCTGCGAAACGCAATCCGCAATCCGTCGATTTCGCAAAGCGGAGGCCGCGAAGCGTTCGCGATATCGGCCATCTCAGTCTCCATGGCGAGGATCGAAGACATCGCGCAGCCCGTCGCCGAGTAGATTGAATGCGAGGCTCACCAGGAGAATGGCCCCGCCCGGCAGCGTAGCGACCCACCATGCATCGAGCAGCACGTTGCGTCCCGAAGCGACCATGAATCCCCACTCGGGGCTAGGCGGTTGCGCACCGAGGCCCAGGAAGCCGAGCCCGGCGACAGCGAGTACGACGCCAGCCATATCGAGCGTCGCTCGCACGATGACGGACGACATGCAAAGCGGCACGATGTAGCGCAGCACGATGCGCGGCTCGGAAGCACCTTGCAATCGCGCTGCATAGATGAAATCGGCGTGGGCAATGCGCAGCGTTTCGGCGCGCGCGAGCCGCGCATAAGCGGGCCACGCCGTGATCGAAATAGCGACGACGGCATTGACGACACCGGGCCCGAGCGCGGCCGCAAAGGCGAGCGCCAGCACGATCTTGGGAAAGGCGAGCGCCATATCGGTGATTCGCATGAGGACGCCATCGACGAAACCGCCGCAAAAGCCCGCAGCGGTGCCGATCAGCAGGCCGATGGGGACGACGATCGATACGACGAGGACGGCGATGCCGAGCGTCAGACGCGAACCTGCGATGAGCCGCGAAAGAATGTCGCGTCCGAGCTGATCGGTGCCGAGCCAATGCGAGGCGCTGCCGGGCGGCAGCAGGCGATCGGAGAGGACTTGCCGCAACGGATCGTGCGGCACGATGAATGGGCTTGCCACTGCGACGATGCCGAGTGCGACGAGGATCACGAGCCCGATCATGTTCAGCGGATTCGCCGCGAAGCGCCGCCAGCGCCGATACGCGAGCCCGAGCGAGGCTTGCGCGCGCGATTGCGGCGTATCGACGAGCAACCATTCGCGCACCGACCGTGGGGCGGCGGGTAGAGTCGGTCGATCGGGAGAAGAAGCCATGTCGAATAAAAGGCCAAATAAAGACGAAAAACAGCGGTGGCGCGTCAACGGGCACGCGGATCGAACACGCGGTAGAGCGCATCGGTCAGCAGATTGACGAAGATGAACATGACCCCGATGACGAGCGTGCAGCCGAGAACGGCGTTCATGTCCGCATTGAGCAGCGCACCGGTCAGATACGAGCCGATACCGGGCCACGCGAAGACGATCTCGGTCAGCACGGACCCTTCGAGCAGATTGCTGTAGGTGAGTGCGATGACGGTCAAAAGCGGCACGGCGATGTTGCCGAAAGCGTGACGCCAGATCACGCGGCTTTCCGGCAGGCCTTTCGCGCGCGCGGTGACGATGTATTCCTGATTCAATTGATCGAGCATGAACGAGCGGGTCATGCGGCTCAGATAGGCGACCGAGTAGTAGCCGAGAAGGGCGGCCGGCAAGGCAATATGCGAGATCGCATTGCGCAGGACGTCCCATTCGCCCGCCAGCGCGGCATCGATCAGCAACGAGCCGGTACGCGGGTCGACCATGCCGTCGTAGAGCGGGTCGAGCCGCCCCGGTCCGCTCACCCAGTGCAGCCGCGCATAAAAGAGCAGCAGCCCCATGAGACCGAGCCAGAAGATCGGCACCGAACTGCCGATGAGCCCGATGAAGCGCGCGAGATGATCGATCGGCCGGTTGTGCCGGACCGCAGCAGCGACCCCGAGCGGCACGCCGAGCGCGATGCCGATCAACGTCGCGAGCGTGGCCAGTTCCAGCGTTGCAGGGAATACGCGCTTGATGTCGTCGAGTACCGGGTTGGCCGTCAGCAGCGATATGCCCAGGTTGCCGTGAAGCACGTCGCGCGCGTAGAGGAACAATTGCGTGGCGAGCGGTTTGTCGAGTCCGAGTGCGATGCGCTCGGCTGCGTAGGCGTCGGCCGACGCGCGATCGCCGAGCACGGCGAGCACCGGATCGATCGGCACTTTGCGGCCGATCACGAAGGTCAGCACGATGAGGCCCGCACAGGTGACGGCGAGCATGATCGCCCAGCGCGCAATGCGCAATGCCCAGCGCACGGCTGGCCTTCGCGCAGTCAGTGTGCGCAGCGCTTCGAATCGGGCGTGCGACGAAAGCGGTGTCGACATGATGGGCTCGGTCGAACGTGGGGTTATTTCTTCAATGTCCGATAAGACGTCAGGTCGTTGATGGGGCCGACTTCCGGCCCGGTGACGCCGGGGCGTGTAGCCACCTGAACGACTTTTTCGAACATGATGATAAACGGCGAATGGTCGAGTACCTGCCGCTGCAGGGCGACGTAGCGCTTCGCACGCTGCGCGGAGACGGGTTCGACGAGCGCGGCCTCGGTGTCGGCGGTGAGCTGCGGAATGCCCCAGCTGTTGCGCCACGCCAGCATTTTGTATTTCGATTGATCGGAGTTGTCCGGATTCCAGGCGAAGCCGCGCGCGTTGCTGTTCGGATCCATGTAATCGGACGACCACTCGCCGATGAAGATGTCGTGCTGGCGCGCACGGTATTTGCCGATCGCCTGCTTGGCGTCGCCAGGGATCAACTTCACCTTGATGCCGCCTTGCGCAAAGCTCGCTTGCAGCGCTTGCGCGATTTCCACGAACGGGTAGTCGTTCGGCATGTCCATCGTCACTTCAAAGCCGTTCGGCAGGCCGGCTTTTGCGAGCAGCGCCTTCGCCTTGGCCACATCCAGACGGTAGGGATTCGCATCGAGCACGCCGAGAAAACCGTCGGGCACGAAGGTTTGATGCACTTTGTAAGTCGTACTGACGATGTTGCGTTGAATGCCGTCGTAATCGACGAGCCATTTCATCGCCTGCTGCACTTCAGGCTTTGCCAGATTCGGATTTTTCGTGTTCAGGCTCAGATAGAGCAATGCCGAGGCGGGCCACGATGCCACGTGGATCTTGCCCGCTTTCGAAAGTGCCGCGAGGCTGTCGGGGCTCAGATTGCGCGCGGCGTCGGCATCGCCGTTTTCGAGCAGCAGCCGCTGCGCTGAGGCTTCGGGCACGTGACGTAGCACGATGCGCTTCATGGGATACGGGGTGCGGTAATCGTCGAATCGTTGCAGCACGAGGCTTTCGTTCGGCGTCCACTTGACGAGCTGGTAGGGCCCGGAGCCGGCGTCATGGGTCCTGAGCCACGCGCTGCCGGCGTCGCCGTTCTGTTCGTGCGAAAGCAGCAGCTTCTTGTCGAGAATCGAGCCGGGGCCCGCGCTCAATACGTTCAGGACGAAGCTCGGCGCATATTTGCGATCGGTCTGCAGTGTCACCGTCTGTTCGTCAATCTTTCGAACCTGCTGCGTGACGCTTTCTTTCGTGAGGCCAAGATCGGCCAATACGCCGGCCGGACCTTTGCCGAGCAATACGGTGCGCTGGAGCGACCAGGCGACGTCGTCGGCCGTGACGGGATTGCCCGAATGGAATTTGACACCGGGGCGAAGCTTGAACGTGTAAGTAGTGCCGTCGGCACCGACGCTCCACGACTGCGCGAGCTTGGCTTCGAACTTGGAGGGGTCGTGCAGATCGATCTGCACGAGGCGCTCATAGACATTCGCCACGTATTCGGACGGTACGAGCTCGTAGATTTCGCTCGGGTCCAGTGTCGTGAACTCACCGATTTGCGTGGCGATCACGAAGATGCCGGGCGGCGTGGCGGCATAAAGCGTGGTGAGGGGCGTCAGTGCGGCGATCGCCGCGGTGACGACGAATTTCGACAGCAGATGCTTCATGCGGGCTCCATCGGAAAAGGGCGATGGGCTCCGCGGCGGTGGGGGGTGGTGACAGCCGCGCGCGGAGCGCAAGACCGCAATCGTACCGCGTGACGACTGTATGTAATCAATATGTGTGGCGGTCTCTGGCCAATGCCGTCATCGGTGGCAATCGACCCACGCGCGTGCCCATTCGATGCCCGCCGCGCGCGCTTCCTCTTCGGTAGCGAAAAAAGCGAGGATACCGGAGCCTTGAATCAGCTCGTTGTTCCGCATGACGGTGCCGCTCGCCGCAAAGCGCTCGTCTTGCGCGATGACGTGGCCCCAGATTTCATAGCCTTGGTATCGTTCGGGTTCCATTGAAATAGGACGCTGCAGTATCGAGCCAGTTCGTGATGAATGATGCCGCGGCCGGTGACGGAAGGACGCTCGGGGACGCGGTGATGAGAGATGCCGACGCATGCGCCATTCCAGCCGGCCAATAGTGGAGGGCCAGCGAGGAATCGTCCACCTCCCAGATTTACGGGGTGCGTTGCCGGCGCCCCTTTCTTCATTTTCCTGCCGTCATCCCAAAAAGTACCTATTCGGGACACTCCGAATACGTGTAGCATACTGTACATCCATACAGGTTATTGCGCAATTGTCCGATGTTTGCCGCTCTTTCCCATCCCGAAGACGTTCATCCTTCGCTCTGGCGCGGGTCGCAGCTCGCGCGGGGCAGCCTGCGTACAGTGGATACGGGTTATGCGGCATTGTCGGCCGAGCTGCCGGGCGGCGGCTGGCCCCTCGGAGCACTCGTGGATCTGCTGATTCAGCAGCCGGGGGTAGGCGAAATGCGGCTGTTGCGGCCGGTGCTCGCGGCACAGGGCCGGCGTCCCATTGCGCTCGTGCAGCCCCCGCATGTGCCCAATGGGCCGGCCTTCGCCTATCTGGATGTGCCCCTCGAACAATTGATTCAGGTGCGCGCGGCCAAAATGCCCGATGCCCTCTGGTCTGCCGAGCAGATGCTCCGGGCTGGCACGTGCGGGGTGGTGCTCTTTTGGGCGCAGCAGGTGCAAACGGCCTCGTTGCGGCGGTTGCATCTTGCTGCCCAGTCGTCGGACACGCTTTTTGTCATGGTGAGGCCGCTCGCAGCCGCTCAGCAGGCCTCACCGGCGTTGCTGCGGCTGGCGGTGCGCCCGGCGGACGACGGCATCAGCGTCGATATCGTGAAGCGACGAGGGCCGACACGCGCCGAAGCCTTGTCGATTCCTCTGCATCCCAGTCCTATTTTGTTCAGCCGTCATGCGCGTATTTCTCGCCGTCAAACTGTACCGACTCCAGCTGGAGGTATTCCAGCCGAAGTGGTGGCCTGAAGCGGCACAAGGCGCGGTCGTACTCGAAAAAGACAGCGTCATCGTGGCCGATGATGCCGCGCGCGCAGGGGGCGTGCAGCTGGGCATGCGCCGCGGGGGCGTGCTGACGCTGGCGCCGGGTGCCACTATTTACGAGCGCGACCTGACCAAGGAAGAGGCCGCGCAGCGCGAAGTCGCCATGGCGCTGATGCAGTTTTCGCCGGAAGTGAGCAGGGTGGATGGAACAACCCTGCTTGTCGATGTCAGTGCGAGCCTGCGTCTGTTCGGCGGGATGCTGCGATTGTGCCGGCAGGTGCGAATCGTCTTGCGCGATATGGGCCTGAGCGCGCGCGTCGGTGCGGCGCCTACGGGGCAGGGAGCCTGGCTGCTCGTTCAGAACGGTCAGCGCCGTTTTCTCGCGATGCGTTCGCTCGCGCGCGAACTCGACAGGCTGCCGTTCGGCACGGTGCCGGATCTCCAACCGTTCGCCGATTGGTTGACCGGTCTCGGCTGCAAGACGATTGCCGATATTCGCCGGTTGCCGCGCGCGGGTTTGCAAAGACGCTGCGGTGCCGAAGTGCTCGCATCGCTCGATCAGGCTTTCGGCGGGACGCCCGAGCTTTTCGACTGGCTGGAGCCGCCGCCCGTCTTTGCGGCCCGCATCGAACTGCCCGACCGCATCGAGCATGCGGAAGGCATGCTGTTCGCCGCGCGCCGGCTCATCGTGCAATTGTGCGGCTGGCTCGTGGCCCGCCAGCTGTCGCTCGCGGCGGCAACGTTTTTTCTCGAACACGAGCGCGGCCGCGAAGCGATGGAGCCCACGGCACTCGCGATCGCGCTCGGCGAGCCGACCTGGCGCGAAGATCATCTCGTCAAGCTGCTCAAAGAGCGTTTGGGACGTCTGACGCTGCCGGGCTCGGTCATCGCGCTTCGGCTCGAAGCGACGAACGTGGCGCCGGCGGTGCCGGCCTCGGAAACGCTCTTTCCCGAGCCCGGTGGCTCGGCACAGGATCATGCGCGGCTCATCGAGTTGCTCGTCGCGCGTTTGGGAGAAGAAAACGTGCTGCGCGCGGCGCCGGCGGCCGACTATCGTCCCGAGATCGCGAACCGTTGGGTGCCGGTGCATGCCAAGATCCAAGCGGCGAGCGCGCCCGCGGTCCTGCCGCGTCCCACCTGGTTGCTCGAGACGCCCGTGCGTTTGCTGATGCGTCAGCATCGTCCGTTCTACGGCTCGCCGCTCAAGATCGTTTCGACCGGCGAGCGGATCGAGGCCGGCTGGTTCGACGGCGAACTCGTGACGCGCGATTACTTCGTGGCTCAGGCGCAAGACCGAAGCTGCTACTGGATCTATCGCGAGCGCGTAAGCAGCCGCGATATCGAAAAAGAGCCGAGCTGGTTTCTTCACGGGCTTTTCGGTTGAGGCGCGACGATGACTGTTCCGACCGCGCTGCCGGCTTATGCCGAGCTTTTTTGCCTATCGAATTTCACGTTCCTGCAAGGCGCATCGCATGCCGAGGAGTTGGCCGAGCGCGCCGCGCAATTGGGTTACGCCGGCCTGGCGATCACCGATGAGTGCTCGCTTGCCGGTATCGTGCGCGCGCATGTGGCGGCCAGGCAAGCGCAACTGCCGCTCGTCGTCGGCTCGTATTTCAAGCTGGTCAACGCCGACGGCTCGCCGGCTTTCGGGCTGATTCTGCTCGCACAGAACCGGGACGGTTATGGCAATTTATGCGAGCTCATCACGCTGGGGAGAATGCGTGCGCCAAAGGGCGAATACCGGCTGACACCGCAGGATCTCGCTCGGCCGGAAAAACCGTACACACATCTGCGCGGCATGCCCGGGTGCCTGGCGATCCTCGTACCCGATTTCCCCGCCAAGGAGGCGCTGCTTGGCGAGCGCCTGCAATGGCTCGACGCGACGTTTCCCGCCAGAGCCTGGTGTGGTCTCGTTTTGCATCAGCGCGCGATGGACGACATTCATCGCGGCACGATCGAATATGTCGCGCAGCAATGCGCGCTACCGGTCGTCGCGCTCGGGCATGTGGTCATGCATGTGCGCTCGCGCAAACCTTTGCAGGACACCATGACGGCGATCCGGGTGGGCAAACCGGTGCACGAATGCGGCTACGAGCTTGCGCCCAACGCCGAACAGCACCTGCGCCCGCGGCTGCGGCTCGCCAATCTCTATCCCGAGCATGCGCTGAAGGAAACGACGAACATCCTCGCGCGCTGTACGTTCTCGCTCGATTCGCTGCGCTACGAATATCCGGACGAACTCGTGCCGCCCGGAACGACGCCGACCGATTACTTGCGTCAGGAAACCTATATCGGCGCTCACCGACGCTTTGCGAGCGGTATTCCGCACGATGTTCAAACCCAGATCGAATACGAACTCGATCTCATACGCGAGCTCGAATACGAGCCTTATTTCCTGACTGTCTATGACATCGTCCGCTTTGCCCGCAGCCGCGGCATTCTCTGCCAGGGGCGCGGCTCGGCTGCCAATTCGGCGGTTTGCTACTGCCTGGGCATTACCGAAGTGGATCCAGCCCGCGGCAATATGCTGTTCGAGCGCTTCATCAGCAAAGAGCGCGGCGAGCCCCCCGATATCGATGTCGATTTCGAGCATCAGCGCCGGGAAGAGGTCGTTCAGTACATTTATTCGAAATACGGCCGGGACCGGGCAGCCATTGCCGCCGCAGTGTCGACATACCGCCCGCGCGGTGCACTGCGCGAAACGGGCAAGGCGCTCGGTGTCGACCCGCAAATCGTCGATCGGGTGGCCAAATCGCACCAGTGGTTCGATGGCAGACGCGACTTGCTCAAGCGTTTCCAGGACTGCGGGCTCGATCCCGAAGCGCCGCTGATACAGGCGTGGGCATCGCTCGCCACGCAACTGCTCGGTTTTCCTCGCCATCTGTCGCAGCATTCGGGGGGCTTCGTCATCAGTCGCGGCAAGCTGTCGCGGCTCGTATCGATCGAAAATGCGGCCATGCCGGAACGTTCCGTCATCGAATGGGACAAGGACGATCTCGAATCGTTAGGATTGCTGAAAGTCGACGTGCTTGCCCTGGGTATGCTCTCGGCCATTCGCCGCACGCTCGATTTCGTTTCGCAACTGCGAGGCGAACGTTTTGAAATGCAGGACATTCCGCCGGAGGATACTGCGACGTACGAAATGATTTCGCGCGCCGATACGGTCGGCGTGTTTCAGATCGAATCGCGCGCGCAGATGTCGATGCTGCCGCGTCTGAAGCCGCGGACGTTCTACGATCTCGTGATCGAGGTTGCGATCGTGCGGCCGGGGCCGATTCAAGGCGGCGCCGTTCATCCTTATTTGCGGCGTCGCCAGAAGCTAGAGCCCGTCACGTACCCCGGCAAGGCGCTGGAAATTGCGTTGTCGCGCACGCTCGGCGTGCCGATCTTCCAGGAGCAGGTCATGCAGGTCGCAATGCTCGCCGCGGGCTTTACGGCGGGCGAGGCCGATCAACTGCGGCGGGCGATGGCTTCATGGAAACGCAAAGGCGGGCTCGAGCAATACTACGATCGCATCGTAGGCGGCATGACCGCGCGCGGCTACGAGAAATCGTTCGCCGACGGTATTTTCGAGCAGATCAAGGGATTCGCCGAGTATGGCTTCCCGGAAAGTCATGCGGCAAGCTTTGCACTGCTCGTCTATGCAAGCAGCTGGCTCAAGCGTCATGAGCCGGAAGCTTTCCTCGCGGCGATGCTCAATAGCCAGCCGATGGGATTTTATTCACCGTCGCAGCTCGTGCAGGATGCGCGGCGCCACGGTGTCGAGGTATTGCCTGTCGATATTGCCATCAGTCAGTGGGATGCGACGCTCGAACAGGTGGCGCACAGGGAACGGCCCGCGGTTCGTCTTGGCCTGTCGCAGCTCAAGGGCATGCGCGATGGCGCGGCCGAACGCATCGCCCTCGCGCGAGCGGCGCGGCCGTTCGAGAGCGTACGCGACATGGCGTGCCGGGCCGAACTCGATCGCCACGACTTGCAAGTACTCGCCGCGGCCAATGCACTCGCATCGCTCGCCGGTAATCGCCGCGAAGCGTTGTGGCAATCGGCGGCCGCCGTGCCGGACAAGGACATGCTCGCGCGCGCGGTCCTGGAGGACGAAACGCCGGCGCTTGGTATGCCGTCGGAAGCGGAGGATATCGTAGGGGATTACCGGACGATGGGCCTGACGCTCGGACGTCATCCCGTGGCGCTCTTGCGCTCGCAATTGGACAAGAAACGGCTGATGCCGGCTGCGGTATTGCAGCATTATCCGAACGGCCGGCTGGCCCGAGCTTGCGGGATCGTGACGGTGCGCCAGCGGCCCGATACGGCGAAGGGCGTGATCTTCGTCACGATCGAAGACGAGACCGGTAACGTCAATGTCATCGTCTGGCCGAAGATGCTCGAACGGCAGAGAAAAGAGGCGCTCGGCGCGACGCTCCTCGCAGTGTTCGGCGTTTGGCAATGCGAAGGAGAGGTACGGCATCTGGTTGCGCACCGTTTCGTCGACCTGTCGCATTTGCTCGGCGAGTTGTCGACTTCCAGTAGGAATTTTCATTGAGCGTTCAGCGACGAGCCCGAGGCGTCGCTCGCTCTCGCGGTACCGGGCCGGCTTCGCTTTGATCCCCGCTTCGCTCTGACGTCGTTCGCTTCGCGTATCGAAAGTATCGTAAGGATGCCTTTGCTATGTTCTTCGTAGTGCCGGCCCAAATCGCATAGTCGACGGGCTACCCATTGTCATCGGAGATGGCTGTGATCGATACCGCTGGATTACGAGGATTGAATACGCTGCAAAGCGAGCCGACGGGCACTGGCGGCGCTGCTTGGAACCCCGCACTGTATCAAGCCGGCATCGTCAAGGAAATCGAGCAACTGTTGGCGTTGCTTTCATCTGCGCTCGGAGACGGCGAGTCCTCGACGGATTCGCTCCTGGCGGCCTTGATATCCGGCGGCTCTTCAAGCCCGGGTGGCACTTCGCGCGCAGGTAGCGCCCGCGTCGCTTCGTACTCGGGCGCAAGCGGGGGCGGCAAGCCGGTGGCCGGCTACTTCATGACCCATTTGCAGAAGGATTTCAATCTGACGCCTAACCAGGCGGCCGGCATCGTCGCCAACCTCTGGTACGAAAGCGGCGGCATGCATCCCAACATGAACGAAGGCGGGCATGCCGGGGCGCCCAGCTCGAACATGGGGCAAGGCTACGGTGTGGCGCAGTGGACGGGTTCGCGCAAACGGGAGTTCCTCGATTTCGCGGCACGCAACCATATGAACCCGTCGAGCGTGGAGGCGAACTACGCGTTTTTGAAGCACGAGTTGCAGACCACGCATTCGGATGCCATCCGCGCCGTAAAGTCGACGAGCACGGCGAAAGAGGCGACGCTGAAGTTTTGCAACGTGTTCGAGCGCCCGGGTGTCCTTGCCCTCAATGCGCGATACGATGCGCTCGCACAGGTGATGCCATCCGGAAGCTCGGTGATGGTTTGACGGACTCGTGATGCGCCGGCATTGCCGGCGCATCCGCCCTGTTGCGCGCTACCCGCGTTTCAAAGCAGCCTAGTAGCGAGAGATCTGGTTACCATCGATGCGCACGCGGTCGCCCGGCCGCAAATCGCCCGGCGTTTGCATATCGAACGAACGCATGCTGCCGTCGCTCAACTGAATGTCGACGCGATAGCCGGACGGCTGCCCCATGTTCTGACCGATCTGATTGCCGGCGACGGCGCCGCCGAGTGCCCCAATAACCGTGGCGGCATCGCGCCCATGTCCGCGGCCGAACTGGTTGCCGATAACTCCGCCTACCACCGCGCCGACGAGCGTGCCCGCGACGCCGGAGGGACTCGTCGCGCCGCCGATCGGCCGAATGCCCGCGACGCTGCCGTACTGCGTGCCGTATTCCCCGGGCTGAGTGTAGGCGGGCTGTGGCGGCGGCGTATAAGCGGGTTGCGCGTAGCTCGGCTGGGCATATGCCGGCTGCGCGTACTGCGGTTGCGCGTACTGCGGCTGCGCACCGTATGCTCCGTACGGGTTCGGCGCGACACATGCGGTAAGGGACAAGCCGGCGACCGCTATGAGCGCAGTCAGAAGAGTGGTCTTGATCAGCGTGGGGCGTTTCATGATTTGACTCGGTATCGAT
>NZ_JBMRBK010000055.1:0-20052 GCF_057351765.1 Trinickia sp. | reverse complement strand
GCTCGCAGCCGCGGTCGAACGGGCAACGCATGGCCGGCTCGGAGAGCTCGAATGCGTCGGCGCCGCGCACGGTTTCCCGCTTTCGCTGCAGCGTGTCGATCGCCTCGTCGCGCCGCGCGTGGCGCTCGTCGGCGATGCCGCGCATCTCATTCACCCGCTCGCCGGGCAGGGGATGAACCTGGGCCTGCGCGACGTCGCATCGCTCGCCGGTGTCCTGAGCAAAAAGGAGCCGTTTCGCGATCTCGGCGATCCGGTGCTGCTACGCCGTTACGAACGCTCGCGCCGCGAGGACATCGGTGCCCTCGCGCTGGCAACCGACGGGCTCCAGCGCCTCTTCTCCTTGCCGGGTTTCTTCGCCCGCACCGCGCGCAACGCCGGCATGTCGCTGGTCGGCGCGCAGCCGCTCGTGAAGCGCTGGCTGGTTTCCGCGGCGCTCGGCTAGGCGGGACGGACGGACCGAATTCATGCACCGCGCCGGAACCCCGCGCGGCGAACGATCAGAAGGACTTGTAAACCATGGCTACTTTCCTGCGCGGCGCCCTCGGCGCTGCCCTTATCGCCGCGACGGCACTTGGATGCTCCGCGCACGCCGACCAGACGACGGACAAGCTCAAGGCGACGCTGCAGGCCCGCCTGCCCGATCTCCAGATCAAAAGCATCACCAAGGCACCGGTCGCCGGGCTTTACGAAGTGAACGTCGGCGCACAGCTGATTTATAGCGATGCCAATGGCGATTATGTTTTCGTCGGCGATCTGCTCGACACGAAAGCACACGCGAATCTCACGGAGGCGCGCCTCGCCGAAATCAACAAGGTCGATTTCGCAAGCCTGCCGCTCGCCGACGCAGTCAAAGTCGTGAAGGGCAACGGCAGCCGCAAGATCGCCGTGTTCTCGGATCCCAACTGCCCGTACTGCAAGCAGCTCGAGGCATCGCTCAAATCGATCGATAACATCACCGTCTACACCTTCCTTTACCCGGTGCTGTCGGACGATTCGACCGCGAAAGCCAAGGCCATCTGGTGCTCGGCCGATCGAGCCAAGACGTGGGAAGCCTGGATGCTCGAACGTCGTGCTCCGTCGGGTACGGGTAGCTGCGACACGAGCGCGATCGACAAGAATCTCGCGCTCGGCCGCGGCATGAATGTGACCGGCACGCCGACGATCATCCTGGCGGACGGTCGCCGTCTGCCGGGTGCCGTATCGGCCGATGCGCTCGAGCGTGCGCTCGGCAAAGCGCGTTGAACCGGTTGCGCCAGCGTTGAGCAAACCGCCCGCATTCATTCTCTTCCCGCCAATTTCGCTTACCTGCCGATGAAGCCGATCCGCTACGTCATCGTTCCCAAGCAACCTGCCGCGCATATCTTCGAAGTAACGCTGACGCTGGCCGATCCCGATCCCGCCGGCCAGCGTTTTTCGTTGCCGACCTGGATACCGGGCAGCTACATGGTGCGGGAGTTCGCGCGCAACATCGTTTCACTGCAGGCTTTCAGCGAAAACGGGCGCAAGGTCCGGATCGACAAGCTCGACAAGCAAACGTGGCAGGCCGCGCCGCTAAAAGGCGGCGCGCTCACGCTGCGTTACGAGGTCTACGCATGGGACCTGTCGGTGCGGGCAGCCCATCTCGACGATACAACGGGCTTTTTCAACGGCACGAGTGTATTTCTCGCAGCGTTGGGCCATGAAGCAGCACCTTGCCGCGTCGAAATCCGCAAGCCCGCCGGTGCGGGCTATCGGAACTGGCGCGTGGCGACGGCGCTCACCGAAGCGCGCGGCACCAAGCGGTACGGTTTTGGCGAATATCAGGCGCAGAACTATGATGAGCTCGTCGACCATCCGGTCACGCTGGGTGAATTCGAGCTCGCCACGTTCACGGCGCATGGCGTACCGCACGACATCGTTATTTCCGGTCACACGACGCGTGTCGACATGGAGCGGCTCTCGGCCGATCTGAAGCGTATTTGCGAGGCTCAGATCGCGCTTTTCGAGCCACGCTCGAAAAAGGCACCGGTATCGCGCTATGTCTTCATGACGCTGGCGGTGACCGACGGCTACGGGGGGCTCGAGCACCGCGCCTCGACGGCGCTCATCTGCAATCGCACCGATTTGCCGGTGGCGGGCCGCACCGAAATGACCGATGGCTATCGCACCTACCTGGGCCTGTGCAGCCACGAATACTTCCATACGTGGAACGTCAAGCGCATCAAGCCAGCCGCGTTCGTCCCATACGACCTCTCGCGCGAGAACTACACCTCGCTGCTGTGGCTTTTCGAGGGCGTGACGTCCTACTACGACGATCTGATGCTCGTACGCAGCGGCGCGATGTCGCCCAACGAGTACTTTGCCCAACTCGGCAAGACGATCGGCGGCGTGCTGCGGGGCAGCGGACGGCTCAAGCAAAGCGTGGCGGAAAGCTCGTTCGACGCCTGGATCAAATACTACCGCCAGGACGAAAACGCACCGAACGCAATCGTCAGCTACTACCAGAAGGGTTCGCTCGTCGCGTTGGCCTTCGATCTGGCCATCCGCGAACGCACGAATCACCGCAAGTCGCTCGACGACGTCATGCGGCTGCTCTGGCAACGCTACGGTCGCGACTTTTACCGGAACGGGCACGAGGCGCAAGGCGTCGGCGAGGATGAGGTGAGGGCACTGATCGAGGAGGCGACGGGCGTCGATCTCGGGTCGTTTTTCGACGAAGCCGTTTATGGCACGCGCGATCTGCCGCTCGAGGCGCTCCTCGCGCCGTTCGGCGTCGAGTTGCGCCCCGATTTCGGTAACGGGGATGCAGGGCGGCTCGGCAAACCGTCGCTGGGCGCTCGCGTGCGTGCGGCGGGCACCGATTGCGCCGTTGCGGCCGTTCATGACGGCGGCGCGGCGCAAAAGGCGGGGCTGTCGGCGGGCGATATTCTTGTCGCACTCGATGGCGTGCGTATCACCGGCTCCAATCTCGACACGCTGCTCATGCGCTACCTGCCGGGTGCAACGGTCGACATCCACGCATTTCGCCGCGATGAACTGCGGGTGGTGCGGGCAAAGCTCGACGGTCCCGAGGTCACGCGCTATAAGCTCGTGGCCGACGACAAGGCGCGCGCACCGGTGCGCCGAGCACGCGAGCGCTGGCTGCTCGATTGAGCCGCCCCGGGCGGCACGCCAGGCTCGGCAGGCATCGCGGCGAGCTCCCGCCGCGATGCGTCGATTGTCCCGCTGGTGCAACAATGCGTCGCCGCGGCCCTACTTTCTGAGGCGCCGCAAAGTAAACACAATGGCTCCACTCGCGCTGCAAACGCGCAACCCAATAGACGGAGCCAAGATGACCACGATCCTGCAAC
Source organism: Trinickia sp. (assembly GCF_057351765.1). Lineage (NCBI taxonomy): Bacteria > Pseudomonadati > Pseudomonadota > Betaproteobacteria > Burkholderiales > Burkholderiaceae > Trinickia > Trinickia sp. The sequence goes on along the minus strand of NZ_JBMRBK010000055.1, from coordinate 16,723 downwards.
TGAATTCGGCCGCTCGTTCGCAAGGCGCGAACTCGACGCTGCTCGCCACCGAACTGACGGAAAAACTGCGTAGCGCCAACCCCGGAGCGAAGGTCGTCGTGCGCGACTTGCTCGCCAACGCATTGCCGCACCTCGACGATTCGGTTCTCGGCGCCTTTTTCACGCCGGTCGAGCAGCGCACGCCCGAGCAGGCCGCGATCATCGCGCGCAGCGATGCGCTGATCGCCGAGCTGCAGGCCGCCGACATCATCGTCATCGGCGCTCCGATGTACAACTTCGGTGTGTCGTCGCAGCTCAAGGCTTATTTCGACTGGATTGCGCGTGCCGGCGTGACCTTCCGCTATACGGAGAACGGTCCCGAGGGTCTCGTGAAAGGAAAGCGTGCGTTTATCGTCTCGGCTCGCGGCGGCAAGTACGCCGGTACGCCGGCCGACAGCCAGGCGTCGCACATTCAGACATTTCTCGGTTTCATCGGTATCACCGATGTGAGCTTCATCTATGCCGAAGGGATGAACATGGGCCCCGATGCGGCAAGCGCCGGACTGGCCAGCGCCCGGGAAGCGATTGCTGCAGCAGCCTGAGGCCATAAAAACGCGGTGGGTCGCGGCGCAAGTTCGCCGCCCCGCCGTGCGACAGCCCGGCCATCCCCGTCGACCGGGGCAAACAAGCGCGACTGCGGGGCGGTATTACGCCTCGTCGCGAAGCTGCCAGTCGATCGGCTGGCGGCCGTGTGCCGCCAGATATTCGTTCGCAAGCGAAAAGTGGCGGCAGCCGAGAAAGCCGCGATGCGCCGAAAGCGGCGAGGGATGCGGCGCTTCGAGTACGCAATGCGGTCTCGCGTCGAGCAGCGCACGTTTGGCCTGCGCATGGGCGCCCCACAGCATGAATACTAGCCCCTCGTGCCGATGCGCGAGCTCATGAATCAGCGTATCGGTGCATTGCTCCCAGCCACGTTTGGCATGGCTGGCGGCTTTTCCGCGCTCGACGGTCAGCACCGTGTTCAACAGCAGCACGCCTTGCCTGGCCCATGCGTCGAGGCACCCCCGACGCGGCATTTCGCAACTGAGATCGGCCTCGATCTCCTTGAAGATGTTGCGCAGTGAAGGCGGCGGCCGCACCGGTTCCGGCACGGAGAAGGCAAGCCCGTGGGCTTGCGGGTGCCCGCCGTCGTCGCCGTGATAAGGGTCCTGTCCGACGATCACAACTTTGACGGCGTCGGGGCGTGTGAGACGCAATGCTCTAAATACATCAGCCGGATAGACCGTTTTGCCCGAGGCGAGTTGAGCGTCGACGAAGCGGCAGAGCGGCCCATAGGCTTCGCTTTCAAGGAAAGGCCTGAGGTGTTCGCGCCACTCGGTCGGTAGCGTATCGAACTGCGCCTCGAGCGGCGCGCTCAGACCGGGCTGCGAAATCGCGGGCGGTGCGGCGGGGACGTCGAAGAGCGACGCTTGCGCCGAATCCGAACTATGGGGTGGGCGTGCGCGGGCCATCGCGAGTCAGCCGCCCGCTCGCAAAGCGTATCCGCGCTGCGCCTTGTTGACGTTCTCGGGCACGAGGCCCGGCACGTTCGCGGATAGCTTGGCAGCGAATGAAGCAAGCGCGGATTCCTCGCCGTCGATCAGTTCGAGCTCGATCTCGCTGATGGGGGCACGGCGGACAACGCCGTCCACTTCCGCGGTGACTTCTCCGCGATCGATGGCCGCCTCGACCACCGCGCCGGCCACGACCATGCGCCACAGACGCCGGACGAACGTCGTACGGAAGAGTGCGACGAGTTCCGGCTCGGCGCGTCGCAACACGGCGAGCGCTTGCGCGTCGTCGCAGACCTCGGCGAGCACATCGGTTTCGAGCGAGGCACCGGCCACGGGCGTTTCCCATTCATGGCGGCTATGCAGGCCTTCCTTCGCTGTGCCGGCGGCTTTGAGCGTCTGCAGCCAGCCACTCGGCGTCTTGCGCAGCCTGAGCGCAATCCTTGCCTGGGTCAGCGCGAGCGCGGGCGTGTCGAAATAGATGTTTTCGAGCGGCAGGTCGCGGCCAGCCTCTCCGGTCTGCTCGACGAGGTAGCGCTCGGCTGCCGGGGCTTGATCGGGTGGCAGTGCCAGCTTGATTTCGCGTTCTATACCCATAGCGATCGGATGGCCGCGGGCGGCGCGGCGCAGGAATACATCAGAAGAACATGCGCGCGAGTTCCGCGCCCGGGTCTTCGGCGCGCATGAACGCCTCGCCGACGAGGAACGTATGGACCGAACGTTCACGCATGCGCTCGACGTCCGCGCGCCCGAGGATACCCGACTCGGTGACGACGATGCGGTCGTCGGGCACCCTCTCGAGCATATTCAGCGTCGTGTCGATCGACGTCTCGAACGTGCGCAGATTGCGGTTGTTGATGCCGATGAGTGGCGTCTTCAATGTCAGCGCCTCGGCGAGTTCGGCCTCGTCGTGCACTTCGACGAGCACCGCGAGGCCCAGCGAATGGGCGAGTGCCTCGAGGTCCTGCATTTGCGGTGTCGACAGTGCCGCGGCGATCAACAGGATGGCGTCGGCGCCCATCGCGCGCGCTTCGACGATCTGATAGGGATCGACGATGAAGTCCTTGCGCAGCACGGGCAGCTCGCAAGCGGCGCGCGCCTGTTCGAGGTAGGCGACGCTGCCCTGAAAAAAGCGCACGTCGGTCAGCACGGACAGGCACGCGGCGCCGCCGCGCTCGTACGAACGCGCGATATCGGCGGGCACGAAGTGCTCGCGCAGCACGCCTTTCGAGGGGCTTGCCTTTTTCACTTCGGCGATGACCGCGGGCTGCCCGGCCGCATGCTTGGCGCGCAAGGCGCCGACGAAATCGCGCAGGTCACGGGCCGATGCGTCGAGCCGCAGCGCTTCGAGAGGGGCGCTCAGTTGCGCGGCAGCCACCTCTTCATGCTTGACCGCGATGATGCGTTCGAGAATATCGCTCATGGCAAATATCAATGTTTCGTGTTCTTCGTTCAGGTACCGGGCTCGAGCCTCAGCGCACAAAGCGCTGTGTGAAGCGAGCCAGTTCGTCCACTTTGGCGCGGGCGCGGCCCGATGCAATCGCTTCGCGGGCAAGCTGAATACCGTCGGCAATCGAGGCGGCAACGTTCGCGGCATATAGGGCGGTGCCGGCGTTGAGCGTGACGATCTCGCGCGCGACGCCCGGGCGGTTCTCGAGCGCTTCGATCAGCAGTTTCTTCGACTCGGCCGCATCGCTCACCTTCAGCGTCCGGTTGGAGACCATCTGCATGCCGAAGTCCTCGGGATGGATCTCGTACTCGTGGATTTCGCCGTTGCGCAATTCGCCGACGAGCGTGGCCGCACCGAGCGAGACTTCGTCCATGCCGTCCTTGCCATAGACGACGAGCACGTGACTCGCGCCGAGCCGCTGCATGACGCGGACCTGGATACCGACGAGATCGGGATGGAAGACGCCCATCAGTTGATTCGGTGCGCCGGCAGGATTGGTGAGCGGGCCGAGAATGTTGAAGATCGTTCTCACACCGAGTTCGCGTCGTACCGGAGCGATATTTTTCATCGCCGGATGATGGTTCGGCGCGAACATGAAGCCCATGCCGGTCTCCTCGATCGAGGCGGCGACTTCTTCGGGCTGCAGGTCGATGTTGACGCCGAGCGCTTCGAGCACGTCGGCACTGCCCGACTTGCTCGATACGCTGCGCCCGCCATGCTTGGCGACCTTGGCACCGGCGCCGGCCGCGACGAACATGGTGGCCGTCGAGATATTGAAGGTGTTCGCGCCGTCGCCACCCGTGCCGACGATATCGACGAAATTCGAGTTGTCCACCACATCCACGTGCTTCGCGAACTCGCGCATGACCGTTGCCGCCGCCGCGATTTCGCCGATCGTTTCCTTCTTCACGCGCAGACCTGTGATGATCGCCGCCGCCATGACGGGCGACAGATCGCCCCGCATGATGAGCCGCATCAGATGCAGCATTTCGTCATGAAAGATTTCGCGGTGCTCGATCGTGCGCTGCAGCGCTTCTTGCGGGGTGATCGTCATGATCTCGTCCTTGTTTTCGCCGGCGTAACGGGTTCCGAGGTCGTACACGGCTAGACGGCGACCGTCCGTCCGGCCTGCGCCATCTTGAGGAAGTTCTCGAGCAACGCGTGGCCGTGCTCGGAAAGGATCGATTCGGGATGAAACTGTACGCCTTCGACGAGCAGCTCCTTGTGGCGGACACCCATGATCTCGCCATCGTCGGTCCACGCCGACACCTCGAGGCAATCGGGCAGCGTATCGCGCTCGATCGCGAGCGAGTGATAGCGCGTTACCGTGAAATGCTTCGGCAGGTCGGCGAATACGCCCTTGGTATCGGTCTCGATCCGGCTCACTTTGCCGTGCATGATCGTCTTTGCGCGCACGACGCGGCCGCCGAATGCTTCGCCGATGGCCTGATGTCCGAGGCAGACGCCGAGAATCGGCTTGGCGCCTGAGAAGCGCCGCAGGACGTCGAGTGTGATGCCCGCATGCTGCGGATTGCTCGGCCCCGGCGAAAGGCAAATGGCGTCCGGGTTCAGTGACGCGATCTCGTCGAGCGTGATTTCGTCGTTGCGGTAGGTGCGCACGTCTTCGCCGAGCTCGCCGAAGTACTGGACGAGGTTATAGGTGAACGAATCGTAGTTATCGATCATCAGCAGCATGGTCTTTCTCCGCTCAGAAGTCGGCATCGAGGCCGTCTTGCACCTGCTCCGCCGCGCGCAACACGGCGCGCGCCTTGTTTTCCGTCTCTTGCCATTCCGACTCGGGAACGGAGTCGGCAACTACGCCTGCAGCGGCCTGCACGTACAAATTGCCGTTGTGAACGATGCCCGTCCGGATGGCAATGGCCAGATCCATCTCTCCCGTGAAGGAAAGATAGCCCACCGCGCCGCCATAGAGGCCGCGCTTGACGGGTTCCAGCTCGTCGATGAGCTCCATCGAGCGCACCTTCGGTGCTCCCGAGAGCGTGCCTGCAGGGAAAGTCGCGCGTAGAACGTCGAAATTCGTCACGCCGGGTTTGAGCCGCCCTTCGACGGAGCTCACGATATGCTGCACGTGCGAGTACTTTTCGATGACCATCTTGTCGGTCACGGCCACCGAGCCCGTTTGTGCGATGCGGCCCACATCGTTGCGGGCGAGATCGATCAACATCACGTGTTCGGCGACTTCTTTCGGGTCGTTCAAAAGCTCCGTGGCCAGTTCGGCATCGCGCTCGGGCGTATTGCCGCGCGGACGCGTCCCGGCGAGCGGTCGGATCGTCACGATTCGATCGTCGCCGCGCTTTTCCTGCCGAACGAGGATCTCGGGCGAGGCGCCGATGACCTGGAAGTCGCCGAAGTTATAGAAATACATGTACGGCGACGGATTCAGCGAACGCAGCGCCCGGTAGAGCGAGAGCGGGTTGTCGCGGTAGGGCTTGATGAGCCGCTGGCCGACCTGGACTTGCATGAGCTCGCCGGCCGCGATGTATTCCTTCGCGCGCCGGACCGCGGCGAGGTAGTCCTCGCGCGCGAATTCGCGGTAAATATCGGTGCGCACGCTGGGCGTTGTCACCGGCGGTTGAACCGTCGCGCGCAAACGGTGACGCAACTCGCGCAGACGCTGCTTGCCGCGCGTGTACGCTTCCGGCGTCGACGGATCGGCATAGACGATCAGGTAGAGCTTGCCTGCGAGGTTGTCGATGACGGCAAGCTCTTCGGTCAGCAGCAGTTGGATATCCGGAAGGCCGAGATCGTCGCGCGGCGCCGAATGCGCCAGCTTCTTTTCGATATAGCGGACGGCATCGTAGCCAAAATATCCGGCCAATCCCCCGCAAAAGCGCGGCAGACCGCTCGTATGCGCCACCTTGAAGCGGGCCTGGAACTGATCGATGAAATCGAACGGGTCGCCCTCGTGCGTCTCGACGACCTCGCCGTCACGCACGACTTCCGTCTTGCCGCTCATGGTGCGCACGAGCGTGCGGGCGGGCAGCCCGATGAACGAGTACCGACCGAACCGCTCGCCGCCGACAACGGATTCGAGCAGGAACGAGTTCGCGCCGCCGCGCTCGGCTTGAGCGAGCTTCAGATAGAGCGAAAGCGGAGTCTCCAGATCGGCCAGCGCTTCGGCGATCAGCGGGATGCGGTTATAGCCCTCGCTTGCAAGGGACTTGAATTCGAGTTCGGTCATGTTCCGATCCTGTTCGTATGAGCGGCGCTTCGGCATTGCATGGGTGCGGCGCGAAGCGCACGGCAAACCGTTGGACCGCGAGCCCGGGCGGCGACTCGGAAGTCACTTCGGCCCGAAGCGATCCGGGCGATGCGGCAATGGGAGCGTGGCTGCGCGGCAAAGCAAAAACGGTACTGGGCCTCGGGCCCAGCATACCTCGGGGAGAGGTCAGTGCGACCAGCGACGCCAGGGCCAAGCTCCCCGGTCGATGCTGCTCAGACTCCGTTTTTTGCTCAGAAACATGAGGTGATAACTATGTCGTCGATGATGGAGTGCTTGCCTCTAAATTCGCGTGATGGCGGACGATCGCCGTCGCGGCTGCAAGCAACGTGCCGACTATACCATCGGAATTTATCGTTTGTATAGCCTTGCCGTGGTTGTACCCGTACGGCACCGTGAGCGTTGCCATGCCGGCTGCGCGCCCCGCGAGCGCGTCGTTTTCGGAGTCGCCGATCGCCACTGCCTCGGACGGTGCCACGCCGAGCGCCGCACACGCCGCCAGCATCGGCACCGGATCCGGTTTTTTGCGAGGCAGGCTGTCGCCGCCGAAGATGATCGAGAAATACTTCGCGAGCCCATGTTGCTCGAGCAACGCGACGGCGAACCGGCGCGGCTTGTTCGTCACGCAGGCCAGTTTGAGCCCCGCATCGTGCAACGCGGCGAGACCGCGTTCGACATCGGGATAGAGCTGAGTGTGGCGTCCATTGATCTGCGCATAGTGGGTCTGATAGCAGGCCAGCGCCGTCTCGAAACGGGCTTCGGTCTCTTGCGGCGAAAACCGCGCGGCGAGCACGCTGCGGATCAAATGCTCGGAGCCTTTGCCGACATAACCGACGACTTCGTCGCGCGTGACGGGCAGGGCCGCGCCGATCTCGGTCAACATGCCGTTGATGCAGACGGTGAAGTCGTCCGCGGTATCCACCATCGTGCCATCGAGATCGACGACGGCGGCTCTCAGGCGCAGGCTCGCGAAGCGCGGCGCCGCTTGATTGGGAAGCGCGGCACTCATGACGGGAGCGCCTCCGTCGTGGCGAGTTGACGGCGCATTTCATCGATGACCGCGCGATAATCGGGTTTGCCGAAGATCGCCGAGCCCGCGACGAAGGTATCGGCGCCCGCGCGCGCAATTTGCGCGATGTTGTCCACCTTCACGCCGCCATCGATTTCGAGATGAATCTGCCGACCCGTCTGCTCGCGGTACGCATCGATGCGCGCGCGCGCGGCGCGCAGCTTGTTCAGCGCTTCGGGAATGAACGACTGGCCGCCGAAGCCCGGGTTCACCGACATGATGAGCACCAGGTCCACGCGGTCCATCACGTGGTCGAGATAGTTGAGCGGTGTGGCAGGGTTGAACACGAGGCCGGCCTGGCATCCGTGATCGCGGATCAGTGAGAGCGTACGATCGATGTGCTCGGACGCTTCCGGGTGGAAACTGATGAGATTCGCACCGGCTTTCGCGAAATCAGGCACGATGCGATCAACGGGGCGTACCATCAAATGCACGTCGATCGGCACCTGGACGTGCGGGCGGATGGCTTCGCATACGAGCGGCCCGATGGTCAGATTCGGGACGTAATGGTTATCCATCACGTCGAAGTGAATCCAGTCGGCGCCGGCGGTGACGACCTGGCTGACTTCTTCGCCCAGCCGGGCGAAATCAGCCGACAGAATGCTGGGGGCGATACGGAATTGCGTCATGGCGCGTCAATCCTCATTGTCGGCGGGCGGCGGCAGGGAAAGGGGCATTTTACCGCGCGTTGCTATGTGGCTGGCCGATCATTGCTCGGTTGCGGCCGAGGGCGCCATCGCGCAGAATGCCAATCCGAAACAGAGCGCGAACGTCGTGTGACGTCGCGTCTCGTTTCGGCTTCTTATCAGAACGAAACGATGGAACCTGAATCACGATGAGCCAGTATCAATTCAGCGTGGCGGCGCAGACGCGTTATCTGCCGGAGCAGTCGGACCCGGAGCACCGTCAGTACGCGTTCGCTTACACGCTGACGATTCGTAATATCGGTCAAGTGCCGGCGCAACTGATCGCACGCCATTGGATCATTACCGACAGCGATGAGCAGGTCCAGGAGGTCAAGGGATTGGGCGTCGTCGGTCATCAGCCGTTGCTGCAGCCCGGCGAGCAGTTCGAGTATACGAGCTGGGCCGTCATCGCGACCCCTGTCGGCACAATGCGCGGCGAGTACTTCTGCGTGGCGGAGGACGGGGAGCGTTTCGAGGCCCCGGTGGCCGAATTCACGCTCCAGATGCCGCGCACGCTGCATTGACGGGGCACGGGAGCGCCCAGGCGTGCAACGCGCCAGGCCCCGGCGAAACGATCGCCAGGCAAGTCCGGGCACAAGACTTCATCGAACAATGAGCAAACGTATGCGCATCGATCTGAGGGCGGCAGGGCGCGCCGTGGCAGCAGCCTGCGCGGTGCTGCTGGCCGCTTGCGGCGGCAACGGCGTCGTGCGCCCGAGCGCGACGGCGCCGGCTTCGGCACCCATCGTTTCGGGACAGCTTGCGACCGCCCGTCTGACGCCTGTTGCGTGGCAACAAGTCCCGGGTTGGCAGGACGATTCTCTGATCGGCGCGGCCGAGGCGCTACGCGAGAATTGCGCACGCCTCGGGCGTGAGCCCCGCTGGAAGAATGCTTGTTCAGCAGCAGCGCATCTCGACGATCTCGATGTCGCCAGCACCCGCACTTTCTTCGAAACCTATTTCACTCCCTTTCAATTCGCGAACGGCGACGGCACCCTCGATGGCCTCGTGACGGGATATTACGAGCCCCTGCTGCACGGCTCGCGGGTGCGCCGCGGAGCCTATCAGTTTCCGCTCTATCGTTGGCCCGCAGCTTATCGCCCTGGCGCAGCGCTACCACCGCGCGCCGAGCTGGAGCGCTCGGGCGCGTTGGCGGGCAACGAACTCGTCTGGGTCGACGATCCGATCGAAGCGTTTTTTCTGCAGGTGCAAGGCTCGGGACGCATTGTGCTCGACGACGGCAGCGTGATGCGGGTCGGTTTCGGCGGAAGCAATAATCAACCTTACAAGTCGATCGGCCGGTGGCTGCTCGATCACGGCGAATTGACGCCTTCGCAGGCGACGATGCAAGGCATCAAGGCGTGGGCGCGCGCAAATCCGTCGCGCCTCGACGCGCTGCTCGACACCAACCCGCGTTTCGTATTCTTCCGCGAGATGCCCTTGCCTGATCCGGCGCTCGCGGGGCAGGAGAAAGGCCCGGTGGGCGCGCTTGGCGTGCCGCTTACGCCGCAGCGCTCGATCGCCGTCGATCCTGCCTCCATTCCGCTTGGGACGGCGGTGTTCTTGCAGACCACGCGGCCGATGACGAACGCCCCGATGAACCGGCTCGTTTTCGCGCAGGATGTCGGAACGGCGATCAAAGGCGGTGTCAGGGCCGATTATTTCTGGGGCCTCGGAGACGACGCTGGCGATCTCGCCGGCAAGATGAAGCAGAGCGGACGCATGTGGCTGCTGCTGCCGAACTCCTAGCGCACGAAGGTCGCGTCGTCGCGTCGCCCGGTCTTCAATTGCCGGACCGGCGCTTATCCACGACGCGGCGCGCTTTTCCGACAGAACGTTCGATGCCGCCAACGGGTAATAGGTTGACGGACGCCGAAATGCCGATGAGCGCCTTGATGTCGTAGCTGAGGGCCGAGCGCGCCGCATCGAGTGCCGCGACGTTTCCATCGGCTTCGGGGGACGGCTCGACGTTCAGCGTCATCAGGTCGAGCGGGCCGTCTTTCGTCAGCACGATCTGGTAGTGCGGCGCCAGTGCGCGTTGCTTGAGCAGCAACTCCTCGATCTGGGTGGGAAACACGTTGACGCCGCGCACGATCATCATGTCGTCGCAGCGGCCCGTGATTTTTTCCATGCGCCGCATCGTACGCGCGGTACCCGGCAGGAGGCGCGTCAGATCGCCTGTCCGATACCGGACGATCGGCAACGCCTCTTTTGTCAGCGATGTAAACACGAGCTCGCCGAACTCACCGTCCGGTAGCACCGCGCCCGTTTCGGGGTCGACGATCTCCGGATAGAAGTGGTCTTCCCAGATCGTCGGGCCGTCTTTCGTCTCGGCGCACTCGGAGGCGACACCTGGACCGATGACTTCGGAAAGCCCGTAGATGTCCACCGCATCGATCCCCATGCGCTGTTCGAGTACGAGGCGCATTTCGTTCGTCCATGGCTCCGCGCCAAATATGCCGATGCGCAGCGACGATTGAGCGGGATCCAGGCCTTGACGCTCGAATTCGTCGGCAAGAGCAAGCATGTAGCTTGGCGTCACCATGATGATGTCGGGCTGAAAATCACGAATCAGCTGCACCTGTTTCTCAGTCTGTCCGCCCCCGAACGGAATCACAGTCAATCCTGCCCGCTCCGCGCCGTAGTGAGCGCCCAATCCGCCCGTGAACAGCCCGTATCCGTAGCTGACGTGGACTTTATCGCCGCGTCGCGCACCCGCGGCGCGGATCGAGCGCGCCACGAGGCCGGCCCAGGTGTCGATGTCGCGAGCGGTATACCCGACGACCGTGGGCTTGCCCGTCGTACCCGATGAGGCATGGATACGCGCGATGCGGTCCTGCGGCACGGCGAACATGCCGAACGGATAGTTCTCGCGAAGGTCGCTCTTCTTCGTGAACGGGAAGCGCGCGAGGTCGGCTAGCGTGGTCAACTCGTCGGGGTGTACGCCAGCCTCATCGAACTTGCGTCGATACACCGGCGAGTTTTCGTAGGCGTGCTTGAGCGACCATTTAAGGCGTTCGAGCTGCAGGTTCGCCAGTTCGTCACGGCTGGCGGTCTCGATCGGTTCGAGCGGCAAAGCGGTATCCATGAATGTCTCCATCTCCCGTGTTGCGGGTTCCACGTTCGCCGTGTGTCCCGTCATGTTTCAGCTGTTTGCGATTGGGGAAGATTGCACGTCAACTCCCCGCGATGACACTCCCACGAATTTGAGTGGACTTGCCTCTGAACATCGCCACCGTTTCGCCGGCGCGATTGGTTACACGGATGTCATAGATTCCGGTGCGTCCATTCAGCGTTTGCTCGATGGCTTCGGCAATCAACACATCGCCGCCATGGACCGGGCGCAGGAATTCGATCGAACAGCCGGAGGCGACGGTATTCACGTTGTACGAGTTGCAGGCGAACGCGAAAGTTGAATCCGCGAGCGTGAAAATGAGGCCGCCGTGACAGATATCGTGGCCGTTGAGAAAGTCGGGCCGCACCGTCGCGCGCATTCGTGCATAGCCGGCACGTACCTCGAGCAACTCGAAGCCGAGTGCGCGGGAGCATGCGTCGGCCCGATACATCGCCGCTGCGACAGCGTGCGCGAGTTCGTCGCCACGGAGGTTTTCGGCATGGGCGGGGGGACGGGCTTCAGACATATCAGCGTCCCTCGAAACGTGGCGCACGCTTTTCGATAAACGCGGCGACGCCTTCCGCATAGTCGCGCGAGGCACCCAGTTCGCGCTGCAAGTCACGCTCGAGATCGAGCTGCCGATCGAGCGTTTGCGTCGTACTCGCACGCATCGCGCGCTTGATCGCCGCGATGGCTCGCGTGGGCTGCTGGGCAAGCCGGCTGGCCAGGCGCATTGCCGTTTCCGTAAGTTGTTGATCGTCGACGACCTGCCAGATGAGCCCCCACCGCTCGGCGTCTTCGGCGCTCAGCTTGTCGCCGGTCAGCGCGAGGCCCAGTGCCCGCGCCATGCCGATGCGCTGTGGCAGCAACGCGGTGCCGCCCGAATCGGGAATGAGGCCAATCTTGACGAACGATTGGACGAAGCTGCTCGAGCGGGCCGCGAGGGTGATATCGCAGGCGAGTGCCAGATTTGCTCCCGCTCCTGCAGCGATACCGTTGACTGCCGCGATCACGGGCAACGGGAGGTTCTGTAAACGCCTCACGAGCGGATTGAAGTTTTCGTCGATGAGTGCGCCGAGATCCGTCATGGCGCCCGGCTCGAAGCTCAGATCGGCGAGATCCTGGCCAGCGCAAAAGCCGCGTCCCGCACCGGTCAGTATGAGCGCACGCGCGCCGGAGGATTCAATGTTGTCGAGCGCCGCGCGCAGTTCGGCGTGCATCGCTCGAGTGAAACTATTGAGCTTGTCCGGTCTATGGAGCGTCACAGTGGCGACCTGCGAGGCGGCGTCGAGATCGACGCGAATCGCTTCATTGAGCATCGGTTGTCTCCTGGCTGCTTGATATCGATGAGCTGGCGTGCGTGACAAAACGGCTTTCGGTGGTGCTGACGTTCCGGGGCTGTGCTTACGAGTTCTCGATCCGCTCGATGGCAAGTGCAATGCCTTGCCCGACCCCGATGCACATGCAGCACAGCGCGTACTTGCCCGATATGCGTTCCAACTGGTGGAGCGCGGTCGTGACCAGCCTCGCGCCGGACGCCCCGAGCGGATGCCCCAATGCGATCGCACCCCCGTTCGGATTGACGCGTGGGTCGTCGTCGGCAAGGCCGAGCAGGCGCAGCACGGCCAGACCCTGTGCGGCGAACGCTTCGTTGAGTTCGATGACATCGAAGGCTTCGAGCGTCATGTTGATGCGCGCCAGTAGTGCCTGGACAGCCGGCGCGGGGCCGATGCCCATGATTCGCGGTTCGACGCCTGCTGTCGCCATGCCGAGAATGCGTGCGCGCCTGCGCAGGCCGTACTGTTTTGCCGCTTCTTCGTTGGCGAGCAAGAGCGCACAGGCGCCATCGTTGACGCCGGATGCATTTCCGGCGGTAACGGTGCCATCGGGACGTACGATTCCCCTCAGTTTCGCGAGCGCTTCGAGTGAAGTTTCTCGCGGATGCTCGTCGCGAGTCACATGAACCGTTTCGCCGTTCTTTTGTGGAATGGCGACAGGGACGATTTCCTGGGCGAGCGTGCCGTCGCGTTGGGCACGCGCGGCTTTTTGCTGGCTGCGCAGCGCGAACGCGTCTTGATCGGCCCGGTCCACCTCGAATTGAGCCGCCACATTCTCGGCGGTTTCCGGCATGGAGTCGATCCCGTACTCGCGCTTGAGCGCGGCGTTCACGAAGCGCCAACCGATCGTCGTGTCGTGGATCTCCGCCTGACGAGAAAATGCACTGGAGGCTTTTGCCATGACGAACGGCGCGCGAGTCATGCTTTCCACGCCGCCGGCGATCATCAGTCGGGCTTCGCCCGCTTTGATTGCACGCGCCGCAGTCCCGATCGCATCCATACCGGAGCCGCATAAACGGTTCAACGTCGCGCCGGGGACCTCGGTCGGCAAACCCGCCAGCAGCGCTGCCATTCTCGCCACGTTACGATTGTCTTCCCCAGCCTGATTCGCGCAACCGTAGACGACATCGTCGAGCGCGCGCCAGTCGACGCCACCATTGCGTTCCACGATGCTTCGGATGGGAACGGCCGCGAGATCATCGGCCCGGACGTCTTTCAACGCGCCGCCGTAGCGCCCGAACGGAGTGCGAATCGCATCGCAAATGTAGGCATCGTGCATCGCTGGTTCCTATTGCTGCAAAGACGTGCCCGCACCGGAGCGGGCGAAAGTTCGAATCATCGTAGTGGCGCGCGCGGTGGCGCGCCATTCGACCGTTCGGTCTATGCCGTTTGGCCAGCTGGCGTTGCGCTGTTGGCCGGCGCAACATGGACGCGGCTTTGAACGACGCGGAATCGGTTGGCAACGAACGCCGAATCCGTCAGGGCAGCATTGGCTGCAGGGTTGCCGCCCGTTCCGTGAAAATCCGAGAAAGCGGCCGACTGATTGACGAAGACGCCGCCGGTCAGATTGATCGACAGTGCGACTCTCCCCTGGATCGCCGCTTCGTGTGCCGCATCGATCACGGCCTCGTCGGTGCTGTAGACGGACAGCGTGAGTGCCCCGTGCTCGCGAGCAATCGAGCTGGCGAGCTCCAGAGAATGGCTGGTCGAGTCGGTCGCGATGACGAACGAGACCGGGCCGAACCACTCGCTACGGGCTGTGGCGAGATCGCTGGACGCGTCGAGCTGCACCAGCAGGGGCGTGCGTATGCGCGCGCCGGGAAAGGCGGGATGTTCTAGCGCAACGCTATCCGCGAGGACGCGTCCGAGCGAGCGCGCTTCATCGATGCGGCGGGCGACGCCCTCATTCTGGATCGCGCCGAGCACCTCGACGGCGCGCGCGGGGTCCGCGACGAGCTTTTGGACGGCCGAAGCGAGCGCCTGTGCGACGTCGTCGAAGCTCAGGTGTCCCTCGGATGTCCGGATTCCGTCGCGCGGCACGTAGATATTTTGCGGCGCAGTGCACATCTGGCCGGAGTACAGCGCGAGCGAGAACGCGATATTGCGCACGGCGGCCTTCAGATCGTCGACTGAGTCGATCACGATCTGGTTCACGCCGGCCTTCTCGGTAAAGACGTACGCCTGGTGTGCGTTACGTTCGAGCCAGGTTCCGTTTTGCGTACTGCCGGTGAAATCGATGAGCTTGATTTCGGGCCGTACCGCGAGGGCCTGGACCAGCGGGCCGTCGTTCGGCGCCGTGGCGAGCAGCGTCACGACGTTGGGATCGAAGCCGGCCTCGCGCAGCACTTCGCGCGCGATGCGAACGGTAATCGCCAGCGGAAGGATTGCGCCCGGATGAGGTTTGACGATGACTGCGTTGCCGGTCGCGAGATCGGCGAAAAGCCCCGGGTAGCCGTTCCAGGTCGGGAACGTGCAGCAGCCCAGGACAAGCCCGATGCCCCGCGGTGCGATCGCATAGTGCTTTTTCATCGCGAGCGGCGGATTTTTGCCCTGCGGCTTTTCCCAGTGAGCCTCGGTGGGTACGCGGCGCAACTCATGCCAGGCGTAGGCGATGGCTTCCAGCGCCCGATCCTGCGCATGTGGGCCGCCGGCCTGAAAGGCCATCATGAAAGCCTGACCGGTGGTATGCATGACGCTATAGGCGATCTCGAAGCTCGCGCGATTGAGCCGCGCGAGAATTTCGAGGCTTACGCCGATCCACGCCTCGCGGCCGGCGCGGCGCCAAGCGTCTTGAGCGGCAACTGCTGCCGGGATGAGCGTATCGGCACTCGCCTTCGGATACTGGACATCGAGCGCAAACCCGTATGGCGATACCTCCGCGCCGACGGTCTCACCGGTGGCCGGTTGATCGAGCTCGAACGTGCGATGAAGATGGGCTTTGAATGCTGCTTCGCCTTCTGCGTTGCTCGTTTCCCCGTACACTCTGGGGCTCGGCATTTCCGCGAAAGGGCTCCAGTAGCCGCGCGTTTCGATAGCGGCAAGGGCGTGCTTCAGCGTGTCTTCGTGCTTCGCAAAAAGTGGATGTGTCATGGCGGAGACAGAGCGGGCCTAAGTTGAAGGAGGCAGTTCGGCCATTCATTGACCGACCGGTTGGTTTGCGAATGTTACCATCGTTCGCGCGACGATATCGGGCGTTTTTTGGGGATTCCCGGGTGAAAAAGATAGGAGGTGAAATGGAATACGAAAACATCTTGGTCGAGACGCGCGGACGCGTCGGGCTCATAACGTTGAACCGCCCGAAGGCGCTCAATGCGCTCAACGATGCGCTGATGGACGAACTCGGCACGGCACTCAGGGCTTTCGAGGCCGATGACGGCATCGGAGCCATTGTTCTGACGGGCAGCGAGAAGGCGTTCGCTGCGGGGGCCGATATCGGAATGATGTCCAAGTACTCCTATATGGACGTGTACAAGGGGGACTACATCACGCGCAACTGGGAGGCGATCAGCACGATCCGCAAGCCGATCATTGCGGCGGTCGCGGGATTTGCGCTAGGTGGCGGCTGCGAGCTCGCGATGATGTGCGACATCGTCTTCGCTGCGGACAGCGCGAAATTCGGTCAGCCGGAGATCAAGCTCGGCGTGATGCCGGGTGCGGGCGGCACGCAGCGCTTACCGCGCGCGGTCTCCAAGGCGAAAGCGATGGACTTGTGCTTGACTGCCCGGTTCATGGATGCGGCCGAAGCGGAGCGGGCAGGGCTGGTCTCGCGGGTGTTGCCGGCCGCGACGCTGCTCGACGAAGCGATCGCGGCTGCGGCGACCATCGCGGAATTCCCGTTGCCGGCCGTCATGATGGTCAAGGAATCGGTGAATCGCGCCTACGAAACGACGCTTGCGGAAGGGGTTCGTTTCGAGCGTCGATTGTTCCATTCGCTTTTTGCAACGGAAGATCAGAAGGAAGGAATGGCGGCGTTCGTCGAGAAGCGCAAACCCGTCTTCAAGCATCGATAGCGCCGGTGCGCGAATGGGCTTGCAAGGTGCGCGGAAGGGGCCTAGAATTGCGCCCTTTCGCGCATTCGGCAACGAGGCGCGGAGCTTGGGAAGTCGATGTGCAGCGCGGGTCTGGCCGGTTTTGGGATAGCAGCAAGGTGGCGCCAAAAACCAGTTGACGATGTACGAGAAGGGCTGCATAATCTCGCTTCTCTGCTGCTTAAGCAGCAACGCAAGACGGTGAGCCGGGTGGTGATGACGGCAAGCGGTTGAGCGACGCGATCTTTAACAATTCACAGTCGATAAG
>NZ_JBMRBK010000054.1:0-105434 GCF_057351765.1 Trinickia sp. | reverse complement strand
GTAAGTTGTCACGCCCGCGGTCTTCGCAAAGTCGCCCCAACTGGCCCAACGGGACAATTCGGCGTCGTCATTGCTGAGGTACAGCAGCCCACACCGATGAAAGCCCGTGTCTTCGCCCGTTTCGATCGCAAATCGTTGCCACAGCTCGAGACTCTTGCTCGCCATCGGCAATTCGCGCGCGTCGCGGTTCTGCTGCCGGCACCAGCCCCAATTGCGGCTCGACTGCTCGGCGCCGATTCTCCCCTTCTCGACCAGCGCGACCGAAACCCCGCGCCGGGCCAGGTAGTAGGCTGCAAAGACGCCGATGATGCCGCCACCGATCACCACCACGTCGGCAGCGGCCGGCAGCGTGGGCGAAGTTTGAATCTGCTGCAGCGGGGGCGACATGATCAGCCTCGCTCGGTTGAAGTCTGAACGTTCTGCGTCACGTAGAATTTCGCTACGCGCTCGCTACTCTCCCATCCGATCGGCGCGCCCTGGGGCACGAAGATCGCGTCGCCGGTGCCAAGCGACAGCACGCTGCCATCAGGCGCCGCGAATCGCACGCTGCCGGCCACGAGATGCATGAACTCGTTCACGCGATGCGGCCGGACGATCCGATGGTAAGGCGTCGAATCCCACGTACCCGCGCGGTACTCCGCGCTTTCATCGGCGAATACGTTGGCACTTCGGCACTGCGGGGCGGGACCCAGCAGCACGTCAGCAGGTAGTGTTGCGGACGGCTTGAAGTCAGCGTCAACGCGCAAGGGGAATAGCCCGCTCTTCGTGGGGCCGTTGCAACGCGCCACACAGGACACGAAAACCGTGCGCGATTCGGCCCTGACGCGAAGCGCAGTGCCGCAGCCGATCACGACGCCCGCTTGCGGGCCGAGTTCCAACGGCGCCATTTCGGCCGCTTCCAGCGTGAGATGGCCTTCGACAACGACGATGGTCTCGGTGTGCGGAAAGCGCGCTATGTCGAGCTCGCCAATAAAGCTCACACGGCCCGCGGCCATCGAATCGGGGCCTTCCCAAGCGATCTCCCGATGTTGCCCGAACGGGTCGTTGGCGCCGAATGCGGCTCTGCGGAAGGCGGTTGAAAGAGCCGCACCCTCGGCACGGTGCAATACGAATGCTACGGTCACTTTTGCTCCTACGGATCTAGCGAGTGATGGTTCGTTTATCTAATTGAAATTAAATCAGCGACGGCTTTCCGCCTATGCTGAATTAGGAGGTCCAAAGCGCAGTTTCATGCGCTTTTGAGGGGGTTCACGGAAGTTCCCGCGATGCAAGACGGTGCGCTCCCACTGTGAGCGGGCGGATCTTCGATGTGGTGTGTCAGCACATGGCGCAGAAATTCTCGCGTACGCGCTTCCCGCGGCGAGCCGAGCACTTCTTTCGCACTGCCCTCCTCGATGATGAGGCCCGCATGCAGAAAGCAGACACGGTCGGCCACTTCGCGGGCGAACCCCATCTCGTGCGTGACGACGAGCATCGTCATCCCTTCGCGCGCCAGCGTGCGCATGACACTCAGCACCTCGCCCACGAGTTCAGGGTCAAGGGCCGAGGTCGGCTCGTCGAACAGGATGGCCTTGGGCTTCATTGCGAGCGACCGTGCGATCGCGACCCGCTGCTGTTGGCCGCCCGACAGTTGATGCGGATACGCGTCGATTTTCTGGCCGAGGCCGACCTTGTGCAGCAATTCGATTGCCTCGCGCCGTGCCTGCCCGACCGACTCGCGCTTCACGTGTACCGGCCCCTCCATTACGTTCTCGACCGCAGTACGGTGTGGGAACAGATTGAAGCGCTGGAAGACCATGCCGACCTGGGTGCGCAGTTGATTGATATGGCGGGAGCGTTGCTCGACGACTTGATCCAGCAGTTTGATCTCGCCCGAATCATAGGACTCGAGCGCGTTGATGCATCGAAGCAGCGTCGACTTTCCTGAACCCGATGCGCCGATCAGACAAACGACCTCGCCCTCAGCCACCTTCAACGTAATGCCTTTGAGCACCGGCACGTCGCCGAAGCTTTTATGGACGTTCGTGATTTCGATCATTGCAACCTCACTTCACCTTGTGTTTTCCGAAGCGCCGTTCGAGCGTCCTGGTCAAACTCATCAACGGAAGGCTCATCGCGAGATATCCCGCCGCGACGAGTGTGTAGACCTCCAGATTCTGGAAGGTCGCGGCCGCAATCAGCGATCCTTGGCGCGTCATCTCGGAGACGGTGATCGTCGATGCGAGAGACGAGTCCTTGAGCATCGATACAAGTGTGTTGCTATAGGGCGGCAGCGCAACCTTGATCGCTTGAGGAAGAATCACCCGGGTCATGGTCTTGATGCGACCCATCCCGATCGATTGTGCGGCTTCGTATTGACCTTGATCCACCGACTCGATGCCCGACCGGATGATTTCCGCGACATATGTGGAATATCCGAATGCGAGCCCCACGATGCTCGCTTGCAGCGCGCTCATCTGCAGATGGATCGAGGGAAATACGAAGTAAATGTAGAACAGCAGTACGATCATCGGCAGCCCACGGACCAGATTGATCAACGTGGTGGCCGCGCGCCTGACCGACCCATGCCGTGACATCTTCAGGAGCGCCCAAACGAGACCGAGCGCGGTACTTAGAATCAGACAGCTAACGGTGATGAAGATCGTCATCCCGGCCCCCTGAAGCAGAATCGGGACAAATTCGACTATGTCGCTCCAACGCATGATTCGCCTTTCTAATAATCGTTTCACTGCTTAACCCGGCGCCGATCTTCGTCGTAGCGGCCGAACGTCGGTCGGCTCGCACGCTACGCTCGGATACTCGCGCACACTGGGCCGTCTCCTAATCTACCGGCCATACTCATGGACGCCCTCCTGGCCGGGTCGCGGCTGACGCAGGACCCAGCCGGAAATGCGTCGCGATCCACCCTGCAAGAAACGATCAGGCGTCCTCGTATCAACCACCGAACTTCCATTTTTTCAGGATGCCGTCCAGCGTTCCGTCCGCCTTGATTTTTGCCAACCCATCGTTGATCTTCGCAAGCAACGCAGCATTTCCCTTCTTCACGCCGAATGCAATGGGCACCCTCCGCAGCGGCGTAAACCCATCCACGACCCGACAGCCCTGCAGCGTGCCTGCCGCTTCCTGAGCCTTCCAGACGGGATAGTCGTTGAACGCAGCCGCAATACGGCCCAACGCGACATCGCGCGCCATGTCGGCTCCTGTGTTGTATAGCTTGACCTCCTTGAAGATGCCGAGCTTCATTAGTTCTTCTGAGGTTTCCTCGCCAACGCCCGCTCCGACAACCGTGCCCTTCAGATCTTGAATCGTGCGGTAGTTGTTCTTGTCCGAAGCATTGACAATGATCCCTTTGCCAAAAAACGCCACCGGCTGCGAGAAGTCGATCACTTCTTCGCGCTTCGGCGTCGGCGTCATGCCCGCAACGATGAGGTCGATCTTGTCGGAGACGACGGATTGGATCAGTGCCGAGAACGGGATGACGTCGAAGGACACATCGAAACCCTCGCGTTTCCCGATAGCGCGAATCACATCCGGCATGACCCCTTGAATCTCGTGCGTTTTCATATCCAGGAATGCATTCGGCACGCTCGATGGCGTGGTCCCCGCAGAAACGTTGACTGGCGCTGCCCATGCATGACCGGCGCCAAACGCCGCGGGGATGGCGATGGCAGCAGCAGATAGAAGGCGCCGGAAGAAGCAGACACGCGAGCGGCAGACGCGTTGCGATGTATATGAGTACATGACAGATCCTCAACGAAAATTCATCAGATAGGCAAGGACGTACCGGATCGGGCCCGTGTGTTGCAGTGGGACGCCCACCGCATGCGCCAAGTCCATGCCGCGAACTATAGGAAAGAATCTTTTGCCAGTGCTTAATATCCAAAAAATCCAACGTTAAAGCCCATTTAATGCTGGGGGTGACGCGACCTTCTCCGCACCGACATTCAACGGGGCTTAACGGCCAGTTTATTCTCCGTTAAGCACAAATTCGCGGCTAACTTCTATAGTGGCTTTTCCTCAAGCGCCACACGGCATCGACACCGACCGCGCCAAGAGTTGCCAGGAGCCACTGATGAATTTGGAGTCGTTGAATACACCCGCTGCAGTGATCGATGTCGCGCGTATGCACCGCAACATCGAACGGATGCAGCAACGCATGAATGCGCTCGGCGTGAGGTTCCGCCCGCACGTCAAGACGACTAAATGCGAGCAGGTAGTCCGGGCACAAATGGATGCCGGAGCACGCGGCATCACCGTATCCACACTTAAGGAAGCCGAACAATTCTTCGCAAGCGGCATTCGCGACATCGTCTACGCGGTGGGCATGGCGCCGGCAAAACTCGCGCAGGCGCTGGCACTGCGCCGACAAGGCTGCGATCTGAAGATCGTTGCCGACAGCGTCGCCTGCGCCGAGGCCATCGCCGCGTTCGGTCGAGCGTACGAAGAGCCCTTCGAGGTCTGGATCGAGATCGACGTGGATGGTCATCGCTCAGGTATCACACCCGATGACGACGCGCTTCTCGCTGTCGCAGCGACCCTATCGAATGGCGGCATGCATCTTGGCGGCGTGTTGGCCCATGCCGGCTCGAGCTACGACTACGATACCCGTGAAGAGCTCGTGCAGATCGCGGAGCAGGAACGCTCGCGCTGCGTGCGTGCCGCTGAACGCATTCGGGCAGCGGGCCTACGGTGCGACGTCGTGAGCATCGGATCGACACCGACAGCGTTGGCCGCCGAACATCTGGAGGGCGTGACCGAAGTTCGCGCAGGCGTCTACGTCATGTTCGATCTCGTCATGCACAACATCGGCGTGAACGACGCGTCCGAGATTGCATTGAGCGTGTTGACTACCGTCATCGGACATCAGAGCGAGAAAGGCTGGGCCATCGTCGATGCGGGGTGGATGGCCATGAGCCGCGACCGTGGCACTCAGCGCCAGAAGCGCGACTTTGGTTACGGGCTCGTGTGCAGCGAAAACGGAGAGGTGCTTGGCGAGTATGTGATGAGCGGTGCGAACCAGGAGCACGGAATCGTCTCCCGGTCGGGTACGCCGGATCACGAGATCGAGAAACGTTTTCCGATCGGGACGCGCCTTCGGATACTGCCCAATCATGCGTGCGCCACCGGCGCACAGCATCCCGCCTATCAGGCCGTCGGCCCTGACGGCAATGTCGAAACCTGGCCGCGGTTCTATGGCTGGTAACGAGCGCCGAATTCGAATCCATAGAGAGGTAGCCTCGTTATGAAGTATGTCTCGACCCGTGGTGCCAGCGCCGGCCTGCGGTTTTCCGAAGTATTGATGGAAGGACTGGCGGCCGATGGTGGCCTCTATGTGCCCACCAGCTATCCCAAGGTCGACGACGCAACGCTGCAGCACTGGCGCGGCCTGTCGTATCCCGAGTTGGCCTTCGAGATCGCTTCGCTGTACATCGACGACATTCCCGCTGACGAACTGCGCACCATCATCGCCAGGACCTACACGCAGGACACGTTCGGCTCGGTGCAGATCGCGCCTTTGCGGAAGCTCGACGAATCGATTGCTTTGCTCAACCTGTCCAACGGTCCAACGTTCGCGTTCAAGGACATGGCGATGCAGTTGCTTGGCAAGCTTTTCGAAGCCGAGTTGGGGCGCCGCGACACAGAACTGAACATTCTCGGTGCCACCTCGGGCGATACCGGCAGCGCCGCGGAATATGCGATGCGCGGCAAGCGGAACATCCAGGTTTTCATGCTGAGCCCGTCTGGCCGCATGAGTCGGTTCCAACAGGCGCAGATGTTCAGTTTGCACGACGAGAACATCCACAATCTCGCCATCGAAGGTAGCTTCGACACGTGCCAGGACATCGTCAAGGCTGTTTCAGCAGACCTGACCTTCAAGCGGCGGTACAGCATTGGCACCGTCAATTCCATCAACTGGGCACGGCTGCTGGCACAGGTCGTCTACTATTTTTCCGGCTATTTCCAGGCTACGAACGACAACAGCGAACGCGTCTCGTTCTGCGTCCCTTCGGGCAATTTCGGCAACATATGCGCCGGCCACGTCGCCCGCATGATGGGGTTGCCGATCGAAAGACTGGTGCTGGCGACAAACGAGAACGACGTGCTCGACGAATTTTTCAAGACCGGCCGATATCGTGTGCGCACCAGTAACGAGACGATGGTGACTTCGAGTCCGTCGATGGATATTGCGAAGGCGTCGAACGTCGAACGTTTCGTGTTCGATCTGCTCGGCCGGGACGCGGAACGCATTCGACGGCTGTTTGGCACTGAGCTCTCAGCGTGCCGTCAGTTCAGCCTGACGGCGGAGGAGATATCGCGCATCGCCAGCTACGGTTTCGTGTCGGGCAAGAGTACGCACGTAGACCGGGTGCAGACCATCTCCGATACATGGGAGCGCCATCGCACGATGATCGACCCGCACACGGCCGATGGCGTTAAGGTCGCGCGCGAACATCTCCGCCCCGGTGTTCGCACCATCGTGCTCGAGACCGCGCTGCCGCTGAAGTTCGAGGACATCATCCGTGAGGCAACGGGCCAGGCCGCGCCGCGCCCGGCAGCTGTGGCCGACCTGGAGCATCGCACGAGGCGCTGCGAACCGATGGCGCCGTCGGCAGACGCGGTGATGGCATACATCGCTCGGCATTACAGCCACTGACAACGCACAGAGAGTTTGCCATGGCTGTGTTTACGTGATCGCGCCGATCGCTGAGGAATTTGATATGACCCAACGTTACGCATTGCACGATCTGATCCATTCAGACAATTTCATCGACGGTAAGTGGGTTTCTGCCAGGAGCGGCAAGCGCTTTGCCGTGACTGACCCAGCGACGAGCGACGTCATCGCCCAAGTGGCCGACAGCGGCCCCGCCGATGCCCGCGCCGCCACAGATGCCGCCGCACGCGCCCTCCCCGCTTGGCGCGATACCTTGCCAAAGGACCGCGCCGCGGTATTGCATCGCTGGCATGCTCTCATCCTCGAGCACGCGGATACGCTCGGGCGCCTGATCTCGCTGGAACAGGGGAAGCCTTTCGCGGAAGGGCGTGGCGAAGTGATGTACGGCGCATCATACGTCGCGTGGTTCGCAAATGAAGCGGCGCGCATCTACGGTGACATCATCCCGCAGCAGCAGCGCGGCAAGCGCATGAGCGCGGTGAAGGAACCTGTGGGGATCGTGGCAGCCATCACACCGTGGAATTTTCCGCTCGCGATGATCGCGCGCAAGATCGCGCCAGCGCTCGCGGCGGGCTGCACGGTGGTCAGTAAGCCGTCCGAGGACACGCCGCTCACCGCATTCGCGTTGGTCTTCCTCGCGCACGAAGCAGGCATTCCGGCGGGCGTCATCAACCTCATTGGCGCATCGCGAGATAGCGCGGTTGCTTCCGTAAAAGCGTGGTTGGACGACAGCCGCGTGCGCAAGATCACCTTCACCGGGTCGACATCTGTTGGCAAGTATCTCGCACGCGAATCAGCCGGCACGTTGAAGAAGCTTTCGCTCGAACTCGGCGGCAATGCGCCATTTATCGTGTTCGAGGACGCGGACCTCGATGCCGCCGTCGCGGGCCTGATGGCATCGAAGTTTCGCAACGGTGGGCAGACGTGCGTGTCGCCGAATCGCGTGTACGTGCAAGCGTCGATCTACGACAAGTTCGCGGACTTGCTGGCAGCGCGCGTCGCCGCGCTGAAGGTCGCGCCAGCGACCGATCCCGACGCGCAAATTGGGCCGATGATCAATGCCCGCGCAGTCGAGAAGATCGCGCAGCATGTAAGCGATGCGATTCAGTGCGGCGCCCGAGTGCTTACGGGTGGCACGCGCCTGACAGAACGCGGCCCGAACTACTACGCGCCGACCGTGCTCGCCGGCGCCACGCCGGAGATGCGTTTGAGCAGCGAGGAAACATTCGGCCCCGTCGTGCCGCTGTTCCGCTTCGACGACGAAGACGAAGTGGTTCGGGCGGCCAACGACACACCGTTCGGCCTCGCGACCTATTTCTACAGCCAGGATTTGCGCCGCATCGACCGCGTATCGCGCCAGCTCGAAGCGGGACTCGTCGGCATCAACGAAGGCGCGCTGTCGAGTGAGGCCGCACCGTTCGGCGGCGTGAAAGAATCGGGCTATGGCCGCGAAGGCTCCAAGTATGGCCTCGATGATTACCTCTCGACCAAGTATCTCTGTCAAGGCAACCTCGAATGAGCCTGTTCGACGCTCGCGCTTTCGGCAGCGTCGCCGCGTGCCGAAAGCGACGGCATCGAGCACATCACGGGGCCTTGACGGTCGCCGGCCCGCGGCCGGTCCGCACTTGCAGGTGCGATTTATTCCATGCCTTGTTCATCGTATCGCCCGATCCGTCGACCCTGCTCACGGTCCGCCGAACGGCCTCGCAGGCTCCGTCGTCACTGCTCTCAAAAGCGCATCAGCCTCGAATCCCGACGCCGCAGCAATCGCTTGGGAACTTCTGACCAGGCCACCGCAAGCCATCGAATTAAAGACGGCCGTTGTTGGACTGCACTGGAGGATCAATGCTCGCTTCGTTGAAAACCATCGAAGACCCCCGGGTCGCCGGGCAATCCGTGAGCGCGATACCGTCGCTAATACCGTCAAAACGCGTTCGAACTCAGTCCTCGATACCGTCACAACCGTAACGCGGCGCAAAGATCATCGTGCTCAAAGGCGCTCGCCATGCGGGCGATCTCTGCTCGCCTGGAACCCACTTCCTGAGCGACCGTTTGCCATGTCTGGGTCACGTTGGCCACCTCCCGAATCGTGGCCCGAGCCTGCTTGAGCGACAAACCAAAGAACTCCGCGGCATTTTCTAGGAGGTCGACCGAACACGTTCCCTCGTCGAGATCGATGTTTGTCGTCAGAATGCGTGCTTTGACATCGGTTGGCGTGGGATTGAGGTCGTAGGCTGGCGACAACACCCATCCATCGCGCCCCGCCCACAGGAAGCCGTGGTTGCGCAGATGGTCATCGACGTTGGAAACCAGCACATTGAACGTCACCCGTCGATACAACTGCGCAGCATCGGCCCGAGCCTTCGCTCCGTGTTGTGTCAGCGAATCAACCAGTTCGGGATAACTGCCGCGTTGGCCATCCCGCGACCCCGTCATCGACATGGCCGAAAGGAAGGGAATGCGAATGCCTCCTGTCCGATCGAAGCGGCGCGACAGCAACACCGGCTTACCCACGACCTCTAGTAGTTCGTGATGCGGAGTAGAAATGCCCGCGCGTTCAGCCAATCGCAGGGCGATTTCCTCCCAGGTCTCGATGCTGTAGTCATCGGTCTCCTTCGGGAATTTGGCAATCGACAGATGGCCGTATTGGTCGATGACCGAGGCCTTGGGACGCGCACCACCAAGTGACGACCCTGGCGCGAAGATCAGTTGCAAATCCTCCTCGGTTTCTTCGTCGCGCAAGATGCGTTCGGTGATTTGAAGCAGCCTCCCCAATTCGATCAGCGCCGGGACCCCGGCGAGCACAGGCGACTGGAATTCTTCTTCTCCGCTCCAGCGGAATCGCAGCGCGCCCAGGCGCGTTTCATCCGCTACGCCCAGCAGATAGTCCAGTTCGCCGAGCGTGCGGACGCGCCGCCCTTCCCGTTCGGCTTGTCGACGCTCCGCACGCTGCATGAGGCGGCGCCCCCAGGTGTCCGGCGCCGAATCGCCGATCGAACCGAAAATGGGTTGGTCAGCCGGCGGGGGGAAGAGACCTCGCGTCAACGCCAGCGCTGGCTCGATCGAGAAGCGCTCGTCGTCGGCCAACCAGGTCTCGTCATATTCGAATGTGACCGTTTCTTCCCGGCGCGAGGCATGGCGCCTGAGCAGCCCCACCGGACGCGGCGAGCCGTCGAGATCGATGTATACCTCGACATCAGCCATGATCGCCCTTCCCTTTGCCACGCGGCAGCCGGATGCGCTGAGGCAACGCCGCGTTAGCCAACGACTGCCCCACTGTATCGTGGGCAGCGTCGGCAACCTCCTGTAATCCGCCTAGAAGCCCAAGCGCCAGCAGGACTGCTGCATAGATGCCGATGCTCACGCCCGGATCTCCCGCCTCAACGCGCTGCAAAGTCGCTCTCGACGTGAAAGCTCGATCGGCAATCACCGCCATGGTTAATCGGCGACGACGACGCGCGTCGTGAATATCTGCGCCCAATTTGCGCAGTGCCCGTCGGACGGCGGCAGAAGGAGCGTGAGGGGTTGGCATTTTGCTACCTTCATGGTACTTAATACCAGTTAATGTAACACGAAGATGACATTCATGTTGCCAACCCCTTCGGATTGCTGAACGGCTCGATGCCGCAAGGACACGGATCGCACATCACTGCGCGTGGGCTTTTTGCAAATCGCAAGCCCCGGGACGTAAGCGAGCAAGAGCGCAGAAACGGGGCGCGCTCTTGCGCCGCCACAGTTGCCGGCACCAAGGCAGCTAATCGGGCGTTTTCGGCCCGCATGCGAGCGAGCTCCGCGAGCAGATATTCGCGTGTGCGATTTTCTCAGTTCGGGCCCGACAGCTTGCCTTCTTTTATCGCTTCATCGGTCATGCACTATCTCCGACCAAACAAGCCCGGCCGGCGCGCATGTTCGTCGTTGCTCATCATCTCCCTCCATATTGATTGCTTGATTTCGCCCGCGAGCCACGTCTGCAATCGATTACACGAATCAATGGCGGCGACTTACCTATCGTTGTTATCCGATGACAAATCGTTCTTTCTTAAGATATCCTCATCTTGTCGATATCGCTACGGGGAGGGCAAAACATGCCCAAGGAGAACAGCGAGCGGATCCGCAATATTGTTCGAATGATACGCAAACGCGGAGCGGTCACCATTCGTGAACTGATAGACGAGTTCGAGGTTTCGAACGCGTCAATCAAGCGCGACTTTGAATACCTTAGGTCTCGGCTTGGCTGTCCTTTGGAATGGGATGGAAAGAAACGTGGCTACGTGATCAACGACGCGCATCTTCCCAACGGCGAACCGTTTGAGCTACCGGGATTGTGGTTCGACTCATCGGAGGTCTATGCGTTGCTGACGATGCTGCACCTCTTGCACGGTGTTCAACCGGGATTTTTGGACGAACACGTTGGACCGCTCAAGACGAAACTACGTCAAATGTTAGGACAGGGTGCCCACTCAGCCGCTGCTATCGAGCGTAGAGTAAAGTTGATTCACTTTGCCAGCCGCAAGGTAGCACTGAAGCATTTTCAGCTCGTTGCGAACGCCCTGCTTGATCGAAAGCGTTTGCAGATGCGCTACTGGAGCCGCGACAAGCAAGAATTAACCGTCCGCGAAGTCTCGCCTCTCCAACTCGTCTATTACCGCGAAAACTGGCTACTGGACGCGTGGTGCCACCAGAAGGATGCCATACGCTCGTTTGCTCTCGAAGCCGTCCGCGAGGTCTGCGCGATCGAAACGCCAGCGATCGACGTCAGCGCAGCAGACATGGCTGAACACTTCCAAAGTGGTTACGGAATTTTCGCTGGTAAGGCCGCCCACCGAGCGAAACTCAAATTTAGCCCAAGCCGTGCGCAGTGGGTCTCGCAAGAAACATGGCACACGAATCAGACCGCTACATGGTGTGATGACGGTAGTTACTTGCTGGAGGTTCCATACTCTAGCGATCAAGAACTGGTGATGGACCTCCTTCGGCACGGACCCGAAGTGGAAGTCCTGGAGCCTCCCGAACTGAGGCGAAAAATTCACGACGATTTGTGCATCGCAGCAGCGAAATACCAAGTTTAGGCATTTAGTGGCTCACTCTATGAGCCACCTGGTCCTATAAAATTTCCTCATCTCCGGGGAATGGTTCCGGGCTAGCGGTTCGCCGTCCTTTTTCTGGTCCATGAATCGCCCAGTGTTTCGGTCTCTAAACGTCCATGACAGTTTAATTTTTTCACACGCGATAAAGGATAGAACATGGCTCTCTACAAAAACCAGAACGTGCTTGGACAGTCAACGAGCGAAGCATTCGACGCGATACACGCCCCTGGCGTCGCGGCGCCGTACGCGGGCATCTATCGCTGCGTCAAATGCAATCATGAAATCGGAATCGCCGAGGGACACATTCTGCCGGCCCAGAATCACGCCCAGCATTCGGCCAATCTCGGGCCGATACAGTGGAAGCTCGCGGTGTACGCACAGCATAACAAGTGATAAGAATGTGCGAGCAGAGACCGAGGCACCTAACCGCCGGCCTCTGTTCCAATGCGATGCCGAGTTTGGGCATT
The DNA here is from genome assembly GCF_057351765.1 of Trinickia sp. Lineage (NCBI taxonomy): Bacteria > Pseudomonadati > Pseudomonadota > Betaproteobacteria > Burkholderiales > Burkholderiaceae > Trinickia > Trinickia sp. The sequence continues at coordinate 93,207 of NZ_JBMRBK010000054.1, read as the reverse complement.
TCGACGGCACGCGCTACACGCGCTGTTCCTGAGAAAAGCATCGGTCTAGTGATGCTGTCAAGCGCATTTGAAATCTGAACCACTTCGCGCGTGGGCGCGCAATGAAACATACCCGCGGTATCGAAGGTAGGCGTGTCTTCTTGTTCGTACACTTATTAGATGTTCTCAGGAGGGAGCTGTGCCGCACCAGGAGGCGCCATCGTTGGACTCAGAACAGAACCTTGCCTCGCGCAAGATAGTCCCGGCTGAACCTGAGCCGAAGGAATCCTCCGAGGGCAGGGTGCGATTGGATGGCGGCTCCGCAGACCTGCTTGACCTATCGCGTCAACAGCGCAACCTGCTACTCCTCCGCCCCATCTTCCACCTCGAGCGCTATAAGACGATGCTTGGTGACGAGGGTGGAGCGGACAGGACATTGTTCCACGGCATCGACACCCACTACCTCGCGTTGTCCGCCCTTGACCTGATGATGGAAGCGACGACAGTTTCCAGCGGTAGCACCTCGGTCGAGGTTGTGATTCACCTGGAGTATGTCGCCGGTCGCATGAAGCCTGGCCTCACGTCGTCTCAAGTACGCCTCATCGCGGAAGTTGTCCTCGACGCGCTCGACAACAAGGCCAACAACCACAGGGAGTTCACAGGAGAGTTTTTCGACGCGTCTACCGGCACGACTAAGACGGTCCGATACCGACTGGTCCGCTTCGAACCAGACGCTGATGACGTCTACCGCTATCGCCCCACCGCCGAAGGTTACCTCGTCTACCTGGGGATGCTCGACCTCGCGCCGGACGACTCGCAAGAGCTTATGGAGAAGATGCTCGACCTGCTCGTGCGCCGCGGCCGGTTCGAAGCAGCCGTCGAGATTGCCCGGCGAGCACGGAAGTACTCCATTGAGTACCGCCAACTGATTCGTGACCGGCTCTATCAAGCCTATCGAGCGCCAGGCAGCGTCAACTGGAGCCGCGACATGGCCGGGCGGCTCGACGAGGCGCGGACGCACGTTCGTCAGCGCCAAGTCGAAGACGCCCGGATGGAGGAAGCGGTTGGCGAGGCCCTACTTGGCGCCGATGAGCCGAAGACGCGCGAGAGTCTCGTACAGTTGAAGGAAACCATCCGTAGCGCCAGCCTCATCCGACTACAGCTTGTCACTGATATCAACATAGCGCCCGAGCGTTTCATCGAGGCGCAGCGCGCGGTCTTCCGTGCACGCAAGCCCACCGGTCTCCCGGACCTTGAGCCGCAACTCCTTCCGCAGCTCGTCAGCCTTCCGACCCAAGCACTCTCGGCAGAAGCGGACGTCTTCATCAGTGCGCTATACCCACCGGTGTGGCCAAGGGTGTACGACCTGAACTCGGTGTTCGCCCTGCTACTAGAGCAGCGTGGGGAAGATGCAGAGGTCGAAACTGACCCAGGCTCGATTGAGAAGTTCGAACCTCTGCCCGACCAGTTTTCGAAGGAGCTCGTACGGCGTGCCAACGACTGGTTGGCAGGCAAGTTCTCCACCGGCCAACGGCTGCGTATAGACCAGTTGCTGGATGCCGCCGAAGACGAAGGCCTAGACCGGACGACGCGGCGGTGCGTCGTTCTCATCCTGTTCCGCTCGTTCGCGCGGTCTGAGAGCGAGTTCAAAAACGTGAGCGCCGAACTCACGGGAGACACCTTCCACCTCGACATCGCTCAGGGCAGCGCTCTCGAGTTCGTTCCCCAGGGAGAGTCAGAATGAATGCAGAACCTACCGTGCGCAGCGCCGCGCGACTGACCTACAAGGCGCTGCACACGACGTTGTCGCCCATCAATGACCCCGAGTACCGCGAACTGCTTGCCTTGTGCAGGGCGGACCCGACATTCAGACGGTACGTCGAGGATGTCGCGGCCGGCATGGAACTGCAGATTCTCGACTTGAGCGAGCAGCGTGGGCTCATCGTAGTTCCGGTCTCCAAGGACAGCCGCTTCGCAGTGCGTCTCACGGATATCCGCAGCGGCATGACTCCAGACCAGAAGGCCGCGCTCGTGCTTGCGCACATCGCCATCGCCGCGGTCTTCTTCCCAACGACTGATGGGCTGGACGACGACAACTACTCCCCGCCCCCGGCGTCGGTGGCCACCTGCCGCGACGTGCTCTACGCGCTAGCGCGGCGTCTGAAGGAGACATCTGACGTTCCGCCGGACGTGCCACCTGAGCTAGCTCCTGGCTGGGAGACGATTTCAGCACTGCCAGTAGCAATTCCGTCCGGTCAGCGGGCGTCGCACGCCTCGGTCGTCGGCGTCGTCAAGATTGCGCTGAACCAGATGGCGCAGAGCGGCCTTGTTCGGCTTGACCGCGACGCGGAAGACGAGGCGGCTGCGACCTACACACCCACCTTTCGGCTGCGTGTGCAGCTGCGAGAACTGGCGTTGCGGCGGCTCTACGAGATGGCGCAACTGGCTACGACCGAGCGCAAGGCGGCATGACCATGCAGAAGATTTCCCGCATCCACCTGGGTAACTGTGGCTACCGCACCGCATGGTATGAAGGGATGACCTTTGAGGTAACCGACCCGGACAGCGGCCAACCCACCGACACGCTCATCAATCTGGAGAACGGCGGCGGCAAGACCACGCTCATCGGGCTTGTGTTCTCGTGCTTCGAGACCGCTCAAGAGAGGTTCCTCAAGCACATCCAGAGCAAGCACAACACGTTCTCTCAGTACTTCACCCACGATGGCGCGCCTGGTTTCATCATCGTTGAATGGCTCCTGCCGTCCAGAACGGCAGGAGGCAAGCCCTACCGTCTGGTGACCGGTCAGGCGGTCGCCGTAAGGTCGCACACCGAGCCACCGGAAGTCGACCGCATGTTCTTCTCATTCGAGGAGCGCGCCGACCTCGGCCTGGCGGACATCCCGGCCCCTGGTCTGGCGCAGCCCACGCCGTCCTCCATGCCGGAGTTTTCTCGCTGGCTACACGCGCAGCAGAAGAAGTACCCGGGTGACGTTTTCATCAGCCACAATCGCCAAGCGGAGTGGCAGCGGCATTTGAAAGACGAGCGTCTCATTGACCTGGACATGCTACGCATGCAGGTCAACTTCTCGGCCCAGGAAGGCGGTTTCGACACGGGCTTCCTCGACTTCAAGACGGAAGGCGAGTTCCTGCGCAAGTTCCTGCACCTGACCAGCGACACCACGAAGGCCGACGAGGCACGGAAGCTGGTGGTTGCGGTATGCGAGAAGCATCGCCGCAAGCCTCAGTTCCAGAAGCGTCGTGATGAGCTAACCAAGTTCCGGGCGTCGCTGAAAGCTTTCGCCGAGGCTGCTCATCTGTACCTTGAGATGCTTGCCGCGCAGCGCTCGATGCTGATTCGGGGCGCACAGATGGTCCAGGCTCTGCAGGCCCGGACCGTCTCCTTGTGCCTTGACCACGACCGAGAGATGGAGTTTGCGCAGACCCAGCGAGGACTGGCCTCGGCTGCACTCGCGGACTCGATGTCGTGCACGAAGGAGCTGGCGACGGTCACCTGGGCTTGGCACCAGAAGCGCATCGCACTGGCGAAGGCGCGCAAGGAGGCGGCCGATGGCCAGGTGAAGCACCTGGAGCGAGACGAACGGTTCGTTCGAGCTGCGCGACTGCAAAAGGAAATCGTCGGCGTCGACGAGGAGCTCAAGGAGCTTGACGCGCTGACCGAAGCCGAGCGTGCGAATCTCAAACCGACGAAGGACCACGTCGAAATTCAAGGGGCGCTGCTGCGCCGAGCGCTGTTCGACGAAGAGCAGCGACTGAAGATAACGCTCCAATTGCTCGATGAGCAAGCTACCGCGCGGGAGGAAGAACGGACGGCCCTTCGCAAGCAACGAGCTCAAGCCGAAGCTGATGAGCTCCGCCAGGTAGGAGAACGCTCGAAGCTTCAAGCGGCCGAGGAGTCCTACACGCGTCGTAGGCAAACTCTTGAAGTGGATGGGACCTTTCTCGGACCCGATGAGACAACTGCGGAGTCGCTTGAACGACTGAATGCCGAAGCCGCAACTGCGGCTTCCGAGCGTGACCTGCATCGAGCAACGCAGCAACGCTGCGCCAAAGAGGCGCGAGAGCATCGACTGGTCGCCGCAGCGGAGAACGTCCGCGCAGCCGAGTTGACCGGCAGGGCACGGGCACTCGGCGAGTTCATCGCACGAGGGGAGGCCGAGCTCGAGCGCCTGGCGCAGCTACCTGCTCTTCTGAATGCCGTCGAATCCGACCGCGTCGACCCGTTGTCCGCGGCCTTGCCTGCCCGCCTGCGCGAGGTCGTCTCTGAGTCGGCAAGACACGTGTCTCTGGGAGACGTTCGCTTGGCGGAGCTGCGCGCAACTAAGCAGGCTATTGATGAGACCGGGGTTGCTGGCTACAGCATCGACGTCGCACTCGTCGTCGAGACACTTCTACAGGCTGGAGTGCGCTCAGCCAAAGCCTATAACGAGTACATCTCACGCGCCCTTCCGGATGTCTCCCAGGCGCGGGCGCTCGTCTCCAGCGACCCCGCCCGCTTCCTCGGCGTCTGCGTGGCGTCCACGGAACTTGGTAAGGCCAAGGCAATCTCCTGGGAGGCGCGCCGGCCTACGCGTCCTGTAGTGATGTCAGCGACAACCCTTGAGCCTGCAGCGCAACTGGCGGAGCGCCTGGTCGTCCCTGCCGAGGACGATTCAGCCTTTAACGTCGAGGCTGCCGCCAAGCTGAGGTCGAACCTCGAGATCCGCGTCTCCGATGAAAACGAGCGTCGGTGCGCGTATCGGGAGCGCCACGACCAAACGCTGAAAGCCATCCACGAGCTCGACACGTATGCGAAGGAGTTCGGCGACGGAAAACTTGGACGGACACGAGCCGACAAGGTGGCCCTCGAAGAAGACGCTGCCGCGGCGACAGCACGCGCAGAGTCCCTCGAATCGCTCTCGCTTGAGCTGGATGAGAAGGCTCAAGGGCTGGAGCTGCAAGCCCAGGCCAGCGATGCGAGACGCCAGGCTGCACTTCTGTCTTCCGCAGCAGTTCGTACGTTCCAGAGCGAACACGAAGCCGGCCATGCGGAGCGCGTCCGTCGACTGGCGGAGGTAGCGCAAGATATCACCGCAGCACAGGAGAGAAAGTCCGCAGCAGACGGTGGCCTTGAGCGGCTGCAGGATGAACACGACCGCGACCAAGGCCTGCGCGTGAGCACCGACCATACACTCAAGCTCGCTGGCGATGAGCGTGCGGGCGTTGCTCACTACGACAAGGACTATCCGGCCCATGAACAGCTGCTGCAGAACCCTCGGCCAGTAGAGACTTTACGTCGCATCTATCGCGACGCCGAAGCCGCCTACCTGGCCGAGGAAAAGGAGCGATTGGGACTCTTGGCTCACAAACTGGAAGATGCTCGAAAGCGCCGCGAGGATAAGGCCAAGGAGTTCACCCGCGAATACAAGGGTGTACAGACGGCGGATCTTGCCCCCTTCCTGGATATCAACCATGAAGAGGCATTGGTGAACGTCGCATCCGCACTGGAGGCGGCCAAGCCAGAGCAAGTGACCGCCGCTTCGAACCTGCAGGTTGTAACCAACGAGTCGAGAAAGTGGTTCGACCAAAACAAGACGAACCTCGGGCCTACAGTATCCGCTCACGAGGCTTTGGACCTGGATGCCCTGGCCGCTCTTATGGCGAAAGCCGAGGAGCGCGTGACCGCGGCGCTGGAGCGGATGCGTGCGGCCAACGAAGCTGCGAATCAAGCAGCGGACCGGGCCAGCCGGAAGCGTGCAGCCGCGCAGGCCGACGGGAAGGTTGAGGCGCTACTGCGTAGCAGTATGGGGTTTGAAGACAAGCCCGACCCAGTTCTCATCGCAGCGGAAATCGGCGCCCAAGTGGGAATGACCTTGGAGGTGCCGGACCCAGACAGCCTGGTTCTCGAAGCCGACGCCAGCAATCAGGTCAACGCACTGCTAAAGGACTACATGGGGAGGAACCAAGGCGTCAGCAAACTGCAGAGCAAAGCTCGCGCGGCCTTCGACCTCATCAAGGTGGCTGCGTCGGAGCCGTCGTTCAGCGGGGTTGACCCCGATGTTGCGCAGCAGATGGTCGCCAACGAGTTCAGTGCCGCGTGTACGGACGCGAAACGGCTCCTGGAGCATCTGGACGACCGCATCGCGACGACCGAGGCAACGCTGCGATCGATGCAAGCTGACTTCGACGCCTGCGTCGAGGAGGTGCTCGCCGTCGTCCGCTCAGCCATCGCGACGCTCAATCGAGCAACGAGCAAGGACAAGTCAGTGCCGGTGGGCGCCCCATACGTCGGTGGCAAGCAAGTCCTGAAGATGCGGGCAAACTTCGGCTCGGTGCCAGTCGAAACGCGACGCCAGACTCTCAGCGCCTACCTCGACACTTTGGTCGATACGAACGTGTTCCCTCCGCGCGGTACAGACCTCATCGCCGACGCTGTGGCGCGCGTTTATGGGCGCCCGCTCGGACTGCAGGTCCTGAAGATGTCCATCGAGGAAACAGAGCAGTATGTACCAGTTGAGCGGGTTTCGAACTCCGGTGGCGAAGGCGTCGTCATGGCGATGTTCCTGTACCTTGTCATCAACCAGTTGCGGGCTGAGAACCACGCGCAGGTACATCGCATCGCCGGTGGGCCGCTCATCCTCGACAACCCGTTCGCGAAGGCCACCAGCCCCGCCATGTGGCGCGCCCAACGGCTGCTCGCCGAGGCCATGAACGTCCAATTAATATTCGCCACGGCGCTTCAGGACTTCAACGCTCTCGGCGAGTTCCAGCGATTCGTCCGCCTGCGCCGCGCCGGACAGAACAGCAAGACAAGGCGCTGGCACCTCGAGTTCGCAAACCTGACGCTCAATAACGTACCCTAGGAGTTGGCTTGAGCGAGTTCCTTGAAACGCTGCTGTCATCGCCGCGCAAGCGTGTGCCGCTCGACGAGCTGCGCCGACACTACTTCTCGCTGTACCCAGATGTCCAGAACAGCCCAGACCGTGGTGTGCTGCTACTGAGGGCGCTGAAGGAGCTGGAAGCTGACGGCGCCATCTCGCTGCCGGCTACCGGAAATTGGGAACAGGCCGGCTCGCCCGCTCTTCCACTTTGGGTCACGTTGAAGAGCTCACATCGCTCCCAGGTTTCTGTGAACCATGCCGACGTGACCTGGGCGCCGGAGCTGGGGTTCTGGCCGGAGTTGAGGCCATCGCAGTTGTCAGCGCTATGGCCCATCAATGACTTCCTACTCCGACGCCGAGGGGCTTTCTCCTCGGTTCCAATCAAGGAGCGCTCCTTGGAAATCTTCGGCGACGAGAAGCGGCTCGACAACATGTGCGCCGGGGACTTCCTTTTTAACGGGCGACTTCCACTCTCCATCATCGGTTGCTTCCGGGTACCCCAGCCGCTACCGTATCGCAAGGTTGATACGCCGGGTAAGCCTGTACTCGTTGTCGAAAACCACAACACGTACTGGAGCTTCGCCGAATGGAACGAGACCACGAGACGATATACGGGAGTCGTCTATGGCGGAGGCGAAAACTTCAGGCTTACTGGGCGAGCGCTGCGCCAAGCGATGCATGAAACAGGAGCTTCTTCAGCGGAATACTTCGGCGACCTGGACCCGAAGGGCTTGTCGATTCCCCTCGACTTCAACCGTTCCGTCGAGTCAGGCTATCCGACCGTTTCTGCGGCGCTCCCGTTGTACCGCTGGTTGCTTGCGAACGGGGTGCGGCGTGAAAAATCCGAGTGTGCAACCTATGCAGCAGGACTAGCGGCCGCTTGGCTCGGCGCAGAGCTGGCCGCAGAACTAGAAGGAATTTGGTCTACGGGCACGTGGCTGCCTCAGGAGTCGCTAGGCACTGAGCAACTCCATGCTGGTGCCATTGGCATCAAGGCTGCATCCACCGGCGGCTTGGACGGCTAAGCGTCAAAGCGCATGGCTTTAACAGTCAAGGATGCCGTCGGCACCGCTGACGGTATCAAGCAAGCCCATCCGCATGTTGCCCGCACATACCGTCAGAAATACCGTCAAATAACGGCTGCTTGGCCTGAACGCGGAGCGCAGGCGTAGGTTTATAATCTCCTTATCAATCGAAGCCTTACGCACCTGCGCTCGGCAATTTAAAATCGGGCACGCGTGATTTATCGACCATCACAAGCCCTCGATTCAAAAGGAAATTTCAAGAACCCCTATTCCCACTCAATCGTAGCCGGCGGCTTCCCCGAAATATCATAAACAACCCGATTGATCCCCCGGACCTCGTTGATAATCCGATTGGAAACCTGCCCGAGCAACTCGTGCGGCAAATGGGCCCAATGCGCCGTCATGAAATCGAGCGTCTGCACCGCGCGCAGTGCGACGACATATTCATAAGTCCGCCCGTCTCCCATCACGCCAACGCTTTTCACGGGCAAAAACACCGCAAACGCCTGGCTGGTAAGGTCGTACCACGACTTCCCCGTCTCCTTGTCGATCGTGTTACGCAGCGTCTCGATAAAAATCGCATCAGCTCGCCGCAGTAGATCCGCAAAGTCGCGCCGTACCTCGCCAAGAATCCGCACACCGAGCCCCGGCCCCGGAAACGGATGCCGGTAGACCATCTCATACGGCAATCCGAGCTTCACGCCGAGCTCGCGTACCTCGTCCTTGAACAGTTCGCGCAGCGGCTCCAGCAACTTGAGATTCAACGTCTCAGGCAACCCACCAACGTTGTGATGGCTTTTGATCGTATGCGCGGCCTTCTTACCCTTGCCGGCCGATTCGATCACATCCGGATAAATGGTGCCCTGCGCCAGCCATTTCGCATCGCGCAGCTTGCCCGCTTCCGTCTGAAACACTTCAACGAACTCCGCGCCGATGATCTTGCGCTTGTGCTCGGGATCCGTCACGCCGGCAAGCTTCGAGAGAAACGCTTCGCTCGCATCGACATGAATGACGCGCACACCGAGATGATCGGCAAACGTCGCCATCACCTGCTCCGCCTCGTTCAGCCGCAACAACCCATGATCGACGAAGACACACGTCAGTTGATCGCCAATGGCGCGATGCAGGAGCGCCGCCGCCACCGATGAATCGACACCACCCGACAAGCCGAGAATCACATGCTCGTCACCCACCTGCGCGCGAATCTTTTCGACAGCCTCGTCGATGTAATGCCCCATCTCCCAATCGGCCTTCGCGCCGCAAATCTGCAGCACGAAGCGCTCGAGCATCGCACGGCCTTGAACCGTATGCGTGACTTCCGGATGCCATTGAAGACCATAGAAATGCCGCTTTTCATCGGCCATTGCCGCAATCGGGCACGATTCCGTGGACGCCATCAGAGCGAACCCTTCCGGCATCTCGGTCACCTTGTCGCCGTGGCTCATCCAGACTTTCAGCATGCCGTGTCCTTCCGGCGTGCGGAAATCTTCGATACCTTCGAGCAGGCTCGTATGGTTGCGCGCACGCACTTCGGCATAGCCGAATTCGCGCACGTGTCCGCGGTCGACCTTGCCCCCCAGCTGTTCCGCCATCGTCTGCATGCCATAACAGATGCCGAGCACCGGCACGCCCAGTTCGAACACCGCCTGCGGCGCGCGCGGCGTATCGGATTCGGTCACCGAGCTCGGGCCGCCCGACAGAATCACGCCTTTCGGGGCGAACTCACGGATGAACGCGTCGTCGACGTCGTACGGATGAATCTCCGAATACACATGCGCTTCGCGAATACGGCGGGCGATCAGTTGGGTGACTTGCGAGCCGAAGTCGAGGATCAGGATCTTGTCATGCATGGCTGGGCACGAAACTCAATGAGGAAAAATAGAAAACGAATGCGTCAGGACAGGCGATTGGCCACGCCGATAAACAAATTGCGCCGAGCGGCCGGCAAACAAGACCGGCACGCAGGCGCAACAGCTATGCAGGCAGCGAGTGGCAGCACCCATCATCGAGAAAAGCTGACGACGATCGCGGAAACCGGACGGTCGGCGTGAAGGGCAAGCCGAACCAAGCCGACCCGCCCCGCCCCGCGACGCCCACACGCGTCAGTCCACGTGATAGTTCGGTGCTTCCTTCGTGATCTGGACGTCGTGCACGTGCGATTCGCGCATGCCTGCCGACGAGATCTCCACGAACTGCGCTTTCTCGTGCATCTCGGCAATCGTGCTGCAGCCGCAATAACCCATGCTGGCCCGCACACCGCCGATCAGCTGGAACAGAATGGCGTTGACCGAGCCCTTGTACGCAACGCGGCCCTCGATCCCCTCGGGTACGAGCTTGTCGATATTGGCCGAATTGTCCTGGAAGTAGCGGTCCGCCGCGCCATCCTTCATCGCGCCGACCGACCCCATGCCGCGATACGACTTGTACTGCCGGCCCTGATAAAGGAACACATCGCCCGGCGCTTCTTCCGTACCGGCGAACATGCTGCCCATCATGACTGCGTCGGCACCGGCGGCAAGCGCCTTGCTGACATCGCCCGAGTAACGGACACCGCCATCGGCAATCACCGGAACACCGGTGCCCTTGAGCGCCTCGGAGACGTTTGCGATCGCCGTGATCTGCGGCACGCCCACGCCGGCCACGATCCGCGTCGTGCAGATCGAACCGGGGCCGATGCCGACCTTCACGCCGTCCGCACCGTATTCGACGAGTGCACGCGCCGCATCGGCCGTCGCGATATTGCCGCCGATGACTTCCACGTGCGGGTATTGCTTCTTGACCCAGCGCACACGCTCGAGCACACCCTTGCTGTGACCATGCGCGGTATCGACGACGATGACATCGACCCCTGCCGCCGCAAGCAGCGTCACGCGCTCTTCGTTATCGGGACCGACGCCGACGGCCGCGCCCACGCGCAGCTTGCCGTGCTCGTCCTTGCACGCATCGGGGTGCTCGGTCTGCTTCGTGATGTCCTTCACGGTCATGAGCCCGCGCAGTTCGAATGCGTCGTTCACGACGAGCACGCGTTCGAGACGGTGCGAGTGCATCAAGGCCTTCGCCTCCGCAAGGGGCGTCCCTTCCTTGACCGTCACGAGCCGCTCGCGCGGCGTCATGATGCTGCGTACGGGCTCGTCGAAGCGCGTCTCGAAGCGCAAGTCGCGGTTCGTCACGATACCGACGAGCTTCGCGCCCTCCACGACGGGAAAGCCGGAAATGCCGTGCTGCTGCGACAACGCAATGACGTCGCGCACCTTCATGTCGGGCGGGATCGTGATCGGATCGCGCACGACACCCGATTCGAACCGCTTGACCTTCGCCACTTCACGCGCCTGCTCGGCAGCCGTCAGATTCTTGTGGATGATGCCGACGCCGCCCTGCTGCGCCATGGCGATCGCGAGCCGTGCCTCGGTGACCGTGTCCATCGCGGCCGACACGAGCGGCATATGCAGGGAAATATTGCGGGTCAGCTTGGTCTTGAGGCTGGTGTCGCGCGGCAACACTTCGGAGAAAGCCGGGACGAGGAGCACGTCATCGAACGTGAGTGCTTTCTGGATCAGACGCATGGCAAATCCTATAGGCGCAAAAGCGAATTATACGCGATACCTCCCCGGTTTTCACTGCGCGAACAGCAAGTTAGCGCATTTTTATGCCCCTCGGGCCGACGCGATTTCGGTTTTGCGTTCGAGCCCGGTTCGCTCGTTTTTCGTTTGCGTGACACGCACGAATCGAACCAACAGAAAAAAAGCGCGCGATCGAGCCCAAGCTGCCGCGAGTGCAGAAATGAACAAGACGAGGGCTCCCCGCGGTCCTACAGTGCGGCACAGTGCAACCCATCGAACGAGGATCACGGCATGCGGCAGGGCGTGAGTTACGGCATCATGGCTGGCGCCCTATGGGGCACCGTGTTTCTCGTGCCGAGGCTGTTGGGCGACTTCCCGCCGGCGTTGCTCGCCTCTGCGCGCTGCATGATGTACGGGCTCGTTTCGCTCGCCGCTGCGGTACCGATCGCGCGCCGAGTGGCCGGCAAGCTGACGCGTGCCGATCTCGGCGCGCTCGCGGGGCTCGCGTTGATCGGCAATCTCGTTTACTACCTTTTTCTGACCGCGGCGGTGCATCGGATCGGTATTGGGCCGACCTCGCTGATCGTCGGCGTACTCCCCGTCACGGTCACGCTCGCCGGCCGACACGACCATGGCGCCGTACCGCTGCTTCGTCTGATCTTTCCGCTCGGGCTCGTGGCGGCCGGCATCGCCTGCATCAATGTGGATGTCTTCACGGGCGACGCCTCGCAGGCGGCCGCGACCGCGACAACAGTGGCCGGCAAGCTCGCCGGCGTCGCCTGCGCGGTGGGCGCGCTCGCCACATGGACCTGGTTCGCCGTGGTCAACGCGCGCACGCTGCGCGGCAATGCCCGCTTCGACAGCAACGAATGGTCCGTCCTGCTCGGCGTGGCTACGGGCTTCTTCGGCGCGCTCACGTGGTTGCCCGCCCTCGCATTCGTCCACGCGCATGGCGCGGTGGACAGCTTCGACGCCCTGAGCGGTGCGCGCTGGCAAACGTTCTGGCTGCTCAATCTGGGTTTGGCGGTAGGTGCTTCCTGGCTCGGCAACGGCCTTTGGAACGCGGCCGCAACCCGCTTGCCGCTCACGCTATCGGGCCAGTTGATCGTCTTCGAGACGCTCTTCGCCCTGCTCTACGGATTCATCTACGACGCGCGCATGCCGCGCCCGCTGGAAATCGCAGCCATCGCGCTGCTGTTGGCCGGTGTGGTATGGTCGGTCAAGCGGCATAGCGGCGCGCAGTCCCGGGCCGCCTCCCCGCTCAGCGCGAATCCTTCGACAGCCATTTGCGGCCCTCGATCGAGCCCTCGCGGCGTGTCTTGTCCACGCGCCGCTGCCGAGCAAGCTTCGGGTCCACAATGAGCGGACGGTAGATCTCGACTCTGTCGTGATCCGCAAGCGGCGCGTCGAGCGGCCGGAGCTTGCCGTAGACACCGACTTTCGCGGTCGAGAGCTCGATCTCCGGATGCCGCTCGACGATGCGGCTCGCGTCGATCGCGTCGCGAACCGTCGCACCCGCCGGCACACGGACCTCGATCAGGGTTTGCGTCCCAGGTTGCGCATAGCAGACGCAGATCGACAACTGCGCGCTCATGGCCGGCCGTAGCGCTGATCGGCGCGTTTGACGAACGACTCGACGAACGTGTTCGCGATGTGCGTGAATACCGGGCCGATGAGTTTCTCGAGGATGATGCTCGCAAACTCGTAATGCAGTGCGAACTCGATTTTGCAGGCGTCCGTGCGCAGCGGGGTGAACCGCCAGTAGCCGGTGAACTTGCGAAACGGTCCCTCGGCGAATTCCATGTCGATGCGGGTCGGACGCGACTGCGAGTTGTGTGTCGCGAAGTGCTGCTTGATGCCCTTGAAGTTGATGTCGATGCGGGCTTCCATGCCGTGCTCGTCCTGCCGCCGGATCTCGACGCCGCCGCACCAGGGCAGGAAGTTGGGATAATCGGCGACATCGGTGACGAGATCGAACATCTCCTCGGCCGAGTGCCGGATCAATACGGTTTTCTGGACATCAGCCATACATTTGACGGCGCGCGGGCGAAAGTGGGCGGAGCGGAGCCTCGGTAGGTCCCGCTTTGCTAAAATTGCGATTTTAAACGAGATGGGCATCCTCCATTCATGAGCATCATCGACAACAGAAAAGCCTTCTTCGATTACTTCATCGAGGAGCGCTACGAAGCAGGGCTCGTGCTCGAGGGATGGGAGGTCAAGTCACTGCGCGCCGGGCGCGGCCAGATCAAGGAAGGTTACGTCGTCGTGCGCGACGGCGAGATGTTCCTGATCGGGGCGCACATCAGTCCGCTGCCCGAAGCGTCGACCCACATCAAGCCCGACCCTGTGCGCACGCGCAAACTGCTTTTACATGCGGACCAGATCAAAAAACTGATCGGCAAGGTCGAACAACGCGGTTATACGCTCGTGCCGCTCAACTTTCACTACAAAGGCGGCCGCGTCAAGTGCGAAATCGGCCTCGCCAAGGGCAAAAAGCAGCACGACAAACGCGAGACCGAGAAAAAGCGCGATTGGGAACGCGAAAAGGCACGGCTCATGCGCTCTGCCGGCTGAGCGTCCGGCCAAGGCGGAGAAAGGCTAAAAACCGAGCGCTGGGGGCTCCGTCAAACACCGAGACCACCGCCGGCGGCCTCGGTCGCGAAATGGCCGACGGTTTCAGCGCGCCTCGGCCACCTGTGCGTTTTTGCCGCGGCTCACGATCGTCAGCGCCGAGGCAATCATCGTGCTCAAGTCGGACAGGTTGCCGGGCACGATCAGCGTATTGCCCGCCTTCGCCAGATTCGAGAACGCGTTGACGTATTGCTCGGCCACTTTCAGGTTGACGGCGTCCATGCCCCCGGTCGATTGAATCGCGCCCGCGATCTTTCGGATCGCCTCGGAATTCGCTTCGGCCACCGCCAGAATCGCCGCTGCTTCGCCCTGCGCCTGGTTGATCGCCGCCTGACGCTCGCCTTCCGAGCGCTGGATGGCCGCCTCGCGCTGGCCGGCCGCGATGTTGATTTGTTCTTGCTTGCGCCCTTCGGAGGCCGCGATCAGCGCGCGCTTTTCCCGTTCAGCGGTGATCTGTGCCTGCATCGCATGCAGGATTTCCTTCGGCGGCGTCAAATCCTTGATCTCGTAGCGCAGCACTTTCACGCCCCAGCCCGACGCGGCTTCGTCGAGCGCCGACACCACGCTGCGGTTGATGAGATCGCGCTCTTCGAAGGTCTTGTCGAGTTCAAGCCGGCCGATGACCGAGCGCAGCGTCGTCTGCGAGAGCTGCGTGATCGCGAACACGAAATTGGTCGATCCGTACGATGCCTTCATCGCATCGGTCACCTGGAAGTACAGCACCCCGTCCACCTGCAGTTGCGTGTTATCGCGCGTGATGCAGATTTGCGCGGGTACCTCGAGCGGGATTTCCTTGAGTACGTGCTTATAGGCGACGCGATCGACGAACGGCAGCACCATGTTGAGCCCCGGCGCGAGCGTCGCATGATAGCGACCGAACCGCTCGACCACCCACGCATGCTGCTGCGGCACGATCTTGATCGTCTGCGCGACGAGGACGATCACGACGACGAGCAGCACGGCCCCCACGATGGTCATATCCATTGTTCACTCCTTGGTTGTTGACAGCGGATGATGCGCCGCGCCCGGCCCCGACGGCTTCTTTTCGGCGACGACCAGACGGTTCCCGTGTACCGCGGTGATCTCATAGCGGCGCGCGTCGGCGCGGGCTCCGGGCGCGAGCTCCACGTCCCAGAGCGCGCCGCGATACGGCACACGCGCATGGCCATCGCTCCACTCGAGGACCTCGATCGCAGCGCCGATATCGGGATGGACGTCGGGATTCGACGCAGCATCGCGCCGCGCCTTGCGGTGACCGAAGCGGCTGCGTCGCAACGTGATGACGGCCGCCAGCGCAACGAGCGCCGCCACCGCGTATTGAACGGCGGGCGCCGCACCGGCCAGATGAACGAGCGCGCCGGCCAGAAAACCGAGCGCGATCATCAATAGATAGAACGTCCCCGTCAACAGCTCGGCGACGACGAGCACACCCGCGCCGATCCACCAGATATAGTCGTTCGCATTCATCCCCGGTCTCCTCGAATCCGGCTCACCCCGAGTACCGAATCCCGAATCCTGAGTACTGAATTGAATTGCCCAATATAAAAACGCCCCGGGGTTACCGGGGCGTTATAGCACGAATGCCGTGGCTTGCACGATGGACCCGCACCGATATCGGGCGGGTTCGCTCGTTACTTCGCGGCGGCCTTGGCAAGCGCCTGCCAGGTTTCGATGATCGAATCCGGATTCAGCGAGATGGACGCGATGCCTTCATCGCTGAGCCATTGCGCGAAATCGGGGTGATCGGACGGCCCCTGACCGCAGATACCGACGTACTTGTCCAGGCGCCGGCACGTATCGATCGCCCGCTTCAGCAGGAACTTGACCGCCTCGTCGCGCTCGTCGAAGTCGGCCGCGAGCAGCTCCATGCCGGAATCACGGTCCAGACCGAGCGTGAGCTGCGTGAGGTCGTTCGAGCCGATCGAGAAGCCATCGAAGTATTCGAGGAACTGCTCGGCCAGAATCGCGTTCGACGGAATCTCGCACATCATGATGAGACGCAGGCCGTTCTCGCCGCGTTTCAATCCGAACTTCGCGAGCAGACCCACCACGCGCTCCGCCTGCTTGAGCGTACGCACGAACGGCACCATGATTTCGACGTTCGAAAGACCCATGTCCTCGCGCACGCGCTTGAGTGCCACGCATTCCATTTCGAACGCCTGAGCGAAGTCCTGCGCGATGTAGCGCGAGGCGCCACGGAACCCCAGCATCGGGTTTTCTTCATCGGGCTCGTAGCGCGAACCGCC
Organism: Trinickia sp.; assembly: GCF_057351765.1. Taxonomy (NCBI): domain Bacteria; kingdom Pseudomonadati; phylum Pseudomonadota; class Betaproteobacteria; order Burkholderiales; family Burkholderiaceae; genus Trinickia; species Trinickia sp. The sequence continues at coordinate 76,888 of NZ_JBMRBK010000054.1, read as the reverse complement.
GATCAGCTTCTTGTACTCGTTCGACTTGAAGTCCGAAAGCCGCACGATGACGGGGCGCGGATAGAACGCCGCGGCAATCGTGGCGATGCCCTCGGTCAGCTTGTCGACGTAGAAGGCACGCGGCGATGCATGGCCGCGCGCAACGCTTTCGACAGCCTTCTTGAGATCCTGATCGACATTCGGATACTCGAGGATCGCCTTCGGATGCACCCCAATGTTGTTGTTGATGATGAACTCGAGCCGCGCAAGGCCGACACCGGCGTTCGGCAACTGCGCGAAATCGAACGCAAGCTGCGGATTGCCGACGTTCATCATGATCTTGACCGGAATCTCGGGCAGCTCGCCACGCGCGATCTCGGTTACTTCCGTTTCGAGCAAGCCGTCATAGATCTTGCCTTCGTCGCCCTCGGCACACGACACGGTGACGAGCGTGCCGTCCTTCAGGACATCGGTGGCGTCTCCGCAACCGACGACGGCCGGCACACCGAGTTCGCGCGCGATGATCGCCGCATGGCAGGTACGTCCGCCGCGATTCGTGACGATCGCCGACGCACGCTTCATCACCGGCTCCCAGTTCGGATCGGTCATGTCGGCCACGAGCACGTCACCCGGCTGCACACGCTCCATTTCCGACGGATCGTGAATGACGCGGACACGTCCCGCGCCGATCTTCTGACCGATCGCACGGCCGGTGGTAAGCACGGTCGACTGGCCCTTCAGCTTGAAACGCTGCTCGATCTTGCCGGCACTCTGGCTCTTGACCGTCTCCGGGCGCGCCTGAAGGATGAAGATCTTGCCGTCGCGGCCATCCTTGCCCCACTCGATGTCCATCGGACGCTGGTAGTGCTTTTCGATGATGACGGCGTACTTCGCCAACTCGATCACATCCTCATCGGTGATCGAGAAACGGTTGCGCTGCTCGTGCGGCACGTCGACCGTCTTCACGCGCCCCGGCTCGCCCGGCTTCGTGAACTCCATCTTGATCAGCTTCGAGCCGATCGAGCGGCGGATGATCGGATATTTGCCCTGCTCGAGCGTCGTCTTGAAGACGTAGAACTCGTCCGGATTCACCGCGCCTTGCACGATGGTTTCACCGAGACCGTAGCTCGAGGTGATGAACACCGCATCCTTGAAGCCCGATTCCGTATCGAGCGTGAACATGACGCCGGCCGCGCCCACGTCCGAGCGCACCATGCGCTGCACGCCGGCCGAAAGCGCCACTTCCGCATGCGTGAAGCCCTTGTGAACGCGGTACGAGATCGCACGATCGTTGTAGAGCGAGGCGAAGACGTGCTTCATCCGGTCCAGCACCTCGTCGATGCCGACGACGTTGAGGTAGCTTTCCTGCTGGCCAGCGAACGATGCGTCGGGCAAATCCTCGGCCGTGGCCGACGAACGCACGGCGAACGACAGTTCGTCGGGCGAGCCGTTTTGGAGGGTCTCGAACTGCGCGCGGATCTCCTGCTCGAGGCGTGCCTGCATCGGCGCCTCGACGATCCATTGCCGAATTTCGGCACCGGCGGCGGCGAGCGCCTTGACGTCGTCGACGTCGAGCGTCGCTAGGCGCGCCGCAATGCGCTCGGTCAGGTTGTTGTGAGCGAGGAAATCGCGAAAGGCCAGCGCGGTCGTGGCGAAGCCGGTCGGCACGCGCACGCCTGCCTCGGCCAGCTGGCTGATCATCTCGCCGAGCGAGGCGTTCTTGCCGCCCACGATCTCGACATCGGTCATTCGCAATTGTTCGAACGGAACTACATACGCCTGGTCCTTTGCGACGTTTGCTACGTTAGTCATACAAGCCCCTAAGTGTGAAAAAAATGCACGGCTGCGCACGTGGGCTTGGACGCGCGCCACCCCATTGGAAGACGGCGCGCATCATGCGCAACCTGTTGGAGAAGCAATCGCATTCGCGTTTCGATAGCAATTGCTTATCCAACAGGTTGTCGCTATTTTACCGTGCTGCCTCGCCAAATAGTGGCCGCCGCGCGATAATCGGGGCGCTCGAAGCGAAAAAGCGCCGGCAGAACGTGCGCCGGGGCGCCTTCAAGGCATCGCTCCTCCGTTTTTCCGCGGGCAATGCCGTCTGTTTTCGAGCCAGTTCCCACCCCGCAGCGCCGCTACCTTCAGAGTTTTTCTCGATGCCGCCAACCGTATTCATCGTTTCCGACGGTACTGGAATCACTGCCGAAACCTTCGCGCACTCGATTCTTTCCCAGTTCGACCAGAAGTTCCGTCTCGTCCGCGTCCCCTTCGTCGATTCGGCCGACAAGGCGTATGCGACGGTCGAAAAGATCAGCGAATCCGCCCTGCTCGACGGCCGCCGCCCGATCGTTTTCACGACGCTCGTCGACAGCGCATCGAATGCCATCGTCAAGAATTCGAATGCACTCGTGCTCGACATCTTCCAGCAGTTCGTGGAGCCGCTCGAGCAGGAACTCGATATGAAGTCGACGCACGCTGTCGGCCGCGGCCACCAGAATGCGGACACCGAGGAATACAAGACGCGTATCGAGGCGATCAACTTCTCGCTCGCGCACGACGACGGTCAATCGAATCGCAATCTGACCGAAGCCGACGTGATCCTGATCGGCGTATCGCGAAGCGGCAAAACGCCGACAAGCCTTTATCTCGCCATGCAATACGGCGTGAAAGCGGCGAACTATCCGCTGATTCCCGAAGATTTCGAACGCGGCAAGCTGCCCGGCGCGCTCGGCGATCACCGCGACAAACTGTTCGGCCTGTCCATCGACCCGCAACGCCTGTCCGAAATTCGCAACGAGCGGCGTCCTGGCAGCAAATACGCGGCGCTCGAAAACTGCCGTTACGAGATCAACGAAGCCGAAGCGATGATGCGGCGCGAGGGGATCAAGTGGTTGTCGTCGACGCACAAGTCGATCGAAGAAATCGCAACCACGATCCTCCAGGAAATCAAACTGGAACGGCCTGGCTATTGAAGGTGCAAATGCGACGCCGCATGGTTCAGGCAGAGCCGCTCAACGGGGCATGACGCCGAGGCTGCGGCCTTAAGCCCGCTGTTGACGGCACTGTTCGAACAGGCAAATGGCGGCGGCCGCGGCCACGTTGAGCGATTCCATCCCGCCCGGCTGAGGAATGCTCAACCGGTACGAAACGGCGGCACGCCACGCGGGTGACACGCCGGCGCCCTCGTTACCGAATACCCACGCGATGGGCCCCGACAGATCGCAATCGTAAAGCGGTGAGGCCGCGTGCGAATCGGTGATCGCCACCGGCACGGCGAGACGTGGAATCAACGTCTCGGCCGCGGCATCTTCGTGGACATCGAGCAGAAAATGCGCGCCCATCGCGGAGCGCAGTACCTTGGACGACCAGGCATAGGCAGTTCCGGGCGCACAAAATACACGCTTGATGCCAGCAGCAGCCGCGCTGCGCAGAACCGAACCCACATTGCCAGCATCTTGCACACCATCGAGCACGACGCAGGTCTCGTCGATGCGCTCCGGTAGCGCCCGCACGAGTTTCGGCACGACGAAGAGCATGCCAACGCCGTTGACGACATTCGATAGCTGCCCGAACAGTGCTTGCGGCAACGACACGACATGTGCCGGATCGACGCGCGCGACGATCTCCTGCGCTTCCGGATGATGCAATGCCTCGTCGGTGACCACGCAAGTCTCGGGTTGCCCCGCAACATCGAGGTAGGCGCTTGCGAGGTGAAAGCCTTCGAGCAGCGCATGGCCGCTTTTGCGCTGCTGGTGCGTCGAGCCGGCCAGCGCCTTCAGACGCTTATAGAGCGGATTGTCGCGCGAAGTAATGGCTTTCACGGCATCGAGGGAGGCGTGGGCGCGGCATCCTCGCCGGGCGCTGCCGCGGGCGCGACAACGTCCACGAGCGCGAATGCCTCCTCGAGCGTCGATGGGACCACGACCTGGGTGCCGGCAGGCAGGCTGACGCACACGCCGCGCTGCGCGTACGCCTCGCGCACCGGCGCAAACGAGCGCCGATGGTGCTCGCACGGGCCGTGCTCGGCCAGCGCGGCCAGGTGCTGCGGCGTACTGTAGCCGACATGGGCGTTGAACCCGTACACCGGAAAACGTTCGTGCAGCTCGTGCAGCATCCGGTCGCGCGTTACCTTGGCAAGAATCGACGCCGCCGAAATCGCCGGCACGAGGGCATCGCCGCCAATGATCGCTTCGCTTCGGATCGATAGCATGGGGCAACGATTGCCGTCGATTCTGGCCAGGGTCGGCGTGATCGCCAGTCCTTCGACGGCGCGTTTCATCGCCAGCATCGTCGCGTGAAGGATATTGAGCGTATCGATTTCCTCGACGCTGGCCGAGGCCACGCAATAGGCAATCGAGCGTTCGACGATTTTCTCGTAAAGCGCTTCGCGCGTTTTCGCGTTGAGCACCTTCGAATCGTCGAGACCGCGAATACGTCGTTTCGGATTCAGGATGACGGCCGCCGCCACGACGGGACCGGCCAGCGGTCCGCGCCCCGCCTCGTCGACACCGCAGACGATATCGAGCGGCGAGCTGAAATCGAGCGCCGATTGCGGCGCGTCGCCAGCCGGTTTGCCCGCTGCCTTCGATGCAGCCGCACCACTCGCCGCGCCGGCGCGGCGCGTTGGACCGGAGGCCGTCATGTTCGTACCCTTCTCGATTCGATGATCCGCTCGACCGCCTCCGCCGCGCGCTCGGCCGTGTTTCGTTTGAGCGTCTCATGCATGCGCGTGAACACTTCGGTGAGCGTGCGCCGATTCGCTTCGTCGTGCAACTGGGTCAGCGTTGCATCCGCGAGCGCTTGCGGCGTCGCGAAATGCTGCAGGATTTCGGGGACGACGAAGCGGCCCGCGAGGATGTTGGGCAAACCGACGTACGGCAGATAACCCTGGCGACGCATGATCTGTCCCGTCAACCAAGGCACCTTGTACGAAATCACCATCGGCTTTTTCAGCAGTGCGGCTTCCAGTGTGACGGTGCCGCTCTTGACGAGCACCGCGTCGGCCGCTGTCATGGCGCGCTGCGCATCGCCTGGGGTGATCGTCAGCGGCAGCCCCGGATGAGCGTCGGCGAGCGGCTGCAGTTGCGCGCGCACGCCCGGCGTCGCGGCCGGCATGACGAAGCGAACGTCAGGCTCGCGCTCGTGCATGAGCGCCATGGCGGCAAAGAACGTCGGCCCGATCAACTCGATCTCCGAGCGTCGGGAGCCCGGCAGCACCGCAATCACCGGACCGCCCGCGGGCAGGCCCAATGCCTGACGCGCACCCGCCATGTCGGGCACGAGCGGAATCTCGTCGGCAAGGGGATGGCCCACGTAAGTGGCCGGAACACCGGCTTTCTCGAGCAGTTCGATCTCGAACGGGAAGACGCAGAGCATATGGTCGACCGACCGCGCAATCTTCTTGATGCGGCCACCGCGCCACGCCCAAATGGACGGGCAGACGAAGTGAATGGTCGGAATGCCCGCTGCGCGCAACGGCTCCTCGAGCCCGAAGTTGAAGTCGGGCGCGTCCACGCCAATGAATGCGTGCGGCCGCTCTGCCAGCAGTTGATGCTTGAGGTCGCGCCGGATCCGCAGAATCTCGGGGATGTGACGCAGCGCTTCCACATAGCCGCGCACCGTCAGCTTCTCCATCGGCCAATGCGCGTCGAAGCCGTGCGCGATCATGCGCGGGCCGCCAATACCGTAGTAGCGCGTGCCGGCCGGTAGCCGGCGCACGAGGCCGCCCACGAGCGACGCGCCGAGCAGATCGCCCGACGGCTCGCCCGCTACCATTGCCACGCGCAGCGAGTGGGTCGGGAGCACCATTTAGCGGATGATGCCGCGCTGCGACGCGTCGATGAAGGCGATCAGCTTGCGCACGTGCTCGTCTCCGTCGCCGCCCGCCGCCGCGAGTTCGCCCAGCTGGGCCTTCGCGTCCTCGAGCGACAGCCCGTTCTTGTAGAGCAGACGGTAAGCGCCGCGCAGCGCGGAGATCGCCTCGGCGGAAAAACCGCGCCGGCGCAGGCCTTCGACATTGATACCGTGCGGCTCCGCTTTGTTGCCGGCCGCGATCACGAACGGCGGAACGTCCTGCACGAGCGCCGACGCGCCGCCGAGCATCGAATGCTCGCCGATCCGCACGAATTGATGAACGCCCGACATGCCGCCGACGATCGCCCAGTCGCCGACGATCACATGGCCGGCCATCTGCGCATTGCTCGACAGGATCGTGTTGCTGCCGACGTGGCAATCGTGCCCGATGTGCACGTACGCCATGATCCAGTTGTCGTCGCCGATCGTCGTCACGCCGCCGTCTTGCACGGTGCCGGTATGAATCGTCGTGAATTCGCGAATCGTGTTGCGCTCGCCGATGACGAGCCGCGTCGGTTCGCCCTGGTACTTCATGTCCTGGGGGCGCCCGCCGATCGAGGCGTAATGCCCGATCCGATTGGCAGCGCCAATAGTGGTATGGCCTTCGATCACGCTGTGCGAACCGATGACCGTTCCCGCGCCGATCGCGACGTTCGGGCCGACGATCGCGTACGGCCCGATTTCGACCTCGTCGGCCAGCTCTGCGCCCGATTCGATGATCGCGGTGGGATGAATCCTGCTCATGCGCCTTCGCCCTTCTTCAATACGTCAATGCGTTCACTGATCGGTATGCTTGATCGTGCACATCAGATCAGCCTCGGCTGCCGTCGCGCCATCGACCTCGGCGCGCGCTTTGAATTTCCAGATACCGCGCATGCAGCGTTCGAACGCCACGTTCAGAATCAACTGATCGCCCGGCTCGACGACGCGCTTGAAACGTGCGCCATCGATGCCGACGAAGTAATACAGCGCCGTCGCGGGATCGTGCGCCTCTTCGGTGAACGTCAACAGCGCCGCGGTCTGCGCCAGCGCCTCGATGATCAGGACGCCCGGCATCACGGGCCGCTTCGGGAAGTGGCCGACGAAATAGGGTTCGTTGATCGACACGTTCTTCAGTGCCTTGATACTTTTGTGCGGTTCCAGCTCGAGCACCCTGTCGACGAGCAGGATCGGGTAGCGATGCGGCAGCAGCGTCAGAATCTTATGGATGTCGAGGTTGATTTTTTCAGTGCTCATGGTGTGTCTGCTCCACGCTCGGTTGCGCGGATGATAACTGCTGTGCTTCGTTCGAAGCGTTCGTGCTGCCTGCGCCCGCGGCGTCCGCCGTTCATGCGCGGCACCGCCATTCGCGCACTTCAGGCGCTCTTCATGCTCCGCTGTCGCGCGCGGCGACAGCGGCCTCCAACGCTTTGATCCGCTCCCGCAGCTTGTCGAGATTACGCATCAACGCGGCGCTCCTGTTCCACTCGCCGTGCTCGACCGCCGGAAACGCGCTCGTGTAGATGCCCGGCTTGGGCAATGATTTCGAGACCCCCGATTTGGCCGTGACGATCACGTAGTCGCCCAGCGTCACGTGCCCCGCGATGCCAACGGCCCCGCCGATCATGCAGTGGCGTCCGATCGTGGTGCTGCCCGCGATGCCGGCACAGCCCGCGATGACCGTATAAGCGCCGATCCGGCAGTTGTGGCCGATCTGCACGAGATTATCGATCTTCACGCACTCCTCGATGACCGTATCGGCCATCGCACCGCGATCGATCGTCGTGTTGGCGCCGATTTCGACGTCCGGGCCGATCGTCACGCCGCCGACCTGCGGAATCTTGACCCAGGTCCCCGTCCGCGCATCGCCTTCGCCGACGAAGTCCGGCGCAAAGCCGAAACCGTCCGACCCGACGACGGCGCCCGCGTGAATGATCGCACGCGGGCCGATCTTGCAGCCGTGATAGACGGTGACGTGCGGATAAAGGTGCGCGCCCTCGCCCACGTGCGTGCCGCGGCCGATCGTCACGTTCGCATCGAGCCGCACGCCTTCGCCAATGACGGCGCCGGCCTCGATCACCGCATGCGGGCCGATGACCGCGCTTGCCGCAACCTGCGCGCCCGGATCGACCACTGCGCTCGGATGCACGCCCGCCGCCGCCTTGGGCGCAGCCAGGTCGATGAACATCTGCGCCACGCGGGCGAAATACGCGTAAGGATTCGGTGTGACGATGAAGTTACGCCCCTCGCGCGATCCGAGCTTCGCGAGGTCGGCCGGCGAGATCAGCACGGCGCCAGCTTGCGTCGCCTCGACTTGCGACAGATATTTGGGATTGGCTAAAAAGGCGAGCTGATCCGAGCGCGCCTGATCGAGCGGCGCGAGGCCGCCAACGCGCGTCGTCGCGTCGCCGACGATGTCGCCGCCGAAACGCTGCGCAATTTCACCGAGCGTCAATGCCATTCGCTTGCTACCCCGCGTGTTCAGTTCGCTGCGTTCGCCGCAAGTGCCTTGAGCACCTGATCGGTGATGTCGATGCGCGGGCTCACATAGACCGCCTCTTGCACGATCAGATCGTAGTGCTGCTGCTCGGCGATCTGCTTGATGACTTTGTTCGCGCGGTCGAGCACAGCGGCCAGCTCTTCATTGCGGCGCTGATTGAGATCCTCGTTGAACTCGCGACGCTTGCGCTGGAAGTCGCTGTCGAGATTCGACAGCTCGCGCTGCTTTTCCGCGCGCTCGACGCTCGACATCTTCGGACCGTTCTTGTCGAGCGCATCGGACATCGCCTTCAGACGCTGAGTCATATCGCGCAAGTCGCCGTCGCGCTTCGCGAATTCGGCCTCCAGCTTCTTCTGCGCCGCTTGCGCCGCGGCGGATTCGCGCAGAATGCGATCGGAGTTGACGGCCGCGATGCGGGCTTCCTGAGCACACGCCTCGCCGACGCTGGCGCCTAGCGCGACCGCCAGCGCCGTCGCGCAAATCAAGCGTTTCGAAAACGTACCGGTTAGCAAAATCTTCCTCTCGATGCTGTTTGGGGCGTGTTCGTCAGAATGCCGTCCCGATCTGGAACTGGAATTTCTGATATTTGTCGCCTTCGTGCTTCGTCACGGGGAAACCGAGGCTCAGCTTGAGCGGCCCGATCGGCGAAATCCATGCGAGACCGACACCGGCACCATACCGCAAGCCGTTCGCGCCGACACTGTTGCCGAGTTCGCCCCAGACGTTACCGCCGTCGAGGAACGTGAATACGCGCAGCGTCCGGTCATAGCCCGTACCCGGCAGCGGGAACGTCAACTCGATGTTGCCGACGACCATCTTCGAGCCGCCGATCGGATCTCCCGTCGTCGCATCGCGCGGGCCGAGCGAGCTCGGTTCATAGCCGCGCACGGAGCCGATACCGCCCGCGTAGTAGTTCTTGAAGATCGGGAAAGGCTTGCCCGCCAGACCGCGGCCGTAACCGCCCTGCAAGTTCAGGCCAAGCACGAAGCCGCGCGCGAACGAGTAGTAATACTGCGCCTGCAGGTCCGCCTTGTAATACTGGGTCGCGCCGGCCGGCGTGCCGTACTCGGCGTTCGCCTGCGTGAAGTAGCCGCGGCTCGGCACGAGCGCGCTGTCTCGCGCGTCGCGCGACCATGCCACCGTCACGGGGATGTTGTTCGATACGCGGCCGAAGTCGGTCACGTAATCGCGGTAGCTCTTGGGCGTGTTGCTGTCGATATCGAGCCGGTTCTGCTCGAAGCCCGCGCCGAAATAGACGGTATCCACTTCCGAGAAGGGAATGCCGAACTTCAGATCGCCACCGGCAGTGATGATCCGGAAGCTCGAGCTCGTCGAGTAATAAAGCGGCTCGGTCGTGCGGTAATAGACGTCGGTGATCCGCTTGATGCCGTCGACGGTGAAGTACGGGTCCACCTGCGTCACCGTCAGCGTGCGATAGGTGCGCGCCGTGTTGACGTTGACCGCGAGGCTCGTGCCGGAACCGAAGACGTTGTCCTGCGATACGCCGGCCGACAGCACGACCTTGTCCGTCGACGAAAAACCGGCGCCGAGCGTAATCGCGCCGGTCGGCTTTTCGGTGACCTTGACGTCCACATCGACCTGATCCGCCGTCCCTTCGACAGGCACCGTCGTCACATCGACATCGGTGAAATAGCCGAGCCGGTTGACGCGATCCTTCGATAGTGCGAGACGGCTCGAATCGAACCACGAGCTTTCGAGCTGGCGCATTTCGCGGCGCACGACTTCGTCGCGCGTGCGCGTATTACCGACGATATTGATGCGCCGGACATAGACGCGGCGGCTCGGGTCCACCTGCAGCGTCATCGCAACGGTGTGATGCTGCTGATCGATTTCGGGCTGCGCGTTGACGGTTGCGAACGCGTAACCGTATTCGCCGAGCTTGTCGACGATCGCTTTCGTCGTGGATTGCAGCTTGTCGGCCGAGAACCGCTCGCCCGGCTTGATCTTGATGAGCTTTTGCAGCTCGGCCTGACGATCGAGCAGATTGCCGGCCAGCTTGATACTCGAAATCTTGTAGGGCTCGCCCTCGTGTACCGTCAGCGTGAGGTACATGTCTTTCTTGTCGGGCGAGATCGACACCTGCGTCGATTCGATGTTGAACTCGAGATAGCCGTGGTTCAGATAGTACTTGCGGACGTTCTCGAGGTCGGTCGTGAGCTTGTCTTTCGAATAGAGGTCGTTCTTCGTGTACCAGGAGAACCAGTTCGGTGTCGACAGCTGCATCTCGTTGCGCAGCGTGCTCGTGCTGAACGCCTTGTTGCCGATGAAATTGACCTGCCGGATCTTCGCACTCGGGCCTTCCGTCACCGAGAACAGAATCGACACGCGGTTGCGGTCGACGGGCGTCACCGTGGTCTTGATTTCGGCCGCGTAAAAACCGCGCGTCAAATACTGGCGCTTCAGTTCCTGCTCCGAGCGGTCGACGAGCGACTTGTCGTAGTAGCGCCCCTGCGAGAGGCCAACGCTCTTGAGCGCCTTGAGCAGGGCATCCTTTTCGAATTCGTGCAACCCGGAGAAGTCGATCGAAGCGATGGCCGATCGCTCGACGACGTTGACGATGACCGTCTGGCCTTCCGTCGAAATCTGTACGTCGTTGAAGAACCCCGTTGCGTAGAGCGCGCGGATCGCCTCCGATGCTTTGTCGTCCGTGAACGTATCGCCTTGCTTGATCGGCAGGTAGGCGAACACCGTGGCCGGTTCGACCTGTTGCAGCCCGTTGATCTTGATGTCCTTCACCACGAAAGGCGCCGCGGCATGAGCGACGAGCCCGTGGACGGCGATGGCCGTGGCTGCGACAGTCTTAGGAACAAAGCGATGAGGTTTCAACAACGTGCTTCCCCAATGTTTTTAGCTGCATCAGTCCGCAGCGGCCTGCCGAGCGCATGCCGCGGGACGCTTTAGAAGTGGATTAAACGAGCCAGATCGTTAAAGAGCGCGATCGCCGACAACGCGACGATGCAAACGAGTCCGGCTCTTTGCAGAACAAGCTGCCAACGCTCCGATACGGCCTTGCCGGTCGCAGCTTCAACCAAATAATATAACAGATGCCCCCCGTCCAATACCGGAATTGGCAACAAGTTCAACACGCCGAGGCTGATGCTGACGAGCGAGAGAAAGGACAGGAAAGGCACCCAGCCGAGCCGCGCGCTCTTGCCGGCATAATCGGCGATCGTCACCGGCCCGGACAGATTCTTGATCGAGGCCTCGCCGATCAGCATGCGCCCGAACATGCGCAGCGAATACACACCGATCTCCCACGTGCGCCTCGCACCGCGTGCGACGCTTTCGAGCGGGCCGTAACGCACGTGCACCGTAGCCACCTTGGTGGCGAGCGCGGCCCCGATGCGGCCCACCTCGCGCCCCGTGGCGGAGTCTTCCTGGGCAACGGGTGTGATCGCCACGGCGAGCGGGCCGCTTGCGGCGTTGGGCCGCTCCACCTTGAGCTCGATCGGATGTCCGGCGTGAGCCTTCACATAAGCGATGAACGCCTCGGCGCCGTCGATGCGTCGGCCGTCGACCGTGCGTAACACATCGCCCGCCGCGAGGCCGGCCTCTTGGGCCGCGCTGCCGGGCTCCACGGCAGCCACCGAGAGCGCGCCGCCTTCGTCGAAACCCAGCTTCGACATGAAGTCGTCGTCGACGTCGCGGTCCGAGACACGGCCGAGGTCGACTTGGAAGTCATACGTGCCGTGCCCGTCGTGCGCGCGCATGACGATGCGCCGATGATCGAACGCCGCATCGAGCAGCTTCCAGCGCAAATCCGACCAGGAGCGCACAGGCTCGATGTCCGCACCGTGCACGTCGCCGATCGCGACGATCGTCTCCCCGCCTTCGAAGCCCGCATGCGCCGCTACGCTGTCGGCCGGCGGCGTGGCAAGCGTGGCCGCGGGCTCCACGACACCGGTCGCGAAAACTGCCGCGAAAAGGACGATGGCAAGCGCGAAATTGGCCAGCGGCCCGGCCAGCACGATCGCGATGCGCTTGGCAACGTGCTGGCGATTGAACGCGAAAGGCAGGTCGGCGCGGGCAATGCCCGCCCCGGGATCCCGCTCGTCGAGCATCTTCACGTAGCCGCCGAGCGGCAGCGCCGAGATGGTCCACTCGGTGCCGCTTCGTTTGCCGACCCAGGTCAGCAGCGGGCGACCGAAACCGATCGAAAACCGCAACACCTTGACGCCGCACAATCGCGCGACAGCGAAATGCCCGAATTCATGAACGACGACGAGCACGCCGATCGCAACGGCGAAGGCGGCAATTTCGATCAGCAGGTTCATCTACGTCTCACTGCAACGCGCGGTTCGCCCGGTCGCGGTGAACGGCAGTGCGCCCCGCGATGGGGCGCCGCGCGATGAAATCGATGGCGGCGCGCCGCGCAGCGGCATCGGCTTCGAGCACGGTAGCGAGCTCGTCGGGGCGTTGGTTCGGCACCGCATCCAGCACGGCCGCCACCGTTTGCGCGATATCGGTGAAACCGATGCGGCGCTCGAGGAAAGCCTCGACCGCGACCTCGTTGGCCGCATTGAGCGCCGCGCTGGCGATTCCGCCTGCGCTCAGCGCCTGCATGGCGAGCGCCAGGCACGGGAAACGTTCGTAGTCGGGTTTTTCGAAGCTCAGCGACGCGACCTGTACCAGATCCAGTTGAGCGACGCCCGAATCGACGCGCTCGGGATAAGCGAGCGCGTGCGCTATCGGTGTACGCATGTCCGGATTGCCGAGCTGGGCCAGCACCGATCCATCGGCGTACGAAACGAGAGAATGGATGACGCTTTGCGGGTGGATCAGCACGTCGATGCGCTCGCCGGGCAGATCGAACAGCCAATGCGCCTCGATCACTTCCAGCCCCTTGTTCATCATCGTGGCCGAATCGACGGAGATCTTGCGGCCCATGACCCAGTTCGGATGCTTGCAGGCTTCCTCGGGCGTGACATCGACGAGCGTGGCCGGTTCGCGCGTGCGAAACGGGCCGCCCGACGCCGTCAGGATGATCTTGGCGACGCCGCCGCGCGGCGATGCGTCGCGCGGCAGACACTGGAATATCGCGTTGTGCTCGCTATCGACGGGCAACAGCGTGGCGCCATGGTCGCGCACGGCATCCATGAAGATCGCCCCCGACATGACGAGCGCTTCCTTGTTCGCGAGCAAAATGCGCTTGCCGGCGACGGCCGCGGCCAAGCTCGGCGCCAGTCCCGCCGCGCCGACGATCGCCGCCACCACAGTGTCGCAGTCATCGCTTTTGGCCACATCGACGAGTGCCTGCGGGCCATAAGTCACCTGCGTGGCGCAGCCGGCCGCACGCAATTGCGCCTCGACTCGGGCTGCCGTGTCGGCATCGCCGACCACGGCGACCTCCGGCACAAAGCGCAGGCATTGCTCGACGAGCTTATCGCCATTGCGATGCGCACTTAAGGCGTAAACCGAGAAGCGCTCCGGATGGCGAGCGACGACGTCCAGGGTGCTCTCGCCGATCGAGCCCGTGGAACCCAGCAGTGTCAAACGTTTTGTCATAAGTTCATTTCCTGGGCGCCGAAGGCGCCTTACGCCACGAGCAACATCACGAGCGGCAACACCGGCAGCAATGCGTCGATGCGATCGAGCACCCCGCCATGCCCCGGCAACAGCGCGCTCGAATCCTTCACGCCCGCCTGGCGCTTGAGCAGCGACTCGAACAGATCGCCGACGACGCTGAAGGCGACGAGCCCGGTGAGCGCCAGGAGCGCCCGTACTGCGCCGAGCTTGGCCGGCAACGTCGAAAATAGCGTAGGCGCGAACGCTTCGCTTGCCATCGCCACGCCGCCCACGACGAGCACGGCGATCCAGCCTCCCACGGCGCCCTCCCAGGTTTTACCCGGGCTGATGGTCACCGCGAGCTTGTGCTTGCCGAAAGCCTTGCCGGAGAAGTATGCGCCGATGTCCGCAAGCCAGACGACGATCAGCACCGAAAGCACGAACGCGACGCCAATCGTGCGCGCCAGCACCAGCGCATGCCAGCAGGCGACGAAGACGACAAGCCCCGCCAGGACGAGGAACGCGCGCCACGCACCGTGTGCAAGCTGCGGCTTGCGGGCAAGCGCGAACGGACCCGCCAGGAGCCAGAATATCGCGGCCGCCTCGAAAAGCGGGCGCGTGGCCCGCATGCCGGGGCCGAGCCGCAGGCTCGCCAGCAGCGCCACCGCGGCCAGCGCGGCGTAGCCATACGAAGCGAGAGCCGGCAAACCCAGAAGGCGCCCCCATTCCCATGCCGCCAGGACCACGACCAGTCCAATCAACGCACCGAACGCACTTGCCGGCGCATAAAGCGTGACCGGAACAAACACGGCCAGCAAAACGATGGCCGTGACGACGCGAGTCTTCAGCATGGGAGGGAATCGACGTCCTGCGATTGCGGCTCGAGCTGTGCACTGGTGCGGCCGAAACGCCGCTCCCGGCGTCCATAAGAGGCAATGGCATCGGCGAGCGTATTGGCGTCGAAATCGGGCCAGAACGTCTCGGTGAAATAGAGCTCTGTATAGGCGAGTTGCCAGAGCAGGAAATTGCTGATGCGCGTCTCGCCGCCTGTGCGGATGAACAGATCGGGCTCCGGCGCGTAAGCCATCGCCAGATGCCGGGAAAACGCATCCTCGTCGAAACTCGCCGGCTGGCCTTGCTGCGCGGCCTCCTCGGCCGCCTTGCGGGCCGCCTGGAGGATATCCCAGCGCCCGCCGTAATTGGCGGCAATCGTCAGCGTCAGCCGTTCATTGCGTGCCGTTTTGGTTTCCGCGCGGCGAATGAGGTCTTGAATGCGCGTATCGAACTGCGACAGATCGCCCACGACGCGCAAGCGGATGCCGTTGGCGTGCAGCTTGCCGACCTCGCGCTCGAGCGCGGTCACGAAAAGCCGCATGAGGAACGACACTTCTTCCACGGGCCGGCGCCAGTTTTCGGAGCTGAACGCGAAAAGCGTCAGATATTCGACGCCCGCGCGCGCGCACGCCTCGACGGTCGCACGCACCGCATCGACGCCGCGCGTATGGCCCGCTACGCGCGGCAAACGTCGTTGCGTCGCCCAGCGGCCGTTGCCGTCCATGATGATCGCGACGTGGCGCGGAACGGCTGCGACATCGGGTACGCGAACAGTTGAGCTGGTATAAGTCATGGCCGCCGGGACAGATAACTGCTTTGAACGAAGTAAGACCGGGAAGACGTCGGGAAGCGCGAGGCCTCAGACCGTCATGATCTCGGCTTCTTTCGTATGCACGAGTTTCTCGATCTCGGCGACGTACTTGTCGGTGAGCTTTTGGACTTCGTCACTGGCGCGGCGTTCGTCGTCTTCGGAGATTTCCTTGTCCTTGACGAGCTTCTTGAGCTGCTCGTTGGCGTCGCGGCGCAGATTGCGCACGGCGATCTTCGCCGTCTCCCCTTCGCTCTTGACGACTTTCGTCAGCTCGCGGCGGCGCTCCTCGGTCAGCGCCGGCATCGGCACCCGGATCAAGTCGCCCTGCGTGGCGGGATTCAGCCCGAGATCCGACTCGCGGATCGCCTTTTCGACCACGGCGACCATCTTCTTTTCCCAAGGCTGCACGCCGATCGTGCGCGCATCGATGAGCGTCAGGTTGGCGACCTGCGAAATAGGCACGTTCGAGCCATAGTAGTCGACCTGGATATGATCGAGCAGGCCCGTATGCGCGCGCCCGGTGCGGATCTTCGCCAGATCGCTCTTGAACGCCTCGATCGAACGCTGCATCTTCTGATCGGCGCCCTTTTTTATGTCTGCCAGACTCATTTAAACCTCCGAACCTTCATAACAGTGCGGATCGCCCGCGCGCCAGCGGCGCGCATGACCACGACAAGCCGCGGCGGGCGTTTTCCGCGTTGTGCGAGAGTTTACACGTGGACCAGCGTACCCTCGTCCTCCCCCTGAATGATGCGCTTCAGTGCGCCGGGCTTGACGATCGAAAAAACGCGGATCGGCAGCTTCTGATCGCGGCACAGCGCAAACGCCGTCGCATCCATGACCTGGAGGTTGCGGCCGATCGCCTCGTCGAAGCTGATCGTCGCATAGCGCGTTGCCGACGCATCCTTGTTCGGGTCCGCGGAGTATACGCCGTCGACCTTCGTCGCCTTGAGCACCACTTCGGCGCCGATTTCCGAGCCGCGCAACGCCGCAGCCGTATCGGTCGTGAAGAACGGGTTGCCCGTACCGGCCGCGAAGATCACGACCTTGCCTTCCTCGAGTTGCCGGATTGCACGCGGTCGGATGTACGGCTCGACCACCTGGTCCATGCGCAGCGCCGATTGCACGCGCGCCTCGATGCCCGCGTGCCGCATCGCGTCTTGCAGCGCAAGCGCGTTCATCATCGTCGCGAGCATGCCCATGTAGTCGGCCGTTGCGCGATCCATGCCCGCCGCACCGCCGGCCACGCCGCGAAAGATGTTGCCGCCGCCAATCACGACCGCGAGCTGCGTGCCGAGGCCAACCACCTCGGCGATGTCCGCCACCATTCTTTCGATCGTCGCGCGGTTGATGCCGAAGGCATCGTCGCCCATCAAAGCTTCGCCGGAGAGTTTGAGAAGAACGCGTTTATAGGCTGTGGGCATAGCGGTATCCGATCGCGCCGAAGGGAGTGACGACAATGTGGAACTGTAGGGGTGAAACATAAATTCGAGCAAGCACCGCCCACGCCGCGCCGCGTGCTCGCCGGGCAACTGGCAAAACCGCCACCCGGCAAAGCTTGCGCGCGATGACTAAGGGAAAACCCTTGGTCAATAGTCGGTGCCGCCGATGCCGCGAAGCGGGTTCGTGCCGAACTCCGCATCGAGGCTCGCCTCGCCGCCCGAATGCACCGGCACCCGGACGCTTTCGAGGCAGGTACTTACTGTTGCTTGGCGGCTGCGACCTGCGCGGCCACTTCGGCCGCGAAATCGTCCTGCCGCTTTTCGATCCCTTCGCCGACGACGAAGAGCGCGAACTGCTGGACCGACGCATTGGCCGCCTTCAGCATCTGCTCGATCGTCTGCTTGTCGTTCTTCACGAACGGCTGATTCAGCAGCGACACTTCCTTCAGATACTTTTGCACGCTGCCTTCGACCATCTTCGCGACGATCTCGGCCGGCTTGCCCGATTCGGCTGCCTTTTGCTCGGCGATGCTGCGCTCTTTCGCGATCAGCTCGGCCGGCACATCGCTCGCGGAGAGCGACACCGGCTTCATGGCGGCCACGTGCATGGCGACATCCTTGCCGACTTGCTCGTCGGCGCCCGTGTACTCCACGAGCACGCCGATGCGCGTGCCGTGCAGGTAGGCCGCGAGCTTGTTGGTCGTCTCGAAGCGCACGAAGCGGCGGATCGACAGGTTTTCGCCGATCTTGCCGACGAGCGCGAGGCGCACGGCGTCGACCGTCTGGCCATTCAGCGTCAGCGCCGACAGCGCGGCCACATCGGCCGGCTTGTGCGCCACCACGAGTTCCGCGACTTGCTTGGCGAACGCGTTGAAATCGTCGTTCTTCGCGACGAAGTCCGTCTCGCAGTTCAACTCGACGAGCGCGCCCGCGTTGCCGCTGATGGACGAGACGATGATGCCCTCGGCCGTCACGCGCGAGGCGGCCTTGCTGGCCTTGTTGCCGAGCTTCACGCGCAGCAGTTCTTCCGCGCGGGACATGTCGCCTTCGGCTTCCGTCAGCGCCTTCTTGCACTCCATCATGGGCGCGTCGGTCTTCGCGCGCAGTTCTGCCACCATGCTTGCGGTAATTGCCGCCATCATTCGCTCCTTGAGTCTGTCTTTCATAGGCCGCCCGCTTTCGATGCGAACGGCAGGCATTCGTTCGCGGCACGCGCCAAAACCGCTGCGCCGCATCAACGGCCGTCGCCGCGGCCGAAACTCAAAAAAAGGGGGCCCCTGAAAGCCCCCTTTTTTGCCGGCCCCAGGGTTGCTTTACGCCTCCCCGTTGACCTCGACGAATTCGTCGCCGTCGCCTTCGCCACGCACTGCCTGGACGACTTCGTTCACCGCATTCGCGCGGCCTTCGAGAATCGCGTCCGCCACGCCAGCCGCGTAGAGCGCCACAGCCTTGCTCGCGTCGTCGTTACCGGGGATCACGTAGTCGATCCCTTCCGGCGAGTGGTTCGTGTCGACCACGGCGATGACCGGAACGCCCAGCTTGTTGGCTTCCGTCACGGCGATCTTGTGATAGCCGACGTCCACGACGAAGATCGCATCGGGAATGCCACCCATGTCCTTCACGCCACCGATCGACTTCTGGAGCTTCGCGATTTCACGTTCGAACAACAGGGCTTCCTTCTTGCTCATGCGCTCGGTCTCGCCTGCCTCGACGGCCGTCTCCATGTCCTTCAAGCGCTTGATCGAAACCTTCAGCGTCTTGAAGTTGGTCAGCATGCCGCCGAGCCAGCGGGCGTTCACGTAAGGCATACCGCAGCGCTGCGCCTCTTCGGCGATGGTGTCGCGCGACTGACGCTTCGTACCCACGAAAAGGATCGTGCCCCGATTCGCCGCCAGCTGACGCACGTACTTCAGCGCGTCGTTGTACATCGGCAGCGTCTTTTCGAGGTTGATGATGTGAATCTTGTTGCGATGACCGAAGATGAACGGGGCCATCTTGGGGTTCCAGAAGCGGGTCTGGTGACCGAAGTGGACACCGGCTTCCAGCATTTGACGCATGGTGACTGCCATTGAAATTCTCCGCGAGGGTTGGGCCTTAAGCCGGCTGCAGTAACGGATGCGCGACAGGCGTGCACGGACGATCTCGCCGATGCTCGCGTATCATGCGCACCCGGCACCCTGGGTGCGCCGGCTTGCGATTTACTCAAAATTTGACTCTTTGACTTCCAGCCGCCGAAGCCCCGAGCGAATCAAACACGGAATGAAACACCAATTCCGCCGGGCACCATTGACGACTAGCCAGAAAGTATATCACGCTCGCGGCGTCCGCCTCAACACCGACCTTGGTTTCAGCCGGCGGCTCTATATGGTGCGATAATCCGGCAATCCGCGTCCCATGCTGGCACTCCAATGGCTATCACGATCAAAAACGAATACGACGTCGAGCAAATGCGCATCGCGTGCCGACTCGCGAGCGAAGTGCTCGACTACATCACGCCCTTTGTCAAACCGGGCGTGTCGACGGGCGAGCTCGACCGGCTCTGCCACAACTACATGCTCGACGTGCAAGGCACGATCCCGGCGCCGCTCAATTATCAGCCGCCCGGCTACCCGCCCTATCCGAAGGCAACGTGCATTTCGGTGAACGACGTCATCTGCCACGGCATTCCGGGCGACAAGATCGTCAAGAACGGCGACGCCCTGAATATCGATATCACGGTCATCAAGAACGGCTATTTCGGCGATACGAGCCGGATGTTCATCGCCGGCGAAGGCTCGATTCTCGCCAGGCGGCTCGCCCAGACGACCTACGAGTGCATGTGGCTCGGAATCGAGCAGGTGCGCCCGGGTGCGCGGCTCGGCGATATCGGCCATGCCATTCAGAAGCACGCCGAGGCACATGGCTACAGTGTCGTGCGCGAATACTGCGGCCACGGTATCGGCAAGGTCTTCCATGAAGATCCCCAGGTGCTTCATTACGGCCGCCCCGGCACCGGTCTCGAGCTCCAAAAAGGCATGATCTTCACGATCGAGCCGATGATCAATGCCGGGCGCCGCGAGATTCGCACGATGCCCGATCAATGGACCGTCAAGACGCGCGACCGCAGCCTGTCGGCGCAGTGGGAGCATACGGTGCTCGTCACCGATACGGGTTTCGACGTGCTGACCGTTTCGGCCGGAACGCCCGAACGGCCCCGTCTGTCCGTCGCCGCCTAGCGGCGGCGCGCATCCGGTCAGTTGGCGGGGCCGCGGCGCGCATCGCGCGCGAGCGGCGGCGCCCGCTGCCTGGCCACCGTTTGTTGCCATCGTCAGCCGCATCTTCGTCGTCACATGAGCGTCCCAGCCGCCCTGCCCCACTCCATGTCGCTCAAAGCGGATTACCGCGTCGCCAAGACGGCGCTTCTCGATCGCTTCAAAACCGCCGGCAATGTCGATGCGGCCATGCGCGCGCTCGCGCGCGCCACGGACGACGCGTTGCGCCGCGCTTGGCTCGCCTGCGAAATGCCGGCCTCGCTCGCACTCGTCGCCGTCGGCGGGTACGGTCGCGGCGAGCTTTCGCCCTATTCCGACATCGACATTCTCGTGCTGTTGCACGAAACCCCCGGGCCCGAGCTCGAGGCGCGCATCGAGCGGTTCATCGGCATGGCGTGGGACCTCGGGCTCGAACTGGGCAGCAGCGTGCGCACCGTCGACGAATGCATCGACGAAGGAGAGCGCGACATCACGGTGCGCACATCCTTGCTCGAAGCGCGACGCATCACGGGCAGCACGGCGCTCTTTCAACGTTTCGCACTGCGCTTTAACGAAACGCTCGACGCGCGCGCATTTTTCCAGGCGAAAGTCCTCGAAATGCGTCAGCGCCATGCGAAGTTCCAGGACTCGCCGTATAGCCTCGAGCCCAATGTCAAGGAAAGTCCCGGCGGGCTGCGCGACTTGCAGCTGATTCTTTGGATCGCCCGTGCCGCCGGCTTCGGCAGCAGTTGGCGCGAGCTCGACCAGCGCGGTCTCATTACGGCGCGCGAAGCGCGCGAGCTGCGCCGCAACGAAGGCTTCCTGAAGATGCTGCGTGCCCGTTTGCATCTGATCGCGGGGCGTCGCCAGGATGTGCTCGTTTTCGATCTGCAAACCGCTGCCGCCGAGAGCTTCGGCTACCACTCGACGCAGGCGCGGCGGGCGAGCGAGCAGCTCATGCGCCGCTATTACTGGGCAGCGAAAGCCGTGACGCAGCTCGCGACGATCCTGATTCAGAATGTCGAAGCGCAGCTCTTCCCGCGCACGAGCGGCATTACGCGCGTGCTATCGGATCGCTTCGTCGAGAAGCAAGGCATGATCGAGATCGTCAGCGACGACGTGTTCGAGCGCGCGCCGTCCGCCATTCTCGAGGCATTCTTGCTCTACGAGGCCACGCCGGGCACCAAAGGGCTCTCCGCACGTACGCTGCGAGCGCTTTACAACGCCCGCGAAATCATGGATTCGCGCTGGCGCAAGGCGCCCGAGAACCGGCGCCTCTTCATGCAGATCCTCAAAGAGCCGCAGGGCATCACCCATGCACTGCGCCTCATGAATCAAACGAGCGTGCTCGGCCGGTATTTACTGAATTTTCGTCGCATCGTCGGCCAGATGCAGCACGACCTCTATCACGTCTATACGGTCGATCAGCACATTCTGATGGTGCTGCGCAATCTGCGCCGTTTCGCCCTGGCCGAGCATGCGCACGAGTACCCGTTTTGCAGTCAGTTGATGGCCAATTTCGAGCACCACTGGGTGCTCTACGTGGCCGCGCTTTTTCATGACATCGCGAAAGGCCGCGGGGGCGATCATTCGACGCTCGGCATGGCCGACGCGCGACGCTTTTGCCGCGAGCACGGCATCACGGGAGACGACGCCTCGCTGATCGTCTGGCTCGTGCAGCAGCATCTGACGATGAGTCAGGTTGCGCAAAAGCAAGACACGAGCGACCCGGCTGTCATCAAGCAATTCGCCGAACTCGTCGGCACCGAACGGCGGCTCACCGCCCTATATCTGCTGACGGTCGCCGATATCCGCGGCACGAGCCCCAAGGTCTGGAACACCTGGAAAGGCAAGCTGCTCGAGGACCTCTACCGCATGACGCTCGCCGTGCTGGGCGGCGCACGCCCCGACGAGCACTCCGAGCTCAAGACGCGCAAGGAGGAAGCCCTCGCGCTGCTGCGGCTCGAGACCGTGCCGGAGAATGCCCAGCGCGCGCTTTGGGAGCAGCTCGATGTCGGCTACTTCCTGCGGCACGACGCCGCCGATATCGCCTGGCAAACGCGCGTGCTGTATCGCCACGTCGAAGCCGAGGCGCCCATCGTACGCGCACGCCCGGCGCCCATCGGCGAAGCGCTGCAAGTGCTCGTCTATGTGCGCGATCGCCCGGATCTGTTCGCTGGCATTTGCGCCTACTTCGAGCGCAACGGATTGTCCGTGCTCGATGCCCGCATCAGCACGACCCGCCACGGCTATGCGCTCGACAACTTCATCGTCGCGCATCCGGAGCAAGACGTGCAGTATCGCGATATCGCGAATCTCGTCGAGCAGCAGCTCAGTGCCTGGCTTTCATCGGGCGAGCCGTTGCCCGAGCCGTCCAAGGGCCGGCTGTCGCGCCTTTCGCGCACGTTCCCGATCACGCCGCGCGTCGATTTGCGGGCCGACGAGCGCGGCCAGTACTACATTCTCTCGGTCTCGGCAAACGACCGGCTGGGTCTGCTTTATTCGATCGCGCGTGTGCTCGCCAACCATTGTGTCGGCGTGCATGCCGCTCGCATCAATACGCTCGGCGAGCGCGTCGAAGACGTCTTCCTGCTCGATGGCCGGGGTCTGTCCGACAGCCGGCTGCAAATTCAGCTGGAAACCGAACTGCTGCGAGCCATCGCGCTATAGGCGCTGTTTCATTGCCGCTCTGGCCCTACGCCCGCGGTCCCGTTTTTTAGAGAATCTATGCGCGTCAAACTGACAGCCAAGCATCCGCGACCGGACACACCGGATCGCGCTCCCGTTCGTTCCGGCAGCCCGTCGGCACGCAAGCCGGCGCGAGGTGCCGCAGCACCGCGTGCAGCGGGCACAGCGCCCGGCAAGGCAGCACCGGCGCCACGCGCCCCCGCCGCGAAAGCCGCGGGCGGCGCCCGGGGCGCGGGCACGGCACTCGCGCGTCGCACGCGCGAGGACAAGCCGGGCTCGTCGCCCGGTGAAAGAAGCCGGCGACCGGCAGCACCGGGCGCCCGCAGGGCAACCGCGTCCGGCAGTTCCCCGGCAGGCGCGCCGGCCGGCGTGCCGCGCGGCCGTGAGCGCGACAGCGTAGCGGGAACTCGCAGGGCTGCGGCAAGCAACGATAAGCGCACGGGGGGCGTCGCTAACGAAACGCGAAGCCGCACGCCGCGAACCGGAACGGGCAGCGACAAACGCGCGGGCGCCGCCGACGACGTGAGTCGGAGTGGCGCCCGCGCGCCCCGGGCTGCGGCAAGCCACGACAGACGCACGGGGGCTGGGTTCAACGAAAGCGGAGCCCGCACGCCGAGGACCGGAACGGGCAGCGGCAAACGCACGGCTGCCGCTGGGGTCGTGAGTCGGAGTGACACCCGCGCGCCCAGGACCGCGGCGGGCAGCGACAAACGAGGAGGCGCCACCGCGAACGAAAGCGGAACTCGCGCGCCCCACCGGAGCGCAGCGGGCACGGGCAAACGCTCGGGCGCCGCCGTGCAAGCGCGGCCCGAGCGTAAGACCGGCTCGCCGGTCAAGCGCCAGGCGACGGAACGTGCGGAACGTCCGGAACGTGCGGACCGTGCGGACCGTGCGGACCGTGCGGACCGTGCGGGGCGTCCGGAGCGTGCCGGGCGTCCTGAGCACCGCCCGAGCGGTGCCGCCGCAGCTAAGGCCCCGGCGAACCCCGAAACGGCGGGGACGATGCGCCTATCGAAACGCATGTCGGAACTCGGTCTATGTTCGCGCCGGGAAGCCGATGAGTGGATTGCGAATGGCTGGGTGCGCGTCGATGGCGAACGAATCGATACGCTCGGCGCTCGCGTACGCCCCGATCAGAAGATAGACATCACGCGCGATGCGCACGCCGCGCAATCGCGGCAAGTCACGATCCTTCTGCACAAGCCCGTCGGCTACGTGTCGGGACAGGCCGAAGACGGCTACGAACCCGCCGTCACGCTCGTCACCGCAGCCAATCGCTGGGACGGGGACCGTTCGCCCGTGCGCTTCTCCCCGAGTCATCTGCGCGCGCTCGCGCCCGCTGGCCGCCTCGATATCGATTCGACGGGGCTGCTCGTGCTGACACAGGACGGCCGCGTCGCAAAGCAGCTGATCGGCGAGCATTCGAGCGTGGAAAAGGAATATCTCGTACGTGTGACCTACGGCGAGCACACGACCGATGTCGATCAGCACTTTCCCGCCGACAAACTCGCGTTGCTGCGGTTCGGTTTGTCGCTCGATGACGCGGCGCTGAAACCGGCCAAGGTCAGTTGGCAAAACGGCGAACAGCTGCGCTTTGCCCTGCGCGAAGGAAAGAAGCGGCAAATCCGTCGCATGTGCGAACTCGTCGGCTTGCACGTCGTCGGACTGAAGCGTGTCCGCATGGGCCGCGTGGCGCTGGGCGCACTGCCGCAGGGAAAATGGCGCTATCTGCTTGCGGACGAGGCGTTTTGAACAGCGACGCCGTCCGGGGCTCGCTCTCGCGAGCTCGCCCGGACGAACGGGAAGCGCGCGTCAGTCGTCGCTGTTGGGGTCGAGATCGGGGAAGAGCACCTCGGTGAAGCCGAAATTCGAGAAATCGGTTATCCGCATCGGATAGAGCTTGCCGATCAGATGATCGCATTCGTGCTGCACGACGCGCGCATGAAAGCCTTCCGCCACGCGGTCGATCGGCTGCCCATACTGATCGAACCCGTGGTAGCGGATCATCGAAAATCGTCCGACGATCCCGCGCATGCCCGGCACTGACAGGCACCCTTCCCAGCCCTCTTCCGTATCTTGCGATACCGGTGTGATGGTCGGGTTGATGAGCACCGTCTCAGGCACCGGCGGTGCCTCGGGATAGCGTTCGTTGTGTCCAAAGCCGAAGATGACCACCTGCTGATCGACACCGATCTGCGGTGCGGCAAGCCCCGCGCCGTTGGCGGCATGCATCGTCTCGAACATGTCCGCGATGAGTGCATGAAGCTCGGGCGTGTCGAAATGATCGACGGGCTGGGCAATGCGCAAAAGACGCGGATCGCCCATCTTGAGAATTTCGCGAATCATGGATTGTGACCCTCCAGAAGCTTGCGCATACCGTCTTCGTCGAGCACGGGAATGCCGAGTTCCTCGGCTTTCGCAAGCTTGCTGCCCGCCTCGCTTCCCGCCACCACATAATCGGTTTTCTTCGACACGGAGCCGGACACCTTTGCGCCGGCCGCCTCCAGCAGTTCCTTGGCGTCTTCGCGCGAGTATGTCGGCAGCGTACCGGTCAACACGACGGTCTTGCCGGCCAGCGCGCCTTGCGGCGCGCGCGGCGCCGGCGGCCCTTCGGGCCAGCTCACTTTGCCGGGCGCCCGCAACTGTTCGATGACAGTCCGATTGTGCTCTTCCGCGAAGAACTGATGAATCGACTCGGCCACGACGGGGCCGACATCGTTGACTTCGAGCAATTCCTCCATCGACGCGTTCATCAACGGATCGAGCGAGCCGAAATGGCGCGCGAGGTCCTTCGCCGTCGATTCGCCCACGTGCCGAATACCGAGCGCATAGATGAAGCGGGCAAGCGTCGTGTGCTTGGCCTGTTCGAGCGAATCCAGCAGATTCTGCGCCGATTTTTCGGCAAAGCGGTCGAGTTGGGCCAGCGTCGCAAAGCCCAGATTGAAAAGATCGGCCGGTGTACGCACGAGCTGCTGCTCGACGAGCTGGTCGATGATCTTTTCACCGAGCCCATCGATATCGAGCGCGCGGCGCTGCGCAAAATGCCAGATGGCCTGCTTGCGCTGCGCAGGACAGAACAGCCCCCCGGTGCATCGTGCGACGGCTTCGTCCGGCAGCCGCTCGATGCGCGAACCGCAGACCGGGCAGTGCGTGGGCATCACGAACTCGCGCGCGTTCTCGGGCCGGCGCTCGAGCATGACGGACACGAGCTCGGGGATCACATCGCCCGCGCGTCGTACGACGACGGTGTCGCCAATGCGGGCGTCCTTGCGGCGTACCTCGTCTTCGTTGTGCAAGGTGGCGTTCGTGACGGTCACGCCGCCGACGAAGACCGGCTTCAGCCGCGCCACCGGCGTAATCGCGCCCGTGCGCCCGACGTTGACGTAGATGTCGAGCAGCTCCGTCATGGCCTCTTCGGCCGGGAATTTATGCGCGAGCGCGAAACGCGGCGCTCTCGAAACGAATCCGAGCCGGTCCTGCTCGTCTCGCCGATTGACCTTGTAGACGACGCCGTCGATCTCGTAAGGCAACGACTTGCGTTTTTCGCCGATACGTCGGAAGAATTCGAGGAGCCCTTGCGCGCCGTTGACCGTGGCGCGTTCGGCGCACACCGGCAACCCGAGCTCGCCGTACCAGTCGAGCAGCGCGCTATGCGTACCGGGCATCTCGATACCGTCGAGTTCGCCGATGCCGTATGAAAAAAAGGAAAGCGGCCGATGAGCGGTGATTCTCGGATCGAGCTGCCGCAGACTGCCCGCCGCCGCATTGCGCGGATTCGCGAATTCGCGTTGCTCGGCTTCGCGTTGACGCGCGTTGAGCCGCTCGAAGTCGCGCTTGAACATCAGCACCTCGCCTCGCACCTCGACGAGGCGCGGCACGCGATCGCCCTTCAGCTTGAGCGGAATGGAACGGATCGTACGCACGTTCTGGGTCACATCCTCGCCCGTCGCGCCATCGCCGCGCGTCGCTGCCTGCACGAGCCGGCCGTTCTCGTAGCGCAGCGCGATCGCGAGGCCGTCGAACTTCAGCTCGCACGCGTATTCGACCGATTCGCTGTGGAGCACGTCGGCAACGCGTTTGTCGAAGGCGACGATATCTTCGTCGGTAAAGCCGTTGTTCAGCGAGAGCATCGGCACCGCATGGTGCACGGGCGCGAAGCCGCTCGATGCCTGGCCGCCGACACGCTGCGTCGGCGACTCGGGCGTGATCAGATCGGGGTGTTCGCTTTCGATGCGCTGCAGTTCGAGAAAGAGCCGGTCGTATTCGGCATCGGGCAGCTCGGGCTGATCGAGCACGTAGTACTGATAGTTGGCGCGATCGAGCTCCGCACGCAGCCATGCTGCGCGCTCGGCGGGTTGGTCTGTCGGTGCTTGTGCAGTGTGTGGGGCCATGCCGGGGCGCTCTTGTTCGATTTCGAGTTCACCCCGGCATTATCGCAGCGCCCGTCATGCGCGCAAGCCGTCCGGCGTCATTGACTGAATAACCGGCGCGTCGCCGCGGAGCCGGCGGGGATGCCGGCCTCCTCGAGCTTGGCGTAAAGCGTCATCAGTTGTTTTTCGATCGCCAGCAGCGCCGATTCGGGAAGCGGCCGACGCTGATCGTCGACGACACGCCCGCCGATGCGCTCGGCCAGCGACTTCGCGTAGTCGCACATGAGCCTGAACGGCAGAATATCCTCGTCGGCCACCGGCACATCGAGAATCAGCGTGATCATCTGCCCGCCCTTGTAGGTCAGGTCATCGCGCAGGAAGTTGGTGTCGCCGAACTGCAGCATGAAAACGGGGCTTTGCCTCGCATCGAGCTTGACGAAGCGCGTACCGTCGCGCGAGAGCAGCAATCCGTCCTGGGAAGCCACGGCCTGCACGTAGTTGGCCGACCAGGGCGCCCCATCCGAGAGGACGTTGATCGACAACTGCGCGTCGCACTGCGCCGCGAAGCTGTCGAGTTCGCGCGCCATCGACACCGTTTCGAGCATGTCCGGAAATTCGGGGGCGCCGTCGACCGCGTCGGCGAACTGCTGCACACCGGAGACGAATTCCGAGAACTCGAGCTCGTTCAACGCACCGCCGCGGTTCGCCAGCTGAACCGCCGCGCGCAGTTCGTCATAACGTTGCCCGTTTTGCAGCAGCTCCCAGGCGCCGGCGCCTTCGGCCTTGCCCTCGATATAGACGGGCTTGCTGCCGGCTCGGCGCAATCGCTGCGCGAACGGCACCGCTTTGTCGCCGGCAACGGAGCCGCCTAGCTTGATCGGCACCACGCAGTCGATGCGGCGATCGACGACATGCGGCGGCGCCGAGGAAATCGTCGTGGCAGCCGGCGCGACGGGCGCATCGGACATCTGCTCCGCGTGCCGCGCTCCTGGCACGTCGCGCGACAGATCGCCGTCGGGCACCGTCGCGTCCGCTTGAAGATCGGCCGGCGTGTCGAGCGGCGCGGCGCCGAAGCTCGGTTCGATCCTGGGCGCCTCGGCTGCGGCCGGCGCATCGGAGAGCGCCGGCTCGCGGCGAACGTTTGCGCGCGCGGGCTCGATAAACGGCCGCTCCTCCTCGGAATCGTGACGCGCAAGTGCTTCGGCGGCGTCGGGCGGCATCGGTCTTGGCATCCTGCGGCGCACTTTCGCCCCCTGCCATGCGTTGTATCCGACCACTCCCGCCACCACCACGGCGCCCGCGCCGATCAACCCGAGTGTCAACTCGTCCATGCACGCTCCATGAAGCACGTTCTTTCGTCGAGGGCGGCCGTGCAGTGTGCCGACCGCCGCTGTCGTTCGTTCAAGCCGTATTCTGTGCGAAACCGGCCGCGGTTTCCATGTCGACCGCCACGATGCGCGAGACACCCTGCTCCTGCATCGTCACGCCGATCAGTTGCTGCGCCATCTCCATCGCGATCTTGTTGTGCGAAATGAAGAGGAACTGCGTCTTTTCGGACATGGCGCGCACGAGATTGGCAAAGCGTTCCGTGTTTGCGTCGTCGAGCGGCGCATCGACCTCGTCGAGCAGGCAGAACGGCGCGGGATTGAGCTGGAACATCGCGAAGACGAGCGCCGTGGCCGTCAGCGCCTTCTCGCCGCCCGACAGCAAGTGGATGGTCGAATTTTTCTTGCCGGGCGGCTGGGCCATCACCTGCACGCCCGCATCGAGAATCTCGTCGCCCGTCATGATGAGCTTCGCCTGCCCGCCGCCGAAAAGACGCGGGAAGAGCTCGCCGAAATGCCGGTTGACTTCGTCGAACGTGCCTTGCAGCAGCGTACGGGTCTCCTGGTCGATCTTGCGGATGGCGTCTTCGAGCGTATCGATGGCGGCCGTCAGGTCGGCCGATTGCGCGTCGAGGAACGTCTTGCGCTCGGTCGCGGCCGCCAGCTCGTCGAGCGCCGCCATGTTGACGGGCCCCAACGCATTGATCGCGTTGTTGATGCGCGTCACTTCCCCTTGCAGGTACGACGGCTTCATATCCGGCGTCAACTTTTGCTGCAGCTCGGCTTCGTCGACACCCGCCTCGGCGAGTTGCTCGACGAACTGCTCGCCGGCGATGCGCGCCGCTTGCTCCTTCAACTGCAGTTCGGTGATGCGCTCGCGCAGCGGCTGCAGCGAACGCTCGGTCGTCAACCGCATTTCGTCGGCATGACGCAGCTTCGCCGTCAGGTCGTCGAGCTCGATGCGCGCGGCGCCGAGCGCGGCTTCCTTTTCGGCGCGCACGGCGAGCGCTTCCTGGAGGCCCGTATGCGCGGTCTGCTCGTTGATCGATTCCAGTTCCGCGCGGGCATCCTCGAGCGAGGCCGCGACGCGTTCGCTCTGTTCTTGCGCGATGTGAATGCTGCGCTTGAGTTCCTCGATCCGATTGGCCATGTTGCGCGCGGCGAAGCGCGCGTCGGTGGCCGCCCGGTCGAGATCGCGGGCCTCCGTGCGCGCCGCGCTCAGCGTTTCGTCGAGTGCTTCGAACGCGAGCTGATCGTCCTCGAAACGGGCCTGCAACGCGGCAAGCTCGCCGTCGTGGCGCTCGAAGTTCGCCTCGGATTCGGCGCGCTGCGCGCGCTGATCCTCGATCTGCGCGCCGATTTCGTCCAGTTCCTCGCGAATCTGCGTGCTGCGCTGGGTATAGCGCTCGTGCGCTTGCGTGAGCTTCAGCACGTCGAGCTGCAGCGCATGCACGCGCTGGGTCGCCCGCTCGAGCTGCGCGCGCGCATCGGCCAGCGCTTGCGTCGCCTGGGTGTGCGCCGCATCGGTGCGAATCGCCGCGGTCTTCGCCTCGTCCGCCAACAAAGTCTGCGCGCGCAATTGGCGTGTGAGGTTCTCGATCTCCTGCTCGCGGGCCAACATGCCGGCCTGCTCGGAATCCGCCGCGTAAAGCTGAACGCCTACACGCGTGAGTACGTGCCCCGCCTTGACGACGAAAGCCGCCCCCTCCGGCAACTGCGTGCGCTGGGCGAGCGCCGAGCCCAGATCGTCGGCGACGTACACATGACCGAGCCAGTCGGCCAGCACCGCGCGCAGCCCCGCGTCGTCGATGCGCATGAGCGAGAGCAACGGCCGCAGGCCCGGGGCCTGCTCGCGCGGCACGCCAGCCGAAGGCGGCGCGTAGAACGCAAGCTTGGCCGGGGGCGCATCGCTCGCGAACGCCTTGACCCAGTCGAGATTGGAGATCTCGAGCGCGGCGAGCCGTTCGCGCAACACCGATTCGAGCGCCGTTTCCCAGCCCGTTTCGACATGCAGCTTCTTCCACAGACGCGGCAAACCTCCCAGTTCGTGTTTGTCGAGCCAGGGCTGAATCTTGCCGTCGGTCTGTACGTTTTCCTGCAAATGCTTGAGCGCGACGAGCCGCGCTTCGAGCTGATGGATGCGCGCCGTTTCCGTTTGCGTGCGCTCGTGCGCCTCGCGCCGCGCCGCATCGAGCGCCGGCAGCGCGCCCTCGGCCTCGGCCAGACGCGCCTGCGCATCGCGTTGGATCTCCTCATGCTCGGCAAGCTGCATGCGCCCTTCCTCGAGCTGCACCTCGTCCGGCGCGTCGAGGCCACCCGCCTCCGCCTTGAGGCGCTCGTGGCGCTGTTGCAACTGCTGCAACTGTTGATCGGCATTGCGCTGATGCGCTGCCTCGAGCTTGAGCGCCTGTTCGGTCTGGGCGATCTCGCCGCGCTCGTCGTTCAGCCGCGCCTGCGCATCGCGCCATTGCGCCTCGAGCGCCGGCAATGCATCGTGCTTCGCCGCCGCCGCGTCTTCGGCCAGCACTGCCTTTTCTTCGGCGATGGCAAGCTGTGCATCGGCATCCTCGAGCTCGCCGCGCGCCTTTTCGGCCTGCGCCTGCCATTGCTCGCGCTGCGCCGTCAGCGCCGCGATCTGGGCCTGCACGCGATTGCGCGACTCGACGATGAACTTGATTTGCGCTTCGAGCCGGCTCACCTCGGAATTCGCTTCGTACAGAGCGCCCTGCGCACCCTGCATTGCGTCGCTCGCGGCATAGTGCGCGACGCGCAACGTCTCCAGGTCGGCTTCGACTTCGCGCAGGCGCGCGGTCTGCGCCTCGAGATCGATTTGCGCCTCGGAAATGGCGCGCTGTTGCCGCGCCTGCTCGGCAGCGGCCTCGTTCTTGCGCAAGAGCCACAGCAGCCGCTGCTTTTCCTCGCCTTGCGCCTGCAGCGTCTTGAACTCGGTCGCGACGACCGCCTGCGCCTCGAGCTTTTCGAGGTTGGCGCTCAGTTCGCGGACGATGTCCTCCACACGCGTCAGATTCTCGCGCGTGTCGTGCAGGCGGTTCTCCGTCTCGCGGCGCCGCTCCTTGTACTTCGACACGCCGGCGGCTTCCTCGAGAAAGACCCGCAGATCTTCGGGCTTGGCCTCGATGATCCGGGAGATCATGCCCTGCCCGATGATCGCGTAGGCGCGCGGCCCCAGGCCGGTGCCGAGGAAGATGTCCTGAATGTCGCGCCGGCGCGCGGGCAGGTTGTTGATGTAGTAGCTCGACGTGCCGTCGCGCGTAAGCACGCGCTTCACCGCGATTTCGGCGTACTGCCCCCATTGGCCGGCCGCGCGGCCGTCGGCATTGTCGAATACGAGCTCGACGCTCGCGCGGCTGCCGGGCTTGCGCGCAGTCGAGCCGTTGAAGATCACGTCCTGCATCGACTCGCCGCGCAGCTCGGAGGCGCGCGACTCGCCCAGCACCCAGCGCACGGCATCGATGATGTTCGATTTTCCGCAACCATTGGGCCCGACGACACCGACCAGTTGGCCGGGGACCTGGAAGTGGGTGGGATCGACGAAGGACTTGAAGCCAGCGAGTTTGATCGAGGTCAGACGCACGGCGATATCGCTGATTGAATAGGGGAAGGTCGAACGGGCCGCGAGCCGCACGGCCCGCGGGCAAGTGGCAATCATACCATCGCCCCAATCGCGTCCCGGCCCATCGAGCGACGCAGCGCAACGGGGCGAGCCAGGGCGGCTATAATGGCCGCCTTCTCGATCGTCGCCGCACCGCGGCCGAGCCTCGAGCGCGCTGGCGGGCTTGGCCCCGAAGGCGTCGCCGGATCCGGCATGGTAGCGGGCGAGCACAGCCGCTTTCGATTTCGTCAACGCCGAAGCCCAACGTGAACCCTCGACTCGACAGCCTCCAGCCTTATCCGTTCGAAAAGCTGCGCGCCCTGCTCAAGGACTCGGCACCGCCGAGCGCGCTGCCTCACATCAGCTTCGGCATCGGCGAGCCCAAGCACGCCACGCCGAAGGTCGTCACCGATGCTGTCGTGGCATCGCTCGACACGCTGTCGAACTATCCCGCGACGGCGGGCTCGCCCGCGCTGCGCGAGGCGATCGCGCGCTGGGCCTCCCGGCGCTATGGTCTGCCCGCGCTCGATCCGGCAACCGAAGTGCTGCCCGTGTCGGGTTCGCGCGAAGCGCTTTTTTCGCTTGCGCAAGCGGTGGTGGACGGCTCGCGCCCGGATGCGGTCGTGCTCTGCCCCAACCCGTTTTATCAGATCTATGAGGGCGCGGCCCTGCTGGCCGGCGCGCAACCGTACTTCGCGAACAGCGACCCGGCACGCAACTTCGCGTGCGACTACCGCGCCGTGCCGCGAGACGTCTGGTCGCGCACGCAGTTGCTGTATGTCTGCTCGCCAGGCAATCCGACCGGAGCGGTGCTGACGCTCGACGATTGGCGCCAACTGTTCGCGCTCTCGGACGAGCACGGTTTCGTCATCGCCTCGGACGAGTGCTACTCCGAGATCTATTTCGACGAAGCCAAGCCGCCTCTCGGCAGCCTGGAGGCAGCCCACCGGCTCGGCCGCGGCTTCGAGCGTCTCGTCATGCTGTCGAGCCTGTCGAAGCGCTCGAACGTGCCCGGCATGCGCTCGGGCTTCGTGGCAGGCGATGCCCGATTGCTTCAACGCTTCTTGCTCTACCGAACCTATCACGGCGCCGCGCTTTCGCCTGTCTACCAGAGCGCGAGCATTGCCGCCTGGAGCGACGAAGCGCACGTGCGCGAAAACCGCGCGAAATACGTGAGCAAATTTTCGGCGGTCACGCCGATGCTTGCCGAGGTGCTCGACGTGAAGCTGCCCGACGCCGCGTTCTACCTCTGGGCCAACGTCGCACGCACCGGGCTCTCGGACACCGAATTCGCCCGGCGTCTTCACGCCGACTATAATGTGACCGTTTTGCCGGGCTCGTATCTCGCGCGCACCGCGCATGGCGTCAACCCCGGCCGGGATTTCATCCGCCTGGCGCTCGTCGCGAACGAGAGCGAGTGCGTCGAAGGCGCCCGGCGCATCGTCGATTTCTGCCGTTCGCTCGCTCGGTAGCGGTCGCGCCCGCGCGGCGGCTCGCCGCCGCCTGATTGCCGCACCGCTCAGCCGGGCCGGAACTGCCCATCCGATATCCACTTAGCCAAATCGAGACCATGTCGCAACAACTTCAGCAAATCATCGACACCGCCTGGGACAACCGTGCCGAGCTCTCGCCGAAGGCCGCGCCGGCCGAAGTGCGCGAAGCCGTCGCACATGCGATCGGCGAACTCGATTGCGGCGCGCTGCGCGTCGCCGAAAAGAAAGACGGTCAATGGGTCGTCAACCAATGGCTGAAAAAGGCCGTGCTGTTGTCGTTCCGGCTCGAGGACAATGCCCCGATGCCGGCAGGCGGCTACTCGCAGTTCTACGACAAGGTGCCTTCGAAGTTCGCCCATTACACGGCCGAAGACTTCGCGGCGGGCGGCTTTCGCGTCGTGCCCCCCGCCATCGCGCGCCGCGGTTCGTTCATCGCGAAAAACGTCGTGCTGATGCCTTCTTACACCAACATCGGTGCTTATGTCGACGAAGGCTCGATGGTCGATACCTGGGCCACGGTCGGCTCGTGCGCGCAGATCGGCAAGAACGTGCATCTGTCGGGCGGCGTCGGGATCGGCGGCGTGCTCGAACCGCTGCAGGCCAATCCCGTCATCATCGAAGACAACTGTTTCATCGGCGCGCGCTCGGAGGTGGTCGAGGGTGTGATCGTCGGCGAGAATTCGGTCATCTCGATGGGTGTGTACCTCGGCCAGAGCACCAAGATCTACGATCGCGAAACGGGCGAAGTCAGCTACGGCTACGTGCCGCCGGGCTCGGTCGTCGTCGCGGGCAATCTGCCCTCGAAGGACGGGTCGCATAGCCTTTACTGCGCGGTGATCGTCAAGAAGGTCGATGCCAAGACGCGTGCCAAAGTGGGCCTCAACGAGCTGCTGCGGGGCGATTGATGTCGGCCGCGCATACCGTCGTCTACGGCATTCCCAACTGCGATACCGTGAAGAAGGCGCGCACCTGGCTCGAAGCGCGCGGCGTGCCGTTCGAGTTTCACGATTTCAAGAAGGCGGGGCTGACCGCTTCGCTCGTGAACGCGTGGCTCGCCGACGTACCGTTGGAACTGCTGCTGAATCGCCGGGGCACGACGTGGCGGGGCCTCCCGGATGCCGCCAAGGCGGCCGCCGAGACGCGCGACGGTGCCGTTGCGCTCATGGTCGACAAGCCTTCCGTCGTCAAGCGCCCCGTGGTGGTGGTCGACGGGCGCGTGAAGACGCTCGGCTTTTCCGTCGAAGCCTACGAAACGCTTTTCGCGTAGCCCGTTGCCCCGGTGCACTGCCTGCCGCGCACCGGCGCGGCGTGCGTCGCACGGGACAACGCCTCGAACGCAACTGCCGGCCGCCGTGCGGCCGGCATTTTTTGTTGATACGGATTCGAATCCATGTCCGGCACCCTCGCCCTTACCGAACAGCTGATCGCGCGTGCATCCGTCACGCCCGACGACCAGGATTGCCAGCAGTTGCTGATCGAACGCCTGCAAGCCGTCGGCTTCACGTGCGAGACGATCGAAGCGCACGGTGTCACGAACTTGTGGGCCGTCAAGCGCGGCGGAAGCGGTGCAGGCGGAAAACTGCTCGCATTCGCCGGCCATACCGATGTCGTGCCGACGGGCCCGCTCGAACAATGGAGTTCGCCGCCGTTCGTGCCCACGCAGCGGGACGGCAAGCTCTACGGCCGCGGCGCGGCTGACATGAAGACATCGATCGCGGGCTTCGTCGTCGCGACCGAGGAGTTCGTCGCCGCTCATCCCGATCACAGCGGCTCGATCGCCTTTTTGATCACGAGCGACGAGGAAGGGCCCGCCACGTACGGTACGGTGAAAGTCGTCGAAGCGCTCCAAGCACGCGGCGAGACGCTCGATTACTGCATCGTCGGCGAACCCACGTCGGACGCGACACTCGGCGACGTCGTCAAAAACGGCCGGCGCGGCTCGATGTCGGGCAAGCTCACGGTCAAAGGGGTGCAAGGCCATATCGCCTATCCGCATCTCGCAAAGAATCCGGTTCATCTCCTGGCGCCCGCGCTGACGGAGTTGGTTGCCGAACACTGGGACGCCGGCAACGAATACTTCCCCCCCACGACCTGGCAGGTCTCGAATCTGCACAGCGGCACCGGCGCGAGCAACGTGATTCCGGGGCGGGCCGAGTTGACGTTCAACTTCCGCTTCTCGACCGCGAGCACCGTCGAGGGGCTGCAACAGCGCGTGCATGCCATCCTCGATAAACACGGCCTCGATTACGAACTCGACTGGACCGTCAGCGGGTTGCCGTTTCTCACGCCGCGCGGCGAGCTGTCGAACGCGGTCGTCGCGGCCATCGGGCAGGAGACCGGCGTGAGCGCCGAGCTCTCGACGACAGGGGGCACCTCGGACGGACGCTTCATCGCGCGAATCTGCAAGCAGATCGTGGAGTTCGGCCCGCCGAACGGCAGCATTCACAAGATCGACGAACACATCGAGCTCGCTTTCATCGAGCCCCTCAAAAACATCTATCGGCGCGTGCTTGAAGCGCTGATCGCCTGATGCGCGAAGGAGCTGCAGCAATGACGACGCCGTTCATCACCGTTCGCGACCTGCTCCGTTATGCGGTCTCGCGCTTCAATGCCTCGGGGCTTGCTTACGGCCATGGCAGCGACAACGCCTACGACGAGGCTGCGTACCTGATCCTGCATACGCTGCACCTGCCGCTCGATACGCTCGAACCATTTTTCGACGCCCGACTGCTCGCCAGCGAGATCGAAGAAGTGCTCGCCGTGATCGCTCGCCGCGCCGACGAACGGCTGCCCGCTGCCTACATCACGCACGAAGCCTGGATGCACGGCCGGCGCTTTTACGTCGACGAACGCGTCATCGTGCCGCGTTCATTCATCGGCGAGTTGCTCGAAGACGGCCTGCAGCCCTACGTCGCGGACCCCGACGAAGTCGGCGCGGTGCTCGAACTCTGTACCGGTTCCGCATCGCTCGCCATCCTCGCCGCCCACGCGTTTCCGAATGCCGACGTGGATGCGGTCGACATCTCCGCGCCGGCGCTCGAAGTCGCCGCGCTCAACGTGACGGAGTACGGGCTCGAGGACCGCATTGCGCTGTTCGAAGGCGACCTTTTCGCGCCGTTGCCCGAACGCCGCTACGACGTCGTCATTGCCAACCCGCCCTACGTGAACAGCGCATCGATGGCGGAGCTGCCGGCCGAGTATCGCCACGAGCCGGCCCTCGCGCTTGCGGGCGGCGACGACGGCATGGACATCGTTCGCCGCATCGTCGGGGAGGCGCGCAACTGGCTGACCGAAGAAGGTGTGCTCATCGTCGAGATCGGCAACGAGCGCGCACATGTCGAAGCGGCATTCGGCGGGCTCGATCTCGTGTGGCTGCCGACGAGCGCAGGCGAAGACAGCGTGTTCCTCCTTTCGGCGAACGATTTGCCGGCACCCTGAGGCACGCTTCGGCCTCATCATCTTCCGCCGGCGTTTCGGTAAGATGCGCACGGGCGATGCGCGTGTCATCGCGGACGGAACAGGCTGTCTCATGCACTTCGAATTCAACTGGCTTTCGCTCGGCAGTCTCATCTTTGCGGCGCACGTGCTCGGCGCCGTCGCCGCTTGCCATGCGATCTTGCACACGCGCACCTCGCAAGGCGCCATCGCCTGGGCCGTCTCGCTCGTGGCGATGCCGTATTTGACGGTCGTTCCGTATCTTTTTCTCGGACGAAGCAAGTTCGCCGGCTATGTCGACGCGCGCCGGGTCGAGAACGAGCTGGTACGCTCGCGCGCCCACCCGCAGACCTGGGATACGAGCGCCTCGACGGCCGGCGCGCCCGCCGAGGCGCTCGGTCACCATGTCGTGCGCTCGCTGGCAAGCCTGAGCGGCATGCCGTTTCTGCCCGGCAACAGCGCACGCACGCTCGTCAACGGCGACGCGACGTTCGCCGCCATCCTCGACGCCATCGAGCACGCACAGCGCTACGTGCTCGTGCAGTTTTTCATCGTGCGCGACGACGCGCTCGGAAGAATGCTGAGGGATCTGCTCATCGCCAAAGCGGCCGCGGGCGTTCGCGTATCGTTTCTCTACGACAGCATCGGTTCGTTCGATCTGCCGCAGCACTATGTCCTGGCGCTGCGCGCGGCCGGCATCGACATCCATCCGTTTGCGACGAACCGGCGCTTCGTCAACCGCTTCCAGTTGAATTTTCGCAATCACCGCAAGATCGTCGTGGTGGACGGCGAACGCGCATTCGTCGGCGGCCATAACGTCGGCGTGGAGTATCTCGGCGGCAATCCGCGCCTCTCGCCCTGGCGCGATACGCACATCGAGTTGCGCGGGCCTGTGGTGGCGAGCGTGCAGTTCGTGTTCATCGAGGATTGGCACTGGGCCACGCAGGATCTGCCGCAACTGCCGCCGTCGCAAGCCGAGCAACCCGAGGCGGTGGGCGACATGCACTGTCTCGTCGTCGCACCGGGCCCCGCCGACAAATTCGAAACCGGCTCGCTGTTTTTCGTGGAGGCGATCAATGCCGCCCAGACGCGCGTCTGGATCACGTCGCCCTATCTGATTCCCGACGAGGCGGTGTTCTCGGCGTTGCGGCTCGCCGTGATGCGCGGCGTCGATGTCAGGATCCTGATCCCGAGCCGCCGCGATCACTACGTGGTGTTCGAGGCATCGAAGCTGTATGCCTACGATCTGCTGCGGGCGGGCGTACGCATTTTCAGGTATCGGCCGGGCTTCCTTCACCAGAAGGTCGTGCTGATCGACGATATCGCCGCCGCGATCGGTAGCGCAAATCTCGACAATCGCTCGTTTCGCCTCAATTTCGAAATCATGGTGCTGACGATCGATCCTGGCTTTGCCCGCGAAGTCGAGGCCATGTTGCTTGACGACTTCGAACAGTCCTACCAAGTCGAGCGCAGCGAATACCACGATGCACCCGCGCGGCGGCGGATTCTGATGCATGTGGCGCGGCTTTTTTCGCCGATTCTGTGATGCACCGGCGCAGGGTCAAGCAGGCTGCCGCTTTACAGCAACGCCTCGATATCGCCCTCGAGTTCCTCGGGCTTCGTGGCCGGCGCATAGCGCTTGACGACGCGGCCGCTACGATCGACCAGAAACTTCGTGAAATTCCATTTGATCCAGCGCGTGCCGAGCACGCCCGGCGCCTGCCGCGTCAGATAGCGATACAGCGGGTGCGCGTTCGGTCCCTTGACATCTATTTTTTCGAACATCGGAAAGGCAACACCGTACTGCTTCTCGCAAAAGCTGCCGATCTGGGCCGCGTCCCCGGGCTCCTGCTTGCCGAATTGATTGCACGGAAAGCCCAGCACTTCGAAGCCGCGCGCGGCATAACGGTCATGCAGGCGTTGCAAGCCGGCATACTGCGGCGTGAACCCGCACTCACTGGCCGTGTTGACGATCAACAGCACCTTGTCCCGGTAGCGTTCCAAGCTCACCGGCTCGCCGCCGAGTTCGCGTGCGGTAAATTCATAAAGCGATGTCATCGTGCCCTCTCCTGCGTTATCGTTCCCGACGAACCGGCAGTCTATGCGATATCGGGGCCAAACTGAGCGCGCCCGATCACGGCAGCCCCGTCTAAAATAGCGTTTTTCGAGCCGTCAAATTCCGTCGTGATCCGTTTCAACCAATTCAGCCTCTCGCGCGGCGTCAAGCCCCTTTTCGAAGCCACGTCGTTCGCCCTCAATCCGGGCGAGAAAGCCGGACTCGTCGGCGCGAACGGCGCGGGCAAGTCGACGCTCTTTGCCGTCTTGCGCGGCGAACTGCATGCCGACGCGGGCGATGTTTCGCTGCCGCCCACCTGGCGCATCGCGCATGTGGCGCAAGACACACCGGCCGCCCAGAAATCGGCCCTCGAATATACGCTCGACGGCGACGCCGATTTGCGCGAGGTCGAAGCGCGCATCGCCGCGGCCGAACGCGCCCATGACGGCGAGGCCCTCGCCCACGAGCATGCAGCCTTCGCCGATGCGGACGGCTATACGGCGCCCGCCCGCGCCGAGGCGCTGCTGCTCGGATTGGGCTTTACGCTCGCGCAAACGCGCGAAAGCGTCGCGAGCTTTTCGGGCGGCTGGCGCATGCGGCTGAACCTCGCGCAGGCACTAATGTGCCGCTCCGATTTGCTGCTGCTCGACGAGCCGACGAATCACCTCGATCTCGACGCGATCGTCTGGCTCGAGGACTGGCTGCACCGCTACCCCGGCACGCTGATCGTGATTTCGCATGACCGCGAGTTCCTGGACTCGGTCTGCAACGTCACGCTGCATCTGGACAACCGGCGGGTGACGCGCTACGGCGGCAACTACTCGCAGTTCGAGATCCTTCGCGCGCAGCAGCTTGCGTTGCAGCAAAGCGCCTATGAGAAGCAGCAAAAAACGGTCGCCCATCTGCAAAGCTTCATCGATCGCTTCAAGGCCAAGGCCACCAAGGCCCGGCAGGCGCAAAGCCGCATGAAGGCGCTCGAGAAAATGGAGCTCATCGCACCGGCTCACGTGGCGTCGCCTTTCACGTTCGAGTTTCGCGAGCCCGATGCCGCGCCGAATCCGATGCTCGTCATGGAGGACGTACGGTGCGGTTACCGTGGCGATGGCGGCGATGGCGGCGATATCGACATCCCGATCCTCGAAGGCGTGACGCTGTCGATCCAGAACGGTCAGCGCATCGGGCTGCTGGGCGCGAACGGCCAAGGCAAGTCGACGCTCGTCAAGACACTGGCTGGCACGCTCGAACCGCTCGCGGGCTCGATGCATCAAGGCCGCGGGCTCGTGATCGGCTACTTCGCCCAGCACCAGCTCGAAACGCTGCGGCCCGACGATTCACCGCTCGCCCATCTGGCGCGCATCGCTCCCGATGCCCGCGAACAAGTGCTGCGCGACTTCCTGGGCGGCTTCAATTTTTCCGGCGACATGGCGAGCGCGCCGATCGCACCGTTCTCGGGCGGCGAAAAGGCGCGGCTCGCGCTGGCACTCATCATCTGGCAAAAACCGAATCTGCTGTTGCTCGACGAGCCGACGAATCACCTCGATCTCGAAACACGGCACGCATTGACCATGGCGCTTGCGCAGTTCGAAGGGACGCTGATCCTCGTTTCGCACGACCGGCATCTGCTGCGAGCGAGCACCGATCAGTTCATGCTCGTCGCGCATCACCGTGTCGAGCCGTTCGATGGCGATCTCGACGACTATCGCGACTGGCTCCTCGAACACGCCGCGCAAGCGCGCAGCGCGGCCCGAGCGGCGCATGCCGAGGCTGGCGACGCGGTGGATGGCCTCACGGCCGGCGCGGCCAACCGCAAAGATCAGCGCCGCCAGGAGGCGCAGGTTCGACAGAAACTCGCGCAACTGAAAAAGCCGTTGCAAACGAGGATTGCCAGAATCGAGAAAGAGATGGAAACATTGAACACGCAAAAGGCAGCGCTAGACGCGTTCGTCGCGGATGCGGCCAGCTATGAGCCCGCCATGAAGGCCCGGCTGACCGAGACGCTCAGGCAGCAAGCCGATGTCCAATCGCGCCTGGAGACGCTCGAAGCTCAGTGGCTCGAAGCGCAGGAGGAACTCGAACAGATAGGCTAGCGCCCGGGTGCGGGCGCTCATTCGACCGAGAGGAGGTGTGCTCTTGACTGCCCCGTTGCGAGGTCTGCGCGTGCTGGACCTCACCCGTTTGCTGCCCGGACCGCTCGCCACTTTGCGGCTGGCGGAGCTCGGCGCCGACGTACTCAAGATCGAAGAGCCCGGAGCGGGCGACGGCGCGCGGGCGATGCTGCAAAGCGCGGCGGACCGGTCCGCGGGCCGGCCGAGCGCGTTTTACCGGCTCGTCAACCGCGGCAAGCGTGAAACGCGGCTGGACCTGAAGAGCGAGACGGGCCGCACGGTGTTGCGCGCGCTCGTACGCGAATCGCACGTACTCGTCGAGAGCTTCCGGCCCGGCGTGATGGCCCGCCTGGGGCTCGATTACGCAAGCCTCGCCAAAATCAATCCCAAACTGGTCTACTGCGCGATCACCGGCTATGGTGCAACTGGGCCCTTTGCGCATCGGCCCGGACACGACATCAACTATCTGGCTTACGCCGGTGTCCTCGATCAAATCCGAGGGGCGGACGGCACGCCCGTCATTCCCAACATTCAGATCGCCGATATTCTCGGCGGCGCATCGACGGCGCTCACCCAGATTCTTGCCGCGCTATGGCAGGTCACGCAGGGAGGCGGCGGCTCGTTTCTCGACATATCGATGACGCATGCCATCCGCGCCTGCAACGTCGTGGCCCACGCCACACTCGAGCATGCCGGCGGGCAGCACGCCGCATCGGCGGACCTCGCCGCCGGACACGGACTGATGACCGGCGGCGCGCCTTGCTACAACGTCTACAAGACGGCGGACGGACGCTGGCTGGCCATCGGCGCGCTGGAGCTCAAATTCTGGGAGAAGCTGTGCCGCGCATTGGGGCGCGAGGATTGGACGAGTCGCCACTGGAGCCTCGGTCAGGCGGCGGGCGGCGCCGACGCTGCATCGCTGACGCGCGAGCTGGCCGCGCGCATCGCCAGCCAGCCGCTTGCGGCCTGGCTCGCATTGCTCGAGCCGCTCGATTGCTGTGTGAGCCCCGTATTGACCGTCGAGGAAGCGCGCCAACACCTTTTGTTCACGACAACGGACGCGGACTCGTAGCGCGTACTTCGCGCGCCCGCGCCTGCAAGATGCGCTCGCTGCGCAGGGCGCTATGCAGCTAGCGGCTACTCCAGCTCCTTGACGCGGCCGATCGCCTCGTCGATTCGCTCGACGGCCAATACCTGCAGTCCCTCGATCGTCTGCTTCGGCGCATTCGCCTTCGGAATCAGCGCCGCCGTGAAACCGAGCTTGGCCGCTTCCTTGAGCCGTTCCTGGCCCCGCGGCGACGGCCGGATTTCACCGGCCAGACCGACTTCGCCAAACACGATCAGCCCCTTCGGCAGCGGCTTGTTGCGCATCGACGAGTGGATCGCAAGCAAGACAGCCAGATCCGCGGCCGGCTCCGCGATCTTCACGCCGCCCACCGCGTTGAGGAACACATCCTGATCGAAACAGGCGATGCCGGCATGCCGATGCAGCACGGCAAGCAGCATCGCGAGCCGGTTTTGCTCGAGCCCGACGGCCAGACGGCGCGGATTCGGCACATGCGCCGTATCGACGAGAGCCTGAATTTCGACCAGCAGTGGCCGTGACCCCTCTTGCGTCACGAGCACGCACGAGCCCGGTACGATCTGCTCGTGCTGCGAGAGAAAAAGCGCCGAGGGATTCGCCACGCCGCGCAGCCCGCGTTCCGTCATCGCAAAAACGCCGAGTTCGTTGACGGCGCCAAAACGGTTCTTGAACGCACGCACGAGCCTGAACGACGAATGCGTATCGCCTTCGAAGTAAAGCACCGTGTCGACGATATGCTCCAGCACGCGCGGGCCGGCAAGACTGCCCTCCTTCGTCACGTGGCCGACCATGACGACGGTCGTCCCCGATTGCTTGGCGAGCCGCGTGAGCTGCGCCGCACACTCGCGCACCTGGGCGACGGAGCCCGGCGCCGAGCTGAGCGCGTCGGAATAGATCGTTTGAATCGAATCGACGACGGCGACATCGGGCCGCTCCGCCTCGATCGCCGCCTGGATCTTTTCCAGCTGAATCTCGGCGAGCAGCCTCAGCTCGGCCGCCTTCGAGCCTGGCTCGACAAGCGCCAGCCGCTGCGCACGCAAGCCGATCTGGGCCGCCGATTCCTCGCCGCTGATATAGAGTGCGCGGCGCTCTTCGGCCAGCGCGGCGAGCGACTGCAGGAGCAGCGTCGATTTGCCAATGCCGGGATCGCCGCCGATCAACACAACCGCACCTGCGACGAAGCCGCCCCCCAGCACGCGGTCGAACTCCCCGATGCCGGTGGAAAATCGCGGCACGTCGGCCGCTTCGATATCGGCGAGCCGTTGCACGGGGGCGGTTTTCGCGAGCGATTGGAAGCGATGTGCGCCGGCGGCCGGTGCGACCGTCTCGACGAGCGTGTTCCATGCTCCGCAGGCCGGGCACTGCCCTTGCCATTTGGGAGATTGTCCGCCGCACTCGGTACAGCTATACGTCGTTTTTTGTTTTGCCACGCGCTATGGGTCCGCTATCCGGCGGTGCCGGTTCGGCCGTTCTAGATGGTTTCAATGGTGCTCGACGGGCACAACGCAACAGGTGCGAAGCTATTCCGCGCGCACGGGCACGCGTTGCGCCACCGCGCACATGAGCTCGTAGCCGATCGTGCCGCAGGCGCGCGCGACATCGTCGATCGGCACCTGCGCGCCCCAGAGCTCTACGCGCGAGCCGACATTGGCCGCCGGGCACGGCGTAAGATCGAC
The DNA here is from genome assembly GCF_057351765.1 of Trinickia sp. Taxonomy (NCBI): domain Bacteria; kingdom Pseudomonadati; phylum Pseudomonadota; class Betaproteobacteria; order Burkholderiales; family Burkholderiaceae; genus Trinickia; species Trinickia sp. Next base: position 32,889 of record NZ_JBMRBK010000054.1, on the reverse strand, counting down.
GGTCAGCATATCCATCGAAACACGTCCGATCACGCGCGTGCGAACGCCGTCGACCACGATCGGCGTGCCGTCGGGCGCACAGCGCGGATAGCCGTCGGCGTAGCCGCAAGCCACGACCCCGATGCGCATCGGGCCCGGTGCCGAGAACGCCGAGCCGTAGCCGACGGTCTGCCCGGCGCTCAGCGTTTGGACGGCGATCAGCTCCGAGGCGAGCGTCATGGCCGGCTGCAGGCCGGTGCCTTCGATCGCGGCGGTGACGCCCGAGGGCGATGCGCCGTAAAGGATGATGCCGGGGCGCACCCAGTCGAAATGCGCGCCAGGGTGCCAGAGCGTGGCGGCCGAGTTCGCAAGACTGCGCGCGCCCGCGATTCCTTCGGCACCGCGTTCGAATGCCGCGAGTTGCTCTTCGATGCCGCGCTCGCCGTCCGCATCGGCAAAATGCGTCATCAACGCGATCTGACCGACTCCGGGGCACGCGCGCGCCCGTTCCCAGGCGGCCCGGAACTTCTCGGGCGTATACCCGAGCCGGTTCATCCCCGTATTCATCTTGAGTTGAATGTTGACGGGCTTCGAGAGCCTCGCCATTTCGAGCATGCGCAACTGCTCGTCGCAGTGCACCGTCGTCGTGAGGCTGTACCGGTCGATCACGTCGATGTCGGTAGGCCGGAAAAAGCCCTCAAGCAGGAGGATCGGACCGGCCCAGCCGAGCTCGCGCAACTTGGCCGCCTCTTCGAGATCGAGCAGACCGAAACCGTCGGTTGCCCGCAGGCCCGGGAACGCACGGGCCAATCCGTGGCCGTAGGCATTGGCTTTGACGACTGCCCAGACCTTGGAGTTCGGCGCGTGGCGGCGGGCGACAGCGAGGTTGTTGGCCAGGGCGGCGGTATGGATCGTGGCGAGAAGCGGGCGCGGCATGGGTGTTTTCGTAAGAACTTAAGGGCGCAAGCAGGCGCTATCGGGCGCTCGTGGCGCTCCTTTCGCGCGGGTGAACGGCCGCTGGCGCCGCCTGGGCAACGCGAGCAGCCGTCCGAAGGCACCTATTTTCGTGATATAAAGCCGTGCGCACAACCCATTTCGAACGGCATAGGCCCAAACGCGTCGCTCGCGAGGAGCCAGGACAAGGCACAACGAGGACAGCATCGCATCTGATGAAAAAAGGTTTTTATTCCATCATGGCCGCGCAGTTTTTTTCGTCGCTGGCCGATAGTGCCCTTCTGATTGCCGCCATCGCTCTGCTCAAAGACCTGCATGCCCAGAACTGGATGACGCCGCTGCTCAAGCTGTTTTTCGTCCTCTCGTATGTGGTGCTTGCAGCGTTCGTCGGTGCGTTTGCCGATTCCCGCCCCAAAGGGCGCGTCATGTTCGTCACCAACACGATCAAGATCGTCGGCTGCATCGTCATGATGGTCGGAGCGCATCCGCTGCTCGCCTACGGCATCGTCGGGTTCGGCGCGGCGGCCTATTCGCCCGCCAAATACGGCATCCTCACCGAACTGCTGCCGCCCGAGCGGCTCGTCGCGGCAAACGGGTGGATCGAAGGGACCACGGTCGCATCGATCATCCTCGGTACCGTGCTCGGGGGCGCGCTCATCAGCCCCCATATCGCCGTGCACATCCTTCGGCACCATATTCCGTTCGTCGCCACGCCGGCCGAAGCCGCGATGCTCGTCATCGTCGGCATCTACTTCATTGCGGCGCTCTTCAACCTGCGCATCCCCGATACCGGCGCACGGTATCCGCGGCAGGAACACGGTCCGATCAAGCTCGTCACCGATTTCGCCGAGTGCTTCCTGACGCTGTGGCGCGACAAGCTCGGCCAGATCTCGCTGGCGGTCACGACGCTGTTCTGGGGCGCGGGCGCGACGCTTCAGTTCATCGTGCTGAAATGGGCCGAAGTCTCGCTCGGCATGTCGCTGTCCGAAGGCGCGATTCTGCAGGCCGTCGTCGCCCTCGGGGTAGCCTTCGGCGCAATGGCAGCCGCAGCCAAAGTGCCGCTCAAGAAGTCGCTTACCGTACTGCCCGTCGGCGTGCTCATGGGCATCGCCGTCATGCTCATGGCCTTTTACACCCGCCATCTGATTCCCGCGAACTGGGGCCTTTACTTCGGGCGCGTGCATGTGCCCGGCTATCTGATCATTGCTTACTTGTTCCTGATGGTCGTCGGCGCCCTGTCGGGCTTTTTCGTCGTGCCGATGAATGCGCTGCTCCAGCATCGTGGGCACGTGCTGCTTTCCGCGGGACATTCGATCGCCGTGCAGAATTTCAACGAGAATCTGTCCGTGCTGATCATGCTCTGCCTTTATGCGGTGCTCGTCTGGCTCGACGTGCCGGTATCGATCGTGATCGTGCTGTTCGGTACGTTCGTCTGTCTGATGATGTGGGTGGTCATGCGGCGCCACCAAGCCAATCAGCGCGCTTTCGATGCAGTCGCGCTGATCGGCGAAGTCAAACACTGAGTCGAGCACGAAGCCGGCACCGGGCCGGGGAGTCGCCATGTCGCATGCCATACCGAACGTCCTTTCGATCGCCGGCTCCGACTCGGGCGGCGGCGCGGGAATCCAGGCCGACCTCAAGACGTTCTCGGCGCTCGGTGCCTACGGCGCGAGCGTCGTCACGGCGCTGACCGCCCAGAACACGCGCGGCGTCTTCGCCGTGCATGCGCCCGACGCGGCATTCGTCGGCGCCCAACTCGATGCGGTTTTCAGCGACATTCGCATCGATGCGGTCAAGATCGGCATGCTTGCCAACATCGATATCGTGCGCGCCGTAGCCGGTGCACTGCGCCAGTACCGACCGCAGTTCGTCGTACTCGACACCGTCATCCTTTCATCGAGCCGGCACCCTCTTCTCGCCCCCGACGCCGTGGCCGCCATGCGCGACGAGCTCGTACCGCTCGCCAGCCTCGTGACGCCCAATCTGCCCGAAGCGGCGGCGCTCCTCGGCGGCCCCGAGGCCACCGACGAGGCGGCCATGCTCGATCAGGCGCAGGCGCTGCGGGCGCTGGGCGCCCAAGCCGTATTGATGAAGGGCGGTCACCTGGGCGGTGCCCAAAGCCCGGATTGGCTCGTCGAAGCCACGAACACGAGGCGTTTCGGAGCGGCGCGGCTGACAGTACCGAATACGCACGGCACAGGCTGCACGCTCTCCTCCGCCATCGCCGCGCTGATGCCGCGGCATAGCGATCTCGGCGACGCAATCGCCGGTGCCAAGGCCTATCTGCTCGATGCGATGCGCGAAAGCGTACGACTCGACGTGGGTACCGGCACCGGCCCGCTCCATCACTTCTATCGCTGGTGGTAGGACTGCCGGGCGAAGACGGCCGCCGCCCGCGGCCAGCCGTCCGGGACGACGAAGCCGCGCGCCTGCTCGATCCAAGGGTCGCCCGAGGCGCAACGGCTGAAGGCGGCCACCATCGTCGGTCCGCTCTGCGAGGCCAGGCGCGCGGCGAGCGCATCGGCCGACACGAATTCCCCCGCTTGCACCGCACGCTCGGATCGGGGGGCGAGCCACGCAAGGCGCGGTAGCACGGCCCAGGCGTCGGCACGGCCCGCGGCAAAACGCGGCAACGCCGTGCGCTCGAGCCAGAACCCCCGCGCGTGCCGCGGATCGATCGCCGCCGGCATCGGCGGCAGTTCGAGCCCGCCCGACGCTTCGTTCCATCGATAGAAAAGCCAGCCTTTCACGAACATCCGCGCGTCCCACGGACCCGCATGACCGAGCGACGCGAACTCGTCGCGCGCGGAAAGCGGCAGTTGGTGCTCGACGAGATGCGCGAGCTTCAGATCGAAGCGGTCTTGCAAGCTCGGGCCCACGTAGTCGGCCAGCGAGGCATCGGTGCCGCCCGCATGCAAATAGCATTTGACCGCGAGCTCCCAATGCAGACGGAGTCCGTCCGGTGTCCGGATCAGAAAATCGCATTCGCCGAGCGTGCGGCCTGCCCGGCGCAACGCCACGTTGGCCGCAACGAGCCTCAGCGAAGGGCCGTGCTCGAGGAAAAATGCGAGCAGGCATTCTGCGTAGCGGCCCAACCGGGTGAATCGCGATGCGGCAAGGCACTCGCGCAGCGGCGCCGGGTCGCGCTCGAGCGTCAGGAGCCACGCGACACTCGCCGCCGCGTCGGCCGGACTGTCGAAAGGCTCGGCAAGCATGCCGAGCGGTGGCTGCGGCCGCAAAAGCGACGGGCTCAAAAGCAGCCATGCGAGATCCCGGACGGACGGCTCATGGAGCCGCTCGAGCAACGCATCGAGCGCGGCCGCCTCGGCTGCCGGCTCGAACGCGCTCATTCACCCGCCCGTTCGGAAAGCGCTTGCCGATAGGTGTCGTCCGCGAGACATAGGTCAGCCCACGCTTTCGCCTTGTCCGGCAGACTGCGCAGCAGATAAGCGGGGTGATAGGTGACGACGACGGGCACGCCCTCGTAACGGTGCACGCGTTGGCGCAGCGACGAAATGCTCGCATCCGTCTTCAACAGGTTTTGCGCCGCGACGCGCCCCAGCGCGACGATCAGTTTTGGCTTGAGGAGCGCGACTTGTCGCTGGAGGTACGGTTCGCAGCGCGCCACCTCGTCGGGCTCCGGATTGCGGTTGCCGGGCGGGCGGCATTTGACGACGTTGGCGATATAGACGTTCTCGCCGCGCGCGAGCGCCAGCGCGCGCAGCATGCTGTCGAGCAGCTTGCCGGCCTGGCCGACGAACGGTTCGCCTTGCTTGTCCTCGTTTTCGCCCGGCGCCTCGCCGATCAGCATCCAATCGGCCTCGCGATCGCCGACCCCGAACACGGTGCGCGTGCGTTTCTCGCACAGGCGGCACTGCTCGCAGCCGGCCACGCGGGCTTCGAGCGCCTCCCAGTCGAGCGCCGCGACATCGGCGCGATCGACCGTCGGCGCCGGCTGAGACGGTTGCACCGCAACTTCGCCGAATGCTTCGAGCAACGCATCGGCTTCGTGCGCGGGTGGGTCGGGTGGATCGGCACGCGACGCCGTGCCACCGCCGCGCCGAGCCCAAAGCGGTGCAAGCCCCAGCATGTCCAGCGCGGCTTCATCGAGCGCCATGCGCATCCTCCTTCGGAAATGTGAATCGCATGACGAGTGCGTCCTCGCGGCCGCGATGCCGCGCCGGATAGTAGTGCTTGCGGCGCCCGATCGTCGAGAAGCCGAAGCGTTCGTACAGCTTCACGGCCCGGACGTTGGACGGCCGGACCTCGAGCAGCAGGCCCGTCAGGCCCTTGCTGCGCGTGAGACGCGCAGCTTCGCGCAACAACGCGAGGCCCGCGCCCGTGCGCTGCGCCTGCGGCGCGACGCATAAATTGAGCAGGTGCATTTCGTCGACGACAGGCATCAGCACGCAGTACCCGATGAGCGTGCCGGTGACGTGGCGCATGCAAACGCCGAAGTAACCATTGCGCAGCGAGTCTTCGAAATTGCCGCGTGACCAGGGGAACTCGTAGGCTTCGCGCTCGACATAAGCCACCTCGTCGAGATCGGCATCGGTCATCGGCGAGATATACCGATCGGCCAGCAACACGCCACTCATTGCCCGCGCCCCTCCTCGCGCACCGCGCGGACCGCTTCGCGTTCGGCGCTCGTTTGAGCCACCTTGTCGCGAATGTACTCGGGGGCGGCCTGCTCGGCCGACACGACACGCCCGGCGCGATAGGCTCGCCACGCCGCATGCGCGAGCGGCACGGCATGCGGCACCGCTTCGCCGTCCACTGTCCGCGCAGCGCCAGCCGCGGCGAGCCGGTCCCCGAACGCGGCCGCCGCATTGCCGGCCAGCGTGAACGGCTCCGAAGGAATGGCGAGCGCGCCGGGATCGCCGAGGGCGGGTGCCGAAACGATGTGCCATTCGGCGGCATCCGCGCTCCACGCGTAATCGGCCCAGTAGACCTCGCCCATGCGCGCATCGAGCACGGCGAGCACTCGCGTGGCCGCGGGGTCGCGCAAACGCGCGCTTTCCGCGCAGGCGAGCAGCGTGCTTACGGGGACCACCGGTAGCGCGAGACCGAAGGCCAGGCCTTGCGCGACGCCTGCCGCGGTGCGTAGCCCCGTGAACGAACCGGGGCCGGCGCCAAAGGCGATCGCATTGCAATCGCGCAACGTCAAACCGGCTTCGTCGAACAACTCCTTCACGGCGGGCAGCACGCGCGCGCTGGAGACCGCGCCCGTTTTCTCATGCCGAGCCAGCACGCGCGGCGCCGCGGCGGGCGGCTGGCCGGTGCGGGCGTCGGCGTCGAGCAGCGCCACCGAGCAATATTCGGTCGAGGTATCGAGAGCAAGCAGAACGGTTCGGGTCATGGCCGCTATTGTAATGCGGCGCCCGTCGGTTCCGGATCGCAAACCGGCAGCCCGCACGGCCCCACCTGTGCGGCCCGACCTGTGCGGCCCAAGCGTTTGGAAGGTTTGCTCGATGTTTTCGGAGACGGAGCTTGCTATGATCGGCCGCCCAATCGCTCCACAGGGAGAATCCAATGAGCACACTCGATGCGCGCTTCGAGCAGGCACAGACGGACGTCAAGGCGCTACCGGAGAAACCGGGCAACATGACGCTGCTGCGCCTTTACGCGCTTTTCAAGCAGGCCACGGAGGGCGACGTGCAAGGCGAAAAACCGGGTTTCGCCGATATCGTCGGCAAGTACAAACACGACGCGTGGGCTTCACTGAAAGGAACCGCGCAGGACCAGGCGAAGCAACAGTATGTCGAGCTGGTCGAGTCGCTCAAAAGCGGCACGGCATCGTAGCAACGGCCAGTTTTTGGCGTCGTGGGTGGCGCAGCGCAGCAAAAACCCTTATACTGCGGCCTGCGCTTCGCCACACAAATGTGCCAAAGGTGTTTTCGGCCTTTCCCGCGGTGCAGCGCTGCGTAGCGTTTTGCTCCAATCCAGTTTAGAAACTGTCCCCTCCTGCCCAGGCCCCTGCGGGCCGCCTCGATCAGGCTGGCGGCGATGCCACACCGGCATCCCGCACTCGATACAGCTTCTAACGAAAAGCTCGCCGTAACTTGCGGGCTGCCCCCGTTTTTCGATTTGCTCGCTGAAGTATTGCATGCTGAATCCGACGACTTGGGTGATGCCGATTGGCGCCGACGTTCCTTCCCACAGTTGTTAAGGATTCTCATGACCTCGAGCTTCACCTCTCCCATGACCGCCATCGCCGATCAAGCACTCGGTCTCGACATCGATACCGCGCCCGCCGCACCCGCCGCCGACTCCGTCGAGACGGCCGGTTCCGGCTTCGCCGCGCTCGGTCTGTCGTCCGAGATCGTTTCGGCGCTGATGGCCGCGGGCTACGTCAAGCCCACCCCGGTGCAAGAACGCGCGATCCCCGCCGCCATCGCCGGGCGTGACCTGCTCGTCTCGAGCCCGACCGGTTCGGGCAAGACGGCGGCGTTCATGCTGCCGGCGATCGAGCGTTTCGCTCAGTTGCAAAAGACGAAAACCGCCGAGCCGCGCGAGGCAGCGGGCGACCGCCGCCCGCGCCGCGGCCCGCCCGTGGCACAGCCGAGCCTGCTCGTGCTGACGCCGACGCGTGAGCTGGCCATGCAGGTGACGACGGCCGCATCGACGTACGGCAAGCACCTGCGGCGTCTGCGTACGGTCAGCATTCTGGGCGGCGTCGCCTACGGTCAGCAGTTGACGCTGCTGGCGAAAAACCCCGAGATTCTCGTTGCCACGCCGGGACGTTTGCTCGATCACCTCGAGCGCGGCCGCATCGATTTGTCGCTGCTGCAAATCCTCGTGATCGATGAAGCGGACCGCATGCTCGACATGGGCTTCATCGAGGATATCGAAACGATCGTCGCGGCCACGCCGGCCACGCGCCAGACGATGTTCTTCTCCGCTACGCTCGACGGCAAGATCGGCTCGCTGACGAACCGGCTGCTGCGCAACCCCGAGCGCATCGAAATCGAGCATCGCCCCGAATCGCGCGACAACATCTCGCAAGCGATTCACTACGTCGACGACCGCGACCACAAAGACCGCCTGCTCGAGCATTTGCTGCGCGACACGGCGCTCGACCAAGCGATCGTCTTCACCGCAACGAAAAGCGAAGCCGACCAGCTGGCCGGCCGTCTCGCCGATGCAGGCTTCGCTTCGGCGGCGCTGCATGGCGATCTGCCGCAAGGCGCCCGCAATCGCACGATCCGCGCGCTGCGCGAGCGCCGTGTGCGCGTGCTCGTCGCGACCGATGTGGCTGCGCGCGGCATCGATATCCCCGGCGTCACGCACGTGTTCAACTACGACCTGCCGAAGTTCGCGGAAGACTACGTGCACCGGATCGGCCGTACCGGCCGGGCCGGACGGACCGGCACGGCCGTCAGCCTCGTCAATCACGCCGAATTCGGTGCGCTCAAGCGCATCGAGCGGTTCGTGCGTACGACGCTGCCCGTCAATGTGGTCGTAGGCTTCGAGCCGCGCAAGGCACCGCCGACGAATAATCGCGGCGGTTTCGGTGGCCGCGGCCGGCCTGGCAGCAGCAGCGCTCCTCGCCGGTTCGGCTCGAACGCAAACGGCGGTGCGCGCACCGGCAGCGGCTCGTACAGCCACGGCGAAGGCCGTGGCGCCCCCGCCGGCGGGCGTCCCAACGGCGGCGGTTCGCGCGACGGCTATCAGGGTCGGCGTGGCGATTCGGCACGCGGTGGCGCACGCCGCAGCAGCTAACGACTGATGTATCGCGCTTTGCGAGGCCGACGGCCCTGCAAAGCGGGTTCCTTCAAGACCGGTGTCCATGGACACCGGTTTTTTTTTGCCGACTGAGTCGGGCCTTCAGCACAGGCAGGCATCCAACGCGGAGATCGAACAGCATTTCACAATGCGGAAAATTTTTTTGCGTCGTAAAAAACCGTGCTGCGTGGCACAACGTCAGTCATTGCAGCATAGAAAACCATCTTTCACATCGTGATATATTGTTGTAACTCGTTGATAATTAAATAGAATTTTTGTCTAAAAAAGCGGGTAGCATGGCTGTTGCTAAGTTTTGGGTTTGCCTAGACTCTTATATAAGACTTCGTCACGTCGGTGGCACGCGGCAGATGAATCGGTTTTTCCCTCATACGCAACCAGGAGCACACCATGTCACGTCAGCAGCAGGCTCAGGAACTTCAACGCCAGTGGGAAACGGACGCACGCTGGAAAGGCATCAAGCGCAGCTATACCGCCGAAGATGTCGTCCGTCTGCGCGGCTCCCTGCAAGCGGAACATACGCTCGCCCGCGTGGGAGCCGAAAAGCTCTGGAAGGGCGTCAATACCGAACCGTTCGTCAATGCGCTCGGCGCGCTGACGGGCAATCAAGCCATGCAGCAGGTCAAAGCCGGCCTGAGAGCGATTTATCTGTCGGGCTGGCAGGTGGCCGGCGACGCGAACGTTGCCGGCGAGATGTATCCCGATCAGTCGCTCTACCCCGCCAATTCGGTGCCGCTCGTGGTGAAGCGCATCAACAATACGTTGTCGCGCGCAGACCAGATCCAATGGTCCGAGAGCAAGAATCCCGGCGATGAAGGCTATATCGATTTCTTCGCGCCGATCGTTGCGGATGCCGAAGCCGGCTTCGGCGGCGTGCTCAACGCATTCGAGCTCATGAAAGCCATGATCGAGGCGGGCGCCGCCGGCGTGCATTTCGAGGACCAGCTCGCTTCGGTCAAGAAATGCGGCCACATGGGCGGCAAAGTGCTCGTGCCGACGCGCGAAAACATCGCCAAGCTGACCGCGGCGCGGCTCGCGGCCGACGTATGCGGCGTGCCGACCGTTCTCATCGCGCGCACCGACGCCGAAGCGGCGGATCTCGTGACCTCGGATATCGACGAAAACGACCGCCCGTTTCTGACCGGCGAGCGGACTGTGGAGGGCTTTTACAGGACGAAGCCGGGCCTGGCGCAAGCCGTGTCGCGCGGCCTGGCCTATGCGCCCTACGCCGATATGATCTGGTGCGAGACCGGCAAGCCGGACCTCGAATACGCGAAGAAATTCGCCGAAGCGATCCACAAGGTCTTCCCCGACAAGCTGCTGTCGTACAACTGCTCCCCGTCGTTCAACTGGAAGAAGAATCTCGACGACGCGACGATTGCCAAGTTCCAGAAGGAACTGGGTGCGATGGGCTACAAGTTCCAGTTCATCACGCTCGCCGGCTTCCATGCGCTGAATTACTCGATGTTCCACCTCGCGCACGGCTATGCCCGCACGCAGATGAGCGCCTTCGTCGAGTTGCAGCAAGCCGAATTCGAAGCAGCCGAGAAGGGTTTTACGGCGGTCAAGCATCAGCGCGAAGTCGGCACCGGCTACTTCGATGCCGTCACGCAAACGGTCGAAAGCGACGCGTCGACGACGGCGTTGCACGGCTCGACCGAAGACGAACAGTTCTTCGATAGCAAGAAGGTCGCTTAAAGCAGGTCGGCAAGTCGCAGTCGCTGCGCCGCGGCTCATCGGCCCGGCGCAGCTGAACCTCCGGCCCGGCAACGCCGACGCGTCGCCGGGCGCCGGCTCAGCGATAGACGATCACGGGAATCGTGGTGTGCGTGAGCACGCGCTGCGTCTCGCTACCGATCAGGAGACTGCCCAGCCCACGGCGCCCATGCGACGCCATGAAAATGACGTCGCAGCCGCCGCGTTCGGCCGCATCGATGATCCCGAGATACGGCGAAGGATGCGCGCTCGTCTCGCTCCTGCAGCTCACTCCGACGCGCTCGGCAGCCGCTTCGATCTCGTGCAGAAGCACGCGCGCTTCGCGCTCGCTGCGGGACTGAAAGTCTTCGGGCGGCTCGATCACCACCTCGGCGTAGGGCGAATACGGGTACTGCGGCAAGCAGGTGTAGGCAGTCACCCGCGCACCGACCGTTCGCGCAAGATCGATCGCCCCGTCGATCGCTTTTTGCGACAAGTCCGAACCGTCGGTCGGAACCAGGATGTGCTTGAACATGGCCCTCTCCAGTACTGGCGACATCGCGCAGGGACACCCGCAGCGTCTTTTGCGCGCCTTGCGCCGGGTGCCTGAAGTCGATTGTAGTGCCCGCACCGCCCGGCTTTCGCGCGGCTACGGGACAGTCCGCATATCGAAAACCCGCCTGACACTATTGCCAGTAGCCGGGCTGAGCGTAGGTGTGCTTGAGGAAATCGAGGAAAAGACGGACGCGCAGCGGCAAATGCCGCCGTTGTGCGAACACCGCCTGAATGCCGATGGGCGGCGCCGCGAACCGGTCGAGCACCGTGACGAGGCGCCCCGCCGCGATGTCGCCACCGACCTCCCACCAGGAGCGCCAGGCAAGCCCGTGGCCGGCGAGGCACCACTCATGCAGGACCGCGCCATCGGAGCACTCCACCGCGCCGCCGACCTTGATCGACACGACCTCGCCCGCCTGCTGGAAGGTCCAGACTCGCTGCTGGTTCGCGTTCGCCGCCAGCGTGAGGCAGTTGTGGCTCGCAAGCGCGGCGAGCGTATCCGGCGCGCCGTGACGCGCGAGATAGGCGGGCGCGGCCACACAGACGCGCCGGTTTTCGCCGAGCTTGAGCGAGACGAGCGAGGAGTCGGACAGGTCCCCGAGCCGCACGGCACAGTCGAAGCCCTCGTTCACGAGATCGACGAGCCGATCCGACAGGTCGAGCGTGACGGAAACGTCGGGATGAGCCGCCGCGAACTCGGGCACGAGCGGCGCCACGTGCTTGCGGCCAAAGCCGGCCGGTGCCGATACGCGCAGATGGCCGCTCGCCTTGACGCCGCCAGCCGACACGCTCGCCTCCGCATCGGCGAGATCGCTGACGATCCGCTGACAATCCTCGAGAAACGCCGCCCCCTCGAACGTGAGCGTCAGTTTGCGCGTCGTCCGCACGACGAGCCTTACGCCGAGCCGCTCTTCGAGTGCGTCGAGCCGGCGCCCGATGACGGCGGGCGCCACGCCTTCGGCCTGGGCGGCCGCGGAAAGACTGCCTTTCGCCGCCACGGCGACGAAAGTCTCGATTTGCTTGAAGCGCGCCATGACCGGGGATCTAGAGATTCGAACAGTCGAAGATTATGTATCAAAAAGTCAAAGATCAATTAACTTCGAGACGCTTTTTTATACCAAATCATCACCAATAGAATGAGCGATTTTGCCATTTGACCGACCAAGGAGAAACACATGGCGAACACGTTGTCGCTGCCGCAAGGCATGGAGATCACCGGCCCGATCGAGCCCGGTTTCGAGACCATCCTGAGCCCCGACGCGCTTGCGCTCGTCGCGAAGCTGCATCGTCGGTTCGAGCCGCGCCGGCGCGAATTGCTCGAGCGGCGCGCGGCGCGCACGCGGCGGCTGGACGCGGGTGAGCGTCCCGACTTCCTGGCCGAAACGCAGTCGGTGCGCGACGGCGATTGGAGCATTGCGCCGCTGCCCGAGGATCTGGCATGCCGACGTGTCGAAATCACGGGCCCGGTCGAGCGCAAGATGATCATCAACGCGCTGAACTCGGGTGCGGACGCCTATATGACCGACTTCGAGGATTCGAATACCCCGAACTGGCACAACCAGATCACCGGGCAATTGAACCTCAAGGATGCCGTGCGCCGTACGATCTCGCTCGAACAGAACGGCAAGCAATATCGGCTCAACGACAAGGTCGCCACACTGATCGTGCGTCCGCGCGGCTGGCATCTCGACGAAAAACACGTCAAGGTCGACGGCCAGCGCGTCTCGGGCGGCATCTTCGATTTCGCGCTCTACCTCTTTCACAACGCACAAGAATTGATCGCGCGAGGTAGCGGCCCCTACTTCTACCTGCCGAAAATCGAAAGCCATCTCGAAGCGCGCCTGTGGAACGATGTCTTCATCGCGGCGCAGGAAGCGATCGGACTCGCGCGCGGGACGATCCGGGCTACGGTGCTCATCGAAACGATCCTCGCCGCCTTCGAGATGGACGAAATTCTCTACGAGTTGCGCGAGCACAGCTCGGGGCTCAACGCCGGCCGCTGGGACTACATCTTCTCGGCCATCAAGAAGTTCAAGAACGACGAAGCGTTTTGCCTCGCGGACCGCGCTCAGATCACGATGACCGTGCCGTTCATGCGCGCCTACGCGCTGCAGTTGCTGAAGACGTGCCACCGGCGCAATGCGCCCGCGATCGGCGGCATGAGTGCGTTGATTCCGATCAAGAGCGACGCAGCGGCGAACGAGAAAGCGATGGCGGGTGTGCGCGCCGATAAGGCGCGCGATGCAACCGACGGTTACGACGGCGGCTGGGTCGCGCATCCCGGCCTCGTACCGCTCGCGATGGAAGAATTCGTCAAGGTGCTCGGCGACAAGCCGAATCAGATCGGCAAACGACGCGACGATGTACAGGTCGCCGCCAAGGACCTGCTCGACTTCCGCCCGGAAGCCCCGATCACGGAGGCGGGTCTGCGCAACAACATCAACGTCGGCATCCATTACCTCGGTTCGTGGCTCACGGGGAACGGCTGCGTGCCGATTCACAACCTGATGGAAGACGCGGCAACCGCCGAGATCTCGCGCTCGCAGGTCTGGCAATGGATCCGCTCGCCGAAGGGCACGCTCGACGACGGCCGCAAGGTCACGGCCGAGCTCGTCCGCGCGCTGGCGCAACAAGAGTTGGAAAAAGTAAAGCAGGCCGTTGACGGGGAAGCGGCGCCTTATGAGCGTGCGGCGCAGATCTTCGAGCAGATGTCGACGTCGGAGCAGTTCACCGAATTCCTGACCTTGCCGCTCTACGAGGAAATCTGATCCGGCGACCGCGTCGCGCCCCGGGCCCGTTGCTGTCAGCTACGCTCAGCTGCCATAGCGGAGCTCGGGTGCCGCGTCGCGTGCGATGCGGTAGCGGACCCAGTCGCCCGCGCGGATTAACAAGCGCTCGGCGACGGACTCCGCCGCCACCGGATAGAACAAACACCGCACTTCCCGTCCTGCAACGTCGACGCCGATCTCGCGCAAGCGAAACAGGCCCTCGACGCCGGGATAGACTTCCTCGATTTCGTTGAGCACCGGCAGGAGTGCATCGTCGATCTCGTAGACGTCGCCGCGCACTGCGGGAGCCTCTTGGTCCGGCACAAGTCCTGGATAGCTGCCGAAATCGTATAGCCGCCCCTGCACCGAAGCCGCGCCGAGGAGCCGTGGGGCCGGCAGCCCGTGACGCGCGGCGGCCTGGCCGATGTCGTTCACTTCGCCTTCGCGCAAAGTGCCATATACGAAAACGTGTAGCATCTCCACCCCACTGTTCCGGTGCCTTACTCGTTCATACGCCGGTGCCCGGTCGCCGCTCGCGCCGGACATGCATTATGCATGCCGGTCCCCCGAGAGCGATAGTATGCTAACGCAACCATGACCTTACGAGCCTTGGCACCGCCCGCCGCACGCGTGCATTTCGTCGACATTCCGCCCGAATTCGCACCGACGCGCGCCCATCCGATCCGTGTCCGTTCGCGGCCCATGCCGGCCGGCGAACGCATCACCATGCACATGCACGCGTGGGCACAGCTGGCCTACGCCCCGCGCGGCGTGTTGCGGCTCGCGATCGAGAGCAGTAGCTGGATCGTGCCGCCGTCGAGAGCAATCTGGGTGCCGCCGCATGTACCGCATGAAGTGGTCGTCGTCGAGGAGGCCTACATGCGCACGCTTTATATCGACGAGTCCGCGGTTCCGGCCGGGCTCGAGAGCTGCCGTGTCATGGAGGTCTCGTGTCTGTTGCGCGAGGTCATTGCGGCGATGGATATGGCCGATCTCGCGCCGGCTCGCGAGAAGCTGCTCGGCGCGCTCGCGCTCGACGAGCTTGCCCGCGCTGCGCCGCTGCCGCTGTCGGTCCCGATGCCGCGCGAAAAACGGCTCCGTGCATTATGCGAAGCGCTGCTCGCGGATCCGGGCAATACCGATTCGCTCGAATACTGGGCGGCGAGCGTGGGCGCCAGCACGCGCACGATCGCGCGTCTTTTTCGGCAGGAGCTCGGCATGAGCTTCTCCCAGTGGCGACAGCAAGCGGTCCTCGCACGCGCCATTCCTTTGCTCAACCAAGGGCTCGCGCTTTCGCGGATCGCGCGCGAACTCGGTTATCAGAGCCAAAGCGCGTTTTCGGCGATGTTCCGGCGCGCGTTCGGCGAGAGCCCGCGCGCGTTCATGGTGCGCGGCCATGAACGCACCGAGGCCCCTCCCGGGGAGGCCGACGACGAAATCGAGGGTGCTGCCGAAGCCATGTCGCACCGCTGAGCATTCCGCTGGCGCCGGAGAAACGGCCGCTCAGACGCGCCGCGTCATATGCCGGATTGCGCCGAATTGCGCCAACCGAGGGCCGGCGCTGCGGTAACCCATACGCAGATAGAGCCGCGCGGCCGGGTTATCGACGAATACACGCAATTGGAGTTCCTGCAAGCCGCGTTCGCGTGCCCATCGGTGGCAAGTTCTCAGCAAGAAGGTGCCGGCGCCCTGACGCCGGTGGTCAGCGGCGATCTGCACGTCGCGAATATGAAGCGAATCGCCCTCTTCCGTCATCCGCAGCACGCCGATCGGTTCGCCGTCCGACTCGAGAACGAAGTTCTCCGACTCGCACCAGCTCGCGTAGAACAGATCGGCCCGCCAGACGAGGTGATGGCGCTCGTAGTAACCGTTCATGTTCGCACGGGTCAGCGCTTCCGCAAAGACGAAGTCGTCGGGCACGGCTTCGCGCAGATGAAACGGCAACGGGGCATCGGAGGGGTCGAACATCGCAGCCGGAACGAGGAGCAATCCCAGACACGGTAAGCCAGGGCGACGCGGCTGGCAACCGAGAATTTCCCCGGCGCTGCGCTTTCGCCGTAGATTGGCCGAGCGGCTAAAAAAAAGCCCGTTCGAACGCATGCTCGAACGGGCTTTCTTCATTTTTGGCGGAGTGGACGGGACTCGAACCCGCGACCCCCGGCGTGACAGGCCGGTATTCTAACCGACTGAACTACCACTCCAGTCTTGGCATCGTGGCGCCAGAGTGTCGGTCTTGTCTCTGGCGCTGCGGCGCGCTTTTCAGCAGCGCCGCGATGTTTGGCGTCCCCTAGGGGATTCGAACCCCTGTACTCACCGTGAAAGGGTGATGTCCTAGGCCTCTAGACGAAGGGGACAACGTACAGCTTGCACTTCTATTAAAAAAGCCCGTTCAAGCATGAACTGAACGGGCTTTGTCTGGCGGAGTGGACGGGACTCGAACCCGCGACCCCCGGCGTGACAGGCCGGTATTCTAACCAACTGAACTACCACTCCAGTCTTGGCATCGTGACGCCAGAGTGTTGGTCTTGTCTCTGGCGCTGCGGCGCGCTTTTCAGCTGCACCGCGATGTCTGGCGTCCCCTAGGGGATTCGAACCCCTGTACTCACCGTGAAAGGGTGATGTCCTAGGCCTCTAGACGAAGGGGACAAAATTCTCACGTTACTGCTCGACTTACTGCCGCGATCGGCTTTTCGTCAAAAGCGAAGATCGCCATTCTATCTTCGCGTGCCGCGTTTGTGAAGTATTTTCTTCTTCACCGCCCAGCGCAACTTGCGCAAGAGCGAAGCCCGCGATTATACGCACCCATTTTGCCTGTTCGCAAGCGCTTTTGGGCGCGCCGGCGGGCTCTCTTCAGGCCGCGAGCGCTTGCAGCAACGCATCGACGCTGGCTTTGGCGTCGCCGAACAACATGCGTGTGTTGTCCTTGTAAAAGAGCGGATTGTCGACTCCCGCGTACCCCGAAGCCATACTGCGCTTGGAAACGACGACCGTGCGCGCTTTCCAGACTTCGAGCACCGGCATGCCCGCGATCGGACTGGTGGGATCTTCGAGCGCGCCGGGATTGACGATGTCGTTCGCGCCAATCACGAGCACCACGTCGGCGTGCGCGAAATCGTCGTTGATTTCATCCATCTCGAGCACGATGTCGTACGGGACCTTGGCCTCGGCAAGCAGCACGTTCATATGTCCGGGCAAACGACCGGCAACGGGGTGAATACCGAAGCGCACTTTCACGCCCATCGAAGTCAGCTTGCGCGTGATTTCGCTGATGGTCGACTGCGCCTGCGCGACCGCCATGCCATAGCCGGGCACGATGATGACGTCCGACGCGTCGCGCAGCAACGCGCCCACTTCGTCCACCGTCGCGGCCACGACTTCGCCGGCGGCCTGTGTACTGCTCGCGGCGCTCGTCGTGCCGAAGCCCCCGAGAATCACCGAGATGAAACTCCGATTCATCGCGCGGCACATGATGTAGCTGAGAATCGCTCCGCTCGATCCCACGAGCGCACCCGTCGTGATGAGCAGATCGTTATCGAGCATGAAGCCCGTGGCCGCCGCGGCCCACCCCGAATAGCTGTTGAGCATCGATACCACGACAGGCATGTCGGCGCCGCCGATGGCCATGACGAGGTGAACACCCAGCGCCCCTGCAAAGACGATCATCGTCAGCAGTGCGAACAACCCCGCATCGGCCGACGGTGCCGTCAGAAACCGGTAACCGAGCGCAAGCGCGACAGCCACGATGCCGAGGTTCAGTGCATGTCGCCCCGGCAAGATGAGCGGCTTGCCGCCGAGCGTGCCTTGCAGTTTCAGGAACGCCACGATCGAGCCTGTGAACGTGACCATCCCGATCAGCGCGCCGAGATAGATCTCGCATTCGTGGATGACGCGCGCGGCGCCCGCGAGCCCGGCGAGCGGTGCCAAATAGCTGTTGACGGCCGTCACGACGGCGGCCAGTCCCACGAAGCTGTGCAGCACGGCCACGAGCTGCGGCATTTGCGTCATTTCGACGCGCTTGGCGAGCAGCGCCCCCAGTGTGGCGCCCGCTGCCGCGCATACGAGCACGACCGCGAGGCTCACGCCCGGCGCAATCAAGAGCGTCGCGGCAATCGCGACGAGCATGCCGAGCATCCCATAGAGATTGCCGCGCCGTGCGCTGACCGGATGGCTGAGCCCGCGCAGGCTCAGGATGAACAGCGTGCTCGCGCCCAGATACGCGATATTGCCGATTCCATTGAGCATCGCTCAGGACTCCTTATGAATTGCGCTGAAACATCTTCAGCATGCGTTGTGTGACGAGGAACCCGCCGGCGATGTTGATCGTCGCGACAAAGAGCGCAATGCCGCCCAGCACGGTCACGAGCGCATTGCCGGTGCCGAGCTGCAGGAGTGCGCCAATGACGATGATTCCGCTGATCGCATTGGTCACGCTCATCAACGGCGTATGCAGCGCAGGCGTCACGTTCCAGATGACCTGATAGCCCACGAACACGGCCAGCACGAACACGGTCAGATGCGAAACGAACGAAGACGGCGCGAGCGCGCCCAACGCGAGAAGCGCCAGTACGGCGATGCCCAGCAGCACGGCCGAAGCTGCGCCCGACGCACGCGCGGCCGTCCCGGCTTCGCTCTTGTCGGCCATCCCAGGCACCGCATGCGGTACCGCGCCCGGCGCGGGGCGATGCAACGCGACGGCGGGTTGCTTCGGCGCGGGCGGCGGCCAGGTGAGCTTGCCCGCATGGACCACCGTGGCGCCGCGCACGACCTCGTCGTCCATATCGATTCGCAACGTGCCGTCCTTTTGCGGCGTCAGATCGGTCAGCAAATGCCGAACGTTGGTGGCATAAAGCTGGCTCGATTGGGTTGCCATGCGGCTCGGCAAATCGGTATAGCCGACGATGGTCACACCGTGTTCGACGACGGCCTCGCCCGGCTTGGTCAGCTCGCAGTTGCCGCCCTGCTCGGCCGCCATATCGACGATCACGCTGCCGGGGCGCATCGATTCGACCATCTGCCGGGTGATCAGCTTCGGTGCCGGCTTGCCCGGAATCAATGCGGTCGTGACGATGATGTCGATTTCCTTGGCCTGCGCCGCGAACAGTGCCATCTCCGCTTCGATGAAGCGCGCACTCATCTCTTTCGCGTAACCGCCTGCCCCGCTGCCCTCCTCGTCGATGTCGACGGTCAGAAACTCGGCACCGAGACTCTGCACCTGTTGCTCGACCTCGGGGCGCGTATCGAAAGCGCGCACGATCGCGCCGAGCCCGCGCGCCGCACCGATCGCGGCGAGACCCGCCACGCCGGCGCCGATGACCATGACCTTCGCGGGCGGCATCTTGCCCGCGGCCGTGATCTGACCGGTAAAAAGCCGGCCGAAGCGATACGCGGCTTCGATCACCGCGCGATAGCCGGCCATGTTCGCCATCGAACTCAGCGCATCGAGCTTTTGCGCGCGCGAAATACGCGGCACGCAATCCATCGCGAGCGCATTGGCGCCGCGAGCGGCCAGCGCATCGACGAGCGAGGGATGCTGCGCAGGCCAGAGAAAGCCGATGAGCGTCGCGCCCGGTCCGAGGAGCGTGGCCTCGTCGACCCCAAGCGCCGGATGGTGCTCGGGCGGCCGGACCTTGACGACGACATCGGCCTCGTTCCATAGGGCGCGCGCATCGGTGACGATCCGAGCACCCGCCGCGCGATACGCTTCGTCATCGAACGCGGCCGCCGCACCCGCTCCCGTTTCGACGCTCACTTCATAGCCGAGCTTGCGCAATTGTGCGACTGTCTCGGGCGTGGCGGCGATGCGCCGCTCGCCCGGATGCACCTCTTTCGGCACCGCAATGGTCATCGCCATATCAGCCCCTCGCACCAAGCACGTTGGACAGGGCGCCGATGCCCTCGATCGACACGCTGACCTCGGCACCATCCTTGATGGAACCCACGCCCACAGACGTCCCGCACGCGATGACATCGCCCGGCATCAGCGTCATGTCATGCGAGATCATGCTCACCTGTGCCTCGGGCGAAAAAATCATGTCCGCCAGCGGATAATTCTGCCGCTCGACATCGTCGAGGCGCGTCACGACATGGGCGTTGCGCCAGTCGAAATCGGTGCGGATGGCCGGGCCGATGCAGCTGAACGTGTCGAACCCCTTCGCCCGGCACCATTGTGCGAAGTTGGGATCCTCGTTGAGCAGCTCGACAGCCGTGACATCGTTGATGCAGGTGTAGCCGAAGATGCAGGCCGCGGCCTCGTCGACGGACACGTCGCGGCATTGTCTGCCGATCACGATGCCGAGTTCGCCCTCATAAGCGATCTTGCCGCCGTAGCCGGTCGGCCGCCGGATCGGCTGCCCCGGGCCGATCACGGACATCGGAGGCTTGATCAGAAACAGCGGATGCGAAGGCGCCGCCTTGCCGAGCTTTTCGGCCAGCGCGTAAAAGTTGTTCCATAAAGCGATGACCTTGGTCGGCGCGCACGGGCTCACGAGCCGCACGTCCTCGAGCCGCCGCCGGGATCCGGTCGCACGAGCCGCGCCAAACATATCGCCCTCGTACTCGGCCACGCAATCGTCTTCGAGTACACCGAAGCCGACGCTTCCGCCGGACGAGTGAAAGCGTATCCACGAACTCATCGGGATATCTCCTGAAGTTGAATTGGGCTTGTCGGGCGAGCCGATGCGATGCAACGCAATGCCCGCCCGTTGCAACGCGGCGCGATGCGCGGCCCGCCGAGCGGGCCGCCGCATTTCGCCGGTGCAGTTCCGATCAGATCGCGCCTGCCGCGCGCAGCTCCGCAATCTGATCGGCAGAAAATCCGAGCTCCGCCATGACTTCGTCCGTATGCTCGCCAAGCAGTGGCGAGCGCGTGACGACGGTCGGGCTGTCGGAGAGCTTGATCGGGTTACCGACGCTCAGGTACGACCCGCGCACCGGATGATCGACCTCGACGATCGTGCCCGTCTTGCGCAGCGACTCGTCCTCCGCGATCTCCTTCATCGACAGCACCGGACCGCACGGGATGTCGTAGCGGTTCAGAATCTGCATCGCCTCGACCTTGGTCTTGCTCATGGTCCACCGTTCGATCTCGGCGAAGATATCCTTGAGTCGCGGCAACCGCGCATCGGGGGTCGCGTAATCGGGATCGGTGACCCACTCCTCCTTGCCGATGACGTTGCAGATCTTGCCCCACACGGGCGCCTGCGCAATGAAATAGATGTAGGCGTTGTAATCCCACTCCCAGTTCTTGCAGCGCAGGATCCAGCCCGGTTGGCCGCCGCCCGACGCATTGCCCGCACGCGGCACGGCCGGACCGAAGGTGCCCGCGGGATGCTGCGGATACTCGCGCAGTACACCGGTTCGATCCAGGCGCTGCTGATCGCGCAGCTTCACGCGGCAAAGGTTGAGCACGGCGTCTTGCATGGCCGCCAGCACGTACTGTCCGCGGCCCGTAACGGTGCGCTGGTAAAGCGCCGTCACGATGCCGAGCGCGAGATGCAGCCCGGTGCCGCTATCGCCGATCTGCGCTCCGCTGACGACGGGTGGCCCATCGTCGAAACCCGTAGTCGACGCCGCGCCGCCCACGCACTGGGCGACGTTTTCATAGACCTTGCAGTCCTCGTACGGTCCCGGCCCGAAGCCCTTGACCGAAGCGAGGATCATGCGCGGATTCAACTCCTGTATGCGCTCCCAGCCGAAGCCCATGCGCTCGAGCGCGCCCGGCGCGAAGTTCTCGACGAGCACGTCGCATTTCCGGATCAATGCCTCGAGCACTTTCTTGCCTT
The DNA here is from genome assembly GCF_057351765.1 of Trinickia sp. Taxonomy (NCBI): domain Bacteria; kingdom Pseudomonadati; phylum Pseudomonadota; class Betaproteobacteria; order Burkholderiales; family Burkholderiaceae; genus Trinickia; species Trinickia sp. Next base: position 11,414 of record NZ_JBMRBK010000054.1, on the reverse strand, counting down.
CGGGATGCTTCGCGTCGATGGTCACCGAACGCTTGTTGTGATTGAGCATCGTGAAGTAAAGACTGTCGGCATCGGGAATGTCGCGCAGTTGTTCGCGCGTAACGTCGCCCGCTCCTGCCCGCTCGACCTTGATGACGTCCGCGCCAAACCAGGCCAGTAGCTGCGTGCAGGTTGGCCCGGACTGCACATGCGTGAAATCGAGGACACGCACCCCCTTCAATGCCTTGCCCACTTCCTGTCTCCAATATTCATTCGTATCGATCAGCGCCGATTGCGATGGCGCAAGGTGCCGCATTCCCAGTCGGTCGGCGGTGTGCGAGTCCGTCAGCGCGACGATCCAGCCGAGACGACGAGCGCCATCGCGGCCCGGCGCGCCGCCGCGAGCGCGGCGGCTTCGCTCGCGAAGACCGCATCGTCGACGACCCGCTGAAACGGCAGCAGGCTCACATGCTCCTGCGGCTCGCCGTCCGCCGCATCGCGCACCGCCGCGAAGGCTGTCCATCCGCCGTTGTCGATCAGTTGCCTCGCCGACAGCTCGAGCCGAAACCGGCCCAGTATTTCCACCTGCATCACACGCCCCTTCGTTGTGCTCTCCCGCATCGCGTGCGGCTTGCCGGCCGAGCCGCGCTTCACGCGCCAGCGCGCGCTTCGAGCTCCGCGAGCCTTTTGCGCAAATTGCGATCTTCCTGGAAGCGGCTCGTCTCGTCGCGAATCACCGCGACGATCCCCGTCAATGCGCCGTCAGCCGAATGAAGCAGCGCGACCGTAAACGCGATCGACAGCGCACGGCCATCCTTGTGCACGGCCGGTACCTTCAACACGTCGTTGCCGTAGCGCGTCTGGCCCGTCTCCATCGTCTTCCGATAGCCGTCCCAATGACGCTGCTGCAAGCGTTGAGGGATGATCAGATCGAGCGACTGGCCGAGCGCCTCTTGCTCCGTGAAGCCGAACATGCGTTCGGCCGCGGGGTTCCACAACGTGATGCTGCCCTCGGCGTCCGAGACGACGACCGCATCGCCGATAACCGAAAGCAACTGCTGCAAATCGACTGTCGTTTTCATGGCGCATATCCCATTCGTATTGACGGGGGCAGTATATCGACCGCCCCCGCCGCTTTCGCGCAGACCGTCAGACGGCACCGATCTCCTTCATTTGGGAGATCTGTTCCTGGGTATAGCCAAGCTGTTGCAGAACCTCCTCCGTGTGCTCGCCGAGCAGCGGCGACGACGTGATCTCGGGCTTGAGGTCCGAGAACTTGATCGGGCTGCCAACCGTCAGGTAGGTGCCGCGTACCTTGTGCGGCACTTCGACGATCGAACCCGTCTTGCGCATCGATTCGTCATAAGCCAGCTCCTTCATGCTGAGCACCGGCGCGCACGGAATGTCGAACTTGCGCAGGATGTCGACCGCTTCGAACTTCGTCTTGTCGCCAAGCCACTCTTCGATCTTGCCGAAGATGTCGAAGATATGCGGTTGACGGGCCTCCGGCGTCATGTAGTCGGGATCGTTGATCCATTCCGGACGGCCGAGGGCGCGGCAAATCGGTTCCCACGCATGGTCCTGGACCGTGAAGTAGATATAGGCGTTCGGATCCGTCTCCCAGCCCTTGCACTTGAGCACCCAGCCCGGCTGCCCACCGCCGCCCGCATTGCCGCCGCGCGGTACGACGTCGGTGAACGTGCCGTGCGGATACTGCGGGTACTCCTTCAGGAAGCCCACGCGCTCGAGACGCTGCTGATCGCGCAGTTTGACGCGGCACAGGTTCAGCACCGCATCCTGCATCGCGACTGCCACCTTTTGCCCCTTGCCCGTCTTCTGGCGGCCGATGATCGCCGTCAGGATGCCGATCGCAAGATGCATGCCGGTGTTGGTATCGCCGAGCGCGGCCGCGCTGATCGTCGGCGGGCCGTCCCAGAAGCCGGTCGTCGAGGCGGCGCCGCCCGCACACTGGGCGACGTTCTCATACACTTTCAGATCGGAATAGTGATGCCCCTCCGAGAAGCCTTTGACCGATGCCACGATCATCTTCGGATTGAGCTCCTTGATGCGCTCCCACGAAAAGCCCATGCGATCGAGTGCGCCGGGGCCGAAGTTCTCGACGAGGACGTCCGATTCGCGGATCAGCTTTTCGAGCACCGCCTTGCCCTCGGGCTTCTTGGTGTCGAGCGTCAGCGAACGCTTGTTGCTGTTGAGCATCGTGAAGTACAGCGCGTCAGCGTCGGGAATGTCGCGCAGCTGATTGCGCGTCACGTCGCCGGCGCCCGGGCGCTCGACCTTGATCACGTCCGCACCGAACCAGGCGAGCAGCTGCGTGCAGGCGGGGCCGGCCTGAACATGCGTGAAATCGATGATCTTGATGCCGTCTAACGGAAGGCTCATTTTTTTCTCCTGATGTATGGGAATCTCGAGCGTTATTTCTTGCTTGCCGCGCTTTGCGGATTGAGGTTGGTCAGCCGGCCGCTTTCGGTGCCCGCCGATTCGTCGATGACGGCGTTGATGAGCACCGGCTTGCCGACCGCGATCGCTTCGTCGAGTGCCTGTTGGAGCGCTTTCGTGGTCGTCACGTGATAGCCCTTGCCACCGAACGCTTCCATCATCTTGTCGTAGCGCGCGCCCTTGACGAACACCGTCGGCGCGACGTCTTTTCCGCCCGACGGGTTGACGTCCGTGCCGCGATAAACGCCGTTGTTGTTGAACACGACGATGCACACGGGCAGGTCGTAGCGGCAGATCGTCTCGACTTCCATACCGCTGAAGCCGAAGGCGCTGTCGCCCTCGATCGCGATGACCTGCTTGCCGGTTTCGACGGCAGCGCCCACCGCGAAGCCCATGCCGATACCCATGATTCCCCACGTGCCGCAGTCGAGCCGCTTGCGAGGCTGGTACATGTCGATGATGCTGCGCGCGTAATCGAGCGTATTGGCGCCTTCATTGACGATCGTGATGTCGGGGTTGGCCTTGACGACGTCGCGCAGCACGCTCAGCGCGCTGTGGAAGTTCATCGGCGTGGGATCGGCCGCGAGCGTGGCCGCCATCTTCGTCAGGTTCTTGTTCTTGCGTTCGGCCACGGCTGCGAGCCAATCGGCCGCCGGCTTCGGGAAATCCGCGCCAATGCCTTCGGCGAGCGCCGCGACGCACGAGCCGATATCGCCGATCACCGGTGCCGCGATGGCCACGTTGCTGTCGATTTCGGTCGGAGCGATATCGATCTGAATGAACTGTTTCGGGCTGCCCCAGGTCTTGCCCTTGCCGTGCGAGAGCAGCCAGTTCAAGCGCGCGCCGATCAACATGACCACGTCCGATTCGGCGAGCACGAAAGAACGCGCCGCGGACGCCGATTGCGGATGATTGTCAGGCAACAGGCCCTTGGCCATCGACATCGGCAGATAGGGAATGCCCGATTTCTCGACCAGCTCTCGGACGGCGGCGTCGGCCTGCGCATAGGCCGCGCCCTTGCCGAGCAGAATCAGCGGACGCTTGGCGCGCTTGAGCAATTCGAGCGCCCGGCTCACCGATTCCGGCGCGGGCAATTGGCGCGGCGCGGCATCGACCACGCGCACGAGCGATTTCCGGCCGGCCGCGGCATCCATGGTCTGCGCCAGGAGCTTGGCGGGCAGATCGAGATAAACACCGCCGGGACGGCCCGAGACGGCCGCACGAATCGCGCGGGCCACGCCGATGCCGATGTCTTCCGCATGGAGGACGCGGAATGCAGCCTTCGCGTGCGGCTTCGCGATATTGAGCTGGTCCATCTCCTCGTAATCGCCCTGCTGCAGATCGACGATTTCGCGCTCGCTCGAGCCGCTCACGAGAATCATCGGAAAGCAGTTCGTCGTCGCATTGGCAAGTGCGGTCAATCCGTTCAAAAAGCCAGGCGCCGAAACCGTCAGGCAAAGCCCTGGCTTTTGCGTGAGATAACCCGCGGCTGCCGCGGCGTTGCCTGCGTTTTGCTCATGTCGGAAGCTGATGACCCGCATGCCCTCGGCTTGCGCGAGACGCGCAAGGTCGGTCACGGGAATGCCCGGCAACCCGTAGATCGTCTCGATGCCGTTCAGCTTGAATGCGTCGATGACGAGATGAAAGCCGTCGGTCATCGGCGGTGTTTCGGTAGCGGGGATCGTCTCCGGCTCGATCGTCCCAACGACTTCTGCCATGTCTTGCCTCCTTGGCGCAGATGTTTGGTGTTTCTGGTGATATACAATATTCCACACACAGTATTAGTCAAGGCTTTTTTTGCGGCCCGTTGAACGTTGCTGCAGTGCGATTCCCCTCAGCCCTCGACGCGACCCACCGCTGACCGTTTTTCGGTTGCGGTGCACAAGCGAGCCGCCTCTCGAGCTCGCCCTGATTCCGTTGCTTTACCGATACCGCTGCTTCAATCGAGGAAGTCGCAATGCGCCTCGACGAACGCCGCGAGATCGAGCGAATGCTGTCTTACGAGGCGCTCGGCGCGCTCGGTATCGCGCGCCTCGAGGGCTTCGATGATTCGCATGTGATCGCCGATCGAGCGCGAGGCGCGATCGCTGCGCGCGATCGTCATGCGCCTGATCGCGCGCACATGCATGAAGATGTTCTTGACCGTTTCGATGAGAACCGGCGAGTCCGACAACTCGACGAGCGATTGGTGAAACGCGATATTCGCCTCGGAGTACTCCTCGACCTGGTCCGCGGGCGCCGTCTCGCCGAAGTCGTCGAAGAGCCGCCGCAGCCGCGCGAGGTCCTCGTCGGTCGCCCTCAGCGTCGCGAGACGCGCGGCCATGCTTTCGAGCGCCGCCCACATGTGGATCATCTCGACGATCTCGCGCTTGGTCTTGCGCAGGATGTAGACGCCGCGCCGCGGCACGGTCCGCAAGAACCCTTCCTGTTCGAGCAACGTCATGGCCTCGCGCACGGGCGTACGACTTACACCGAGCGCCTCGGCCAGCTCCTTCTCGTCGAGGCGGACCGCCTCGTGCGAACGGTAAATGTCCGTCTCGGCAATCGCACGCTTCAGGCTCGCGTAGGCCTGGTCGCGCAGCGACGCCGAGGCGCCGATCGGCGCCAACGTCAATGCCGCCGGTACACCGCGGCTCTCAGCTTCCCTCTCCATGGCTCTCTGTCCCCTCGCCTCTTCGATATTCTCAATACTGTATATCAGATATCTACCAGACCCAAGCGTTCCGATGCAGTGGCTACGCGAGGAAAGAGGGGCGGGTCGTTGCAGCGAGGCCGCCGCAGCGCGGCTGGCGTGGGTATCCATATGTATTGCCTTATGGTTTTCCAATAAAACTTTAACTATCGACTATCCAATCGGCGCTTTATGCTCTAGTCAAATCATCGATTCACCGATTCATCGATCCGGAGGAAAGGGCTATGAGCCAGGCATTCATCGAGGGGCGCGAGGCCGAGGCCGATCTGCACGCGCATGTGTGCGCCTACAACATGGCGTTTGAGGAGTTGGGACTGCGCTTTCGGTGGGATGCGCGCACGCTTGCATCGCTTGCCTGCATCGAGGACGAAGCGATGCGGATCGTGACGTACATCGAGACTCACCATCCGCATCTGCTCAAGGCCTACAGCCCGGAATTCCTGAGCCACGCCATCCTGACGAGGAAAAACGCGCAGCGCCCCGAGCCGCTGCCGATTCTCGACACGGCGATCCACATGGAAACGAACCGCCCCTCCGTCGTGCAGGTCCGCGCGCGCGATACGCAGGTCCAGACCGATTACAGCTTGCCCATGCTCGCCGGCGCCTGATCCGGTATTCATCAGTACTCCTAATCTTTTCTCGTAACGCCGCGCATTCATCGCGCGGCGTTTTTGTTGCTTGTTACTTGCCGGAGCTTGTTACTTGCCGGGGCTTGTTACTTGTCGAGGCTTGTTACTTGCCGAGGCTTGCCGTGTCTTGTTAGTGCTGCGCGCGAGTCGAGCTCGCGCAATCCGTCCGTCCAAAAACATTGGGCGCCTTGCCCGAAACCGAGCAAGGCGCCCATTAGCCTGCGATCAATGCGTCAGCGACGACGACGAACGAGGTGCCGCAACGAACGATTCACCCTCCCCCTGCGCCTCGATCCAACGCGAGCGCATGGGGGCAAGCAGGAATTTCGCCGCGACCCCCGCAGTGATCGTGATGGCGGCCGACACCAGGAACACCGCGTTCCATCCGCCGGCGGAGGCCAGGATCGATGCGAGCGGCACGAGCAGCGACGCGGTACCTTTGGCTGTATAGAGCAGCCCCGCATTGCCCGCGGCGAATTTGCTGCCGAACGTGTCCGCGCAGATGGCGGGGAAGATCGAGAAGATTTCGCCCCAGCACAGGAAGATCAGCGCCGCGAACGTCATGAACGCATAGGGGTTCGTGCCGTACTGCATGAGGCCGAGCAGCGCGAGGCCTTCACCGATGAAGACGATGAACATCGTGTTTTCACGGCCGATCTTGTCCGAGACGAAGCCGCACAGCGGCCGCGTGAAGCCGTTGCAGATGTTGTCGATCGAAAGCGTCATCGTCAGCAGCGGCAACGTCAGCCCGAAGAGCGTCATCGGCAAGCGCGCCAGGCCCATATCCTTGGCGATCGGCCCGATCTGCGCCGTTGCCATCAACCCGCCGGCCGCCACAGCGACGAACGAGATATAGATGGCCCAGAAGACCGGCGTACGAGCCATCTGACCAGGCGTGTAGTCGACCTTCGTGACCGCGAACTTGCGCTTGGGCGCGACCGCGCCGCGGCCCGTCGGTTTGGCGAGCAGCATGGCGAGCACGAAGATCGAGGCGCCTTGCAGAATGCCGAAGAAGAAGAACGTGTGTTCGTAGCCCGAGCGCGTGATCATGTTGGCGATCGGAATCACGGTGACGGCCGCACCCGCACCGAAACCGGCGGCAGTGAGCCCCGCCGCGAGACCGCGGCGATCGGGGAACCACTTCAGCGCATTGCCGACACACGTACCATAGACGCATCCCGCCCCGACTCCGGCGATGACCGAGGCTGCATAGAGCTCAGGCAGCGTGGTGGCAAACGAATAAATGACCCATGCCAGGCCCGCGCAAACCGCGCCGAGCGCCACCACCGGCCGCGGGCCGAAGCGGTCCACGAGCCACCCTTCCACGGGAACGAGCCAGGTCTCGGTCAGAATGAAGATCGAGAAAGCCAGCTGGATCGACGCAGGTTCCCAATGGTGCCGCGCCTGCATCGGTGCGACAAACAGTGTCCACGCGTACTGAAGGTTGGCCACGAGTGCCATACAGAGCATGCCGATGAACAGCTGAGACCACCTGCCCTTCCAAAATGCAACGTTTCCGTCCATTTGCTTCGTCTCCATCCATCTAATTATTGAAAAGCGAGAGGCGCAACGGGCCTACACTCTTAATTCATTCATTCTTTATGAATCATTTATAAAATCGAGTGAGTGCCTGAGCCCTTGAATGCGATGAGTGAAAAGGCAACCGGCCGACGGCATCGACGTGACAGACTCGCGCCGGGGCTCGAGCCGCCTTGCTGCGCGGCGCGGCGCCGATGCGCGCTTTCCTGTTCGATGACAAAGCCTGATTGCATAGACGCATGCTAGGGGCAGCGATGAATTACCGATAATCAAAGTTTGTTACCGTCTCGATTCACTTTCACTTATGGACCGCCCGAGCACGGCTCGGGGCCCACGGCGCAACACGTTGCGGGATTGCCGGTCTCTCGCCTACGCAAGTCAGGTCGCTCCTGCCGGGTGTTATCCCTAATGTGCGCAAAGTGCGTTTCGTCGGCAAAAGGGGCCGACGCATAGGGTCTTTGCTAAGTTAGGAAAACCTGAAGTTTGTTACGATGACGATCCAGTTTTGCTTATGGACCCGCTTCGGCCATGACTATCAGAAATGCAACGCTTCGGCAGCTGAAGGTCTTCGAAACGGTTGCCCGCCTCCTGAGCTTTTCACGTGCCGCAGAGGAGCTTCATCTGACGCAGCCGGCGGTCTCCACGCAGGTTGCTCAACTCGAAGAGCACGCGGGGTTGCCTCTTTTCGAACAGCTTGGGAAGAAAATCTACCTGACGCCGGCCGGCACCGAAATGCTGCAGTTCAGCCGCACGATCCTTCAGCAATTCCAGCAGGAGGACGAAGCGATGAGCCAGCTCAAAGGTATCTCCGGCGGTACGCTCAATGTCGCCGTCATCAGCGCGGGCGATTATTTCTTTCCACGTTTGCTCGCCGAGTTCACACGCCGCTATTCCGGGGTGACATTCAATCTCGCGGTCCACAACCGCGAGGAATTGCTTCAGCAGTTATCGACGAATCAGACCGACTTAGCGGTCATGGTCCGCCCGCCGGTCAATATGGACGTCACGACCGAGCCGTTCGCGCCCCATCCCTATGTCATCGTCGCGGCACCGACGCATCCGCTCGCGTCGAAACGCTTCATCACCATGGCACAACTGGCCGACGAGCCGTTCATTGTGCGCGAGCGCGGCTCGGACACCTGGAATTCGATGCAAGAGGGACTCTCCGGCCGGCTCGAGCACCCGAAGGTGGCCATGGAGATCAAGAGCACCGAGACGATCAAGCAAGCCGTGATCGCGGGTATGGGCATCGCTTTCCTGTCGGCTCACACGATCAGTCTCGAATTGCAAGTCGGCAATCTCGTCGTGCTCGACGTCGAGGGCTTCCCCGTCATGCTCAACTGGTATGTCGTGCACCGCAAGAACAAACGCCTGCCTCCCGTTGCGGAAGCCTTCAAGCGTTTCCTGATCGACGAAGGCGCGGCATTGCTCGAGCAGATTACCCGGGTTGGCGCGCTGACCGCGAAGCACGCCTGAACCCGGGCCGCGCGATCAGTCGAGAAAATCGCAATGCGCGTCGACGTAATCGGCCAGATCGAGTGAATGTTGACGGACGAGTCGCTCCGCCAGCTCGGTATCGCGTTTTTCGAGCGCTTCGATGATGCGCAGATGGTCGACGATCGAGCGAGCGGCACGGTCGCTTTGCGAAATCGTCATTCGCCGGATCGCCCGGACGTGCACGAAGATGTTCTTGATCGTTTCGAGGATGATCTGCGATTTCGACAGTTCGACGATCGCCTGATGGAACGCGATGTTCGCATCCGAATACTCTTCGATATGCTCGGCGGGAGTCGTATCGCGGAAGTTGTCGAACATGCGGCGCAAACGGGCGATTTCCTCGTCCGTCGCGTGCAGCGTCGCCTGGCGCGCCGCCATGCTCTCGAGTGCGGCCCACATCTGGATCATTTCGACGATCTCGCGCCGGCTCTTTCGCACGATGTAAATCCCGCGGCGCGGAACCGTGCGTAAAAAACCCTCCTGTTCGAGCAGCGTCATCGCTTCCCGAATCGGCGTTCGGCTGACGCCGAGCGTTTCGCTCAGCATGCGCTCATCGAGCCTCACGGGCTCCCGCGTCGCGTAGATATCGGCGTCCGCAATCGCCTTGCGCAGCATCGCATAAGCCTGATCGCGCAAGCTGACGCTCGCGCCGATCGATTTCAGCGAAAGCGTGAGCGGTGAAGCGGTAGTTTTAGTTAGCAGTTCTGACGACATTTAGTGCCTCACGAGTCCGCCCCGGGCGTGCCCCAGCGTGCACGCCGGCGCCCTCCACTTCGCCCAGGCCGACGAAACGCCCGTGTTTGGCCGCGAGATCCGCGACCGATGCGGGCAGCCATTGCGAAATCAAGTAGGTAACGAGGCTGCCAAGACCGACGGCCGCGAGCGAAAGCAACGACAAGTTCGGAAGTTCCACCAGTTCCATTTCCCACTCCAGGAGAAGTTTGATCAGATGGTAGCCATGGTAATGCTGCGACGCGGCGGCCGTCAATATTTTGTATGTGATATTTCACGGCATCGCCGCGATCCGTTGTTTCAGCGACACGCGTACGAGGAGGAGCCCCACGCACGCGGAGTACCGGGCGACGCACGACCGACAGGATACCGCGCCGCACGGATGTCAGCGGGTAATCGCTTGCACCAAAAAGGGAATCAGGCGGACTTCGGGATGCGGACACCGTCGCCGCAGGCGCGGCAACGGGGTGCGGGAGAGAAAAAAGGCTGGCGGGAATCGGCCGGGAAGCAGTTCCCCTACGATGCGTTACGCCGCGCGAGCCCCTTGCGTGACGCCGGGAGGCTGCGAGGCGGCCCGGGCGGCTGTCTGCGCAAGCGCGTGCTGCGCCGTTTGCTCCCGGAGCTTGATCAACGCGAGAACGGTGTCGATGATCGGGGTCGCCTGGCCAACGAGGCGGCCCATCTCCTGCACGACGGTCAGCAACGGATCGATTTCCATCGGACGGCCGGACTCGAGATCCTGAAGCATCGAAGTCTTGTGCGCCCCAACGGCGCCCGCACCGTCGATGCGCCGCTCCACATCGACGCGGAAATGCACTCCGAAGCGATCCGCAATCGACTTTGCCTCGAGCATCATCGTTCGGGACACGGCACGCGTGCCGGGGTTGCTCGTGATGACGTCGAGCGTCGCATGCGTCAATGCGCTGATCGGATTGAAGCAGAGATTGCCCCAGAGCTTGAGCCAGATTTCATCGCGGATGTCGTCACGGATCGGCGCATCGAAGCCGGCCGCCACCATCATTTCCTGCAACGCGAGGATGCGCTCGGTTTTCTCGCCGCTCGGCTCGCCTATCGGAAACTTCTTGCCGTAGACATGGCGTACGACACCGGGCTCGACGATCTCCGCAGCCGGATACAGCACACAGCCGATCGCGCGTTCGGGCCCGAGGCGTTTCCATTGCGTGCCGCCCGGATCGACGCTGTCGAGCATGGTGCCGGCGAATACGCCCCCATGGCGATAGAAGTACCAATACGGGATGCCGTTGATGGCCGTCACGATCGCGGTATTCGGGCCCAGCAACGGCTGCATTGCGTCGACGACGCCGGCCACGGAATGCGCCTTGAGTGCGACGATGACGTAGTCCTGCTCGCCAAGCTCGCGCGGATCGGACGTGCACCGCACGTTGACCACACGCTCGCCCTCTTCCGTTTGAAGCCGGACGCCATTTTTCTGCATGGCCGCGAGATGAGGGCCACGCGCGATGAAGCTCACATCGGCACCGGCCAGCGCAAGCTGTGCGCCCATGTAAGCGCCAATCGCGCCGGCGCCATATACACAGATCTTCATATGGGTTCCCTAAAGTGAAGTCACGAAAGCGGTGGCGCGCGGCTCGAGTTCGGCGCGGCGCAGCGAAAGCGCCTCGCGAACGATCTCGCGCATCGTGGACGCACTGGCCGCGTCGAGCGCGTTCAGTAGGACGCGTCGCATGCGCGGCTCCCAAAAGGAGCGGATATGCTCGGCGATGCCGGCGAGGGCCTCGTCGCGATCGGGCATCGACTCGAAGAACTCGCCGATGCGGTTGGCCATCTCGATCAGGTGCTGCTCGTTCATCGTCGGTCTCTCACTGTGCTCATTTGCCCGTGCCCGCATGGGCCGCGCCGCGCTCGCG